>DASYNU010000278.1:0-17156 GCA_036008345.1 Bryobacteraceae bacterium
CAATGGCGCGGCGACGGCACCGTCGTAATGCGGCTCAGCTACTTCGAGCAAAAAGAAGACTACAAGGTCATGACGGTCAACGGCACCGCGGTGGAGAACAAGTCGGTCGACCAGTTGGGCGGCGTCACCTCCCAGGGCGAATTCGGCAGCATGCTGAGGGCGATTTTCGCCCCAGAGTCGGAAGCCCGCTTCGAGTGGCATCATTGGGCCACCCTTCGCGGCCGCAAAATGTACGCGTTCTCTTACGACATCGATCAGCCGCACTCCCAATACAGCATCCGCTGGGAGAAAACCGACAAAATCGTGCCGGCTTACCGCGGCTTGATCTATATCGACGTCGATACGAACATGATCATGCACATCACCCAGGAGCCGTACGATATTCCCGCCACGTTCCCCGTGCGCGCGTCAAGCGAAGTGCTCGATTACGATTTCCAAAAGATCGGCGACAGCGAATTCCTGGTTCCCCTCAAAGTGGTGATGCTTTCGCGCACCATCAAATACCTCTCCAAGAACGAGATCGAATTCCGCCTCTATCAAAAATTCGGCGCCGACACTGTCATCAAATTCGACGAAACCCCTCCCCCGCTACCCGAAGACAAACTCAAAGAGAAAAAGTAACTCTTTCGTGTAGTGGGTCCGTAGCATGTGGGGCAAGTTGATAACCTGCGCGCCGATTGCCAATCGGCGCAAACTGACGCTGTACCCACGTCGAATCGCTCGCAAGGTCGCGCCACACTCGGCGGGCTACTTGCTCATGGCGGTGCCCGCTGCGAAATCCACAGGTCGCGACCCTGGGGGAAGCGGCTGCGGAGAAACGAGGCATTTCCTCATCTCACCAGAAATCAACTGGACTCGAAGACGAGGCCGGCTACGGCGCCCCGACGCTGTAAACGATGTTGACGTTGTTTCCGTTGGTCCCAATCTTACCAATCGGTCCTGTGGCATCAAAGCTCAGCAGCGGTAGCCAGATAAAACCGGATTTGATAAACACGTTCTTCATATTGATGCTCATGTCGCCGGTCGATGTGAAGGCCGCCGATCCAGGCGCCACATAGCCGGCCGGCACGTTCTGGAATCCGATTGAATTTCCGATGCTGGAAGACGGCGAGAAGAGATTCTCGATGTTGAGATGCACTTTGCTCCCTTGCGCCAGGTTCGGATTCGGCGGACAAAACACTCCGTTCGTGGCGCAAATCGGAGGCAGGATTTTCAGACTGAATAAAACTTGAGGAGGATCCTCTACGAAGACGTTTCGGATAGTGGGCGGTTGCGTGTTACCGAACTTGGTGCCCGGAGTCATCAGTGAGGCAATCACTGCATTATTCTGGCTCTGCAACGGAGCCGGCGGGCCCGGTGGTGGATTGGCGGTCCAATCGGTGCTGGTGGGACTTTGCCAGTCAGTCTTTATCACGTACAGGCCGTCTATGGTGTCGTAGTCGTCGTGCGAATTATTATCCCAGCCCAGGTTCACGACTCCTCCGTTGAAGTTCTGCCAGACAGTCGCGTTCGTAATGGTCACGGGCGACCCCCACATCATCAGCGAATCATCCCCGCTGCGAATAAATACGTTAGCCACCGCCGTGTTGTCATCCAGCCGAAGAGCCCCGTTTTCGCTGTTCCATCCCAGCACTTTCACATTGTTGACTGAGCTGTTGAAGAAACCGTTGTTCGCGGCGTGATTGATGTCCAGGATTGCGATGCCGTCCAGCTTGTAGTGGTCCAGGGCCACGGTCGTGCTGGAGCTTAGGGCGTAATACTCGTCATCGGTTCCAGCGCATGCGCGGTTCAGGTAATTGAACCGGCTCACGTCCAACACGCCCGGACCGTAGATCGTTCTGGTCTTCCGTACGCCAGTGCCAGGGTCCATGTCCGCCAGGTCGAAGCGGAGCTTTCCTTGCACCCACGCGTCCGGGCCAAAAAAGATATTCAGGATGTTGGACGGGATTTCCAGCGCCACTGCGCCCGTGGTGCCGATGGCGACCATCCCTTCAAAATCGATGGTGTCGTACGCCGATGCCGAAAGAGTCGCTGTGTCCGGCAGATCCTCTACCGTATTCACGGTTAACACGTTCGCGCCGGTCGGCTCCGTGTACGGGGGATTCAGGAAGAACGCCAAGCTCTCCACTCCACCGCCGTCCGCGCCCCGGTTCCACCACAGGATGAACTGCTCGCCTCCAAAGTTCGCCCCGGTCGCGGTCGAAATCTGTACACTTCCATCCGGCAAGGGCACGACACTAACCGGTTTGACGCTGGGCCGAACCGAGACGAAATCGCTGAATTGAAACGGAGTTCCAAACACCTTGGCCACCCGCAGCCGGACGATAGTATTCGAAGTAACAGGTATATTTACGAACGACATTGAGGTGGATCCCACCGTGTAGCCGGAGTCTGAGCGGTAAGGTGAGCCTAACGTTTCGCCGTAATAGCTGATGTAGACTCGGACGTTTGTCCAGGCGCCGTCACCTATCTGGTATTGGACCGCGTACCGATCCGAGGTCATCGGATAGGTTAGGGCGGACCCCAGAGTTGTTGTTGTGCATTGAGACCAGGCGGAGGAAATCAATGTGGTCGCGGATAGCAAAGTAACGATGTGACGTGATTTCATATATCCCACCCTCACGGCAAGCCCAGGCTGTAGTTTAGGTTGACGTTGCCGTTCGGAAATACCTTACCCGTAGAAACAGCGTCGAGACCCACCAGTGGCAGCCACAGCCCGGCATCTGTCCGGAGGAAGACGTTCTTGAAACTGACGCTGATCTTGCCGGTTAGCGTGTAGGGAAGCAGCACCCCAGGGTTCGCGCCTCCTAATGTGTAGCCCTTTGGCAGGATCTCGAATCCAACCGAGTTTTGGGCCTGGGATACCGGAGAGAACAGATTCTCGATCTGAAGATACACCTCGCTCGTATCCGAAAGCGTCACCTGAGGACAGGTGGCCGTCTGCCCACCCTGCTCGCACCGCGGCGGCACAATCTTGAGGCTGAAGAGAACCTGCGGGGAATCCTCGACGAAGATATTCCGGAACACCGGAGGCTGCACGGTGCCGTATTGCGTGCCCGGCTCCATCAAGGACACAATCACTCCGTTGTTTTGATTCGCCAGACCGGTCCACATGAAACTGGCGGTCTGGGGAAGGGCCCAGTCGGTCTTGATCACGTACAGACCGTCCACTAGGTCGCCGTTGCCCGCGGAGTCTTTGTAGAATCCGGTGTTGATGACTCCGCCGTTATAGTCCTGCCAGACGGTTGCGTTGGTCACGGTAACGGAAGGCCGCCAGATCTTGAGCGAATCGTCGCCGCTGCGGATGAACACATTCGATACCGTGGTGTTCGTGCCGAGCTCGAATCCGTCGTTATTGCCGTTCCAGCCGAGGACTTTTGCGTTGTTGATCATGCTGTTCGGAAGCAGGTCTGTGGCGTAGAGGTTCTGATCGGTGATCACGATGCCGTCGATTGTATACGTGTCCGGCGTGCCGCCCGGTGGAACTGCATCGAGCGAGATCGAGCCATAGCCCTGGTCCGGATACCCGTCGGCGCTTTTACAGAAGCGGAGATCGTATTCAAACCGGCTTACGTCGAGGACTCCGGGACCATAAACGCGCTTCTCCAGGCCCTGTCCACTTTCGAGGAAGTGGAGCTTACCCTGAAGCCAGGCGCCTGGCGCCAGGTAGATTGTCTTGATGTTCGCCGGAACTCGAAGCGCTACGGCCCCCACGGGTTCGTTCTGGGGCGTGTCGCTGTATGGCGGCACCGCGAGCACGCCCTCAATGTCCAGCGTGTCGTAACCCGAAAGATCTCCGGCCAAATCGGCTGATGTCTGCACGGTTCGAATGCTGCCGGTGGTAGGCGCCGAATAGGGAGGATTCAGGTAAAAAGCCAGAGCTTCCACCGCGCCACCGTCGGCACCGCGACTCCACCACAGGACGAATTGCTCTCCCGCAAAGCTCGGGCCGGTGAGAGCGGAGATCAGAACCGTACCGTCTTCATCCACGAACGCCGGGATTGCCTTCACGCTTGGACGAACCGACACGTGATCGCTGTGGAGAAAAGGAGCGTCCCAAAGCTTGCTGACACGAATCTCCACCAGCGCATTCGACTGCGCGGGAATGCTCGCGAACGAGAACGACGTGTCCGTCGAGTAGCCGGAAAAGTTGAAGAACGGCGATGAATTTGAGCCGCCGTAGTAGCTGATGTTCACGTTTGCCTGCGTCCAGGTTCCGCCGTTCACCTTGTACTGAACCGCGTAGCGGTCCGAAGGCATCGGGTAGTTCAAAGGTGGTGTCGGGTAGGTGCCAATATCGGCACTAATCACACAATGCGGAGCTGGACTTATGCGCTGCGCGCACAAAGTCGAAGCGAATAAAGCGATAGCCGCCAATCCAAGATACCGGCTGACAACCAGGCGGAATCGATTCCGCCGCGCGGGATTTCCTAGCATTCATCCCCTCCACCCGAATCCTGCGGTTAAGACCCGATTTGACCTCCGCTGACCCGGTGATATTCTGTCTCATATTCCAGTGCGGAAAAAGGTCCTGAAAAACTGTCATTCGGTCGAAAGAAAATCGGATAGCTGTTTGTGCCGCAAATCCCTAGCCGGCGCGTAACGCGTGTATCGCATAGAAAACAGGGACCCAAGATGATAGTCTTTTCTCAGAAGTTCCGTTGGGGAGTTTCGTAAGAATGAAGCCGCCTCAGTCACAGCAAATAACCGAGTTGTTGCAGTCATGGAATAACGGCGACGAAGAAGCCATCGAAAAGCTCATACCTCTGGTCTACGACGAACTACACAGGCTGGCGCAACAACACATGTCTCATGAGCAACCAGGGCACACATTGCAAACCACAGCCCTGTTGAACGAAGCGTATATTCGATTAGTTGATTCAGCCCCAAATTGGGAGGGCCGGACGCATTTCTTTGGGGTATGTGCACGGGTTATGCGGCGGATTCTCGTGGATTGGGCGCGTTCACGCCAGGCACTAAAGCGGGGTGGCGGCGTTTGCATATTGGAAATCGACCAGGAACTTGTGGGAGAGAATCAGCCCGGAACAGATCTTGTAGCCGTAGATGATGCGCTACAAGCCTTAGCGCTGGTAGACCCGCGCCAGAGTCAAGTGGTGGAGTTGCGCTTTTTCGGTGGTTTGAACATGAAAGAAACCGCGGAAGTGCTTAAGGTTTCTGTCGAGACGGTGCAACGCGACTGGAAGTTCGCCAGGAGTTGGCTGCGTCGTGAATTGGCCGAGAGGCATTCTCGTGGAAGCTGAGCGTTGGGAAGAAATCAAGCGTTTGTACCACGCGGCTCTGGAACTGGAAAAGAGCCGCTGGCCGGCATTTCTCGAGCAAGCTTCCGCTGGTGACCAGGCGCTCGCGCGCGAAGTGCTGTCGCTTTTGGCGCAGTCGGAGGGAACTGCAAGTTTTCTGGATGCGCCGGCAATAGAGGTGGCGGCGCGCAGCATGTCGGTCGAATGCGCATCGCTGTCCCTCACAACGATCGGCCGCTACCGAATCAATCGACTGATTGGCGAAGGCGGCATGGGAGCGGTCTACGAAGCCGAACAGGAGGAGCCGCGCCGCCGGGTGGCCGTCAAAGTGATCAAGCCGGGCCTCGCTACTCCGGAGCGGTTGCGCAGATTCCGGCAGGAATCGCAAGCCCTTGGACGCTTGCAGCATCCCGGCATCGCGCAAATTTACGAGGCCAACTCCGCGGATACCGGCTTCGGGCCTCAGCCTTACATCGCCATGGAGTTCATCCACGGGCTCCCGCTGCAGCGCTACGCAGAGTCCCATCGGCTAAGCACTCGTGAGAAGCTCCTGTTGATCGCTAAGATCTGCGACGCCGTGGAGCACGCGCATCAGCGTGGGCTGATCCACCGCGATTTAAAACCCGGCAATATCCTGGTCGACGAATTGGGTCAGCCCAAGATCCTCGATTTCGGCGTGGCACGCGTGGTGGAGGACCCCTCGGACCCAACAGTTCACACCAGCCTGGGGCAGATAATAGGAACTCTCGCTTATATGAGCCCTGAGCAGGTGCAGGGTGACCCGCTCGAAGTGGATACTCGCAGCGATGTCTACTCGCTAGGCGTGATCCTCTACGAACTCCTGTCCGGGCGGCTGCCCTACGACGTGAGCCACCGGCAGTTGCCTGAAGCCGTGCACACCATTCGGGAAGATGAACCCGAATCCCTGAGCTCGATCAGCCGCAATTATCGCGGTGATATTGAGACCCTCGTAAGGAAAGCGCTGGAGAAGGATAAATCCCGCAGGTATGCGTCCGCGGCGGACCTGGGCGCGGACATTCAGCGCTACTTGCGCGACGAACCGATTGTCGCCAGGCCGCCAAGCGCCGGGTATCAACTGCAAAAATTCGCGCTGCGACACCGTGTGGCTGTCGCAGTGGCCTCGGGCGCCTTCTTGCTGCTATTGGCATTCGCCGTGGTACAAGCCGTTCAATTACGCCGCACCACTGAGGAGCGCGACCGCGCCAACCGTGAGCGCGACCGCGCCACGCGCATCACCAATTTCATGACCCGGATGTTCAAGGTATCCGACCCCAGCGAGGCGCGCGGCAATAGCGTTACGGCCCGCGAAATCCTCGACAAGGCTTCCACCGATATGGTGGCCGGTCTTAGCAAGGATCCTGAAGTTCAAGCGCAGATGCTGCAGGTCATCGCCGGCACTTATGCGAACCTGGGCCTTTACGCTCGTGCTGAAGAACTGGCCAGGCACGCGCTGGCCGAACGCCAACGTGTTCTAGGGCCGGGCGATCCTAAGACGATCGAGTCGATGGCTCAGCTTGGTTGGATTCTGGATCGAGGAGGACATCCTCCGGAAGGGGAGAAACTGGAGCGTTCCGCGTTGGCCGGCCAGCGTCGCGTGTTAGGCCCCGACAACCCGGCCACCCTTGAGACTGAAGATCATTTGGCGCTCACGTTGCAAGATCAGGGTCGTATCAACGAGGCTGAGCAACTGGAACGCGAGGTGCTCGAGGTCGCGACTCGCAAGCTTGGCACGGAAAATGTTCAATCGCTGCAGGCGATGAGTAACTTGGGTGGAATTCTGTGGGACAAAGGCCGATATGCGGAGTCTGAACAAGAATACCGTCAAGTGATCGACGTTGGCCGTCGCGTCTGGGGACCCAATCACCCGGAAACCTTGAAGGCGATCAGTAACCTGGCGCTAGTGATTCAGTCCCGCGGCGGCTTGGCGGAAGCTGAACAAATGGACCGTGATGTTCTAGCTCTCGCGCAGCGAGTGTTTGGGCCGGAACATCGCTTCACCACCGGCGTGATGTATAACCTCGCGGGAGTAATCGGCAGCCAAGGCCGCCTGGCCGACGCCGAGAAACTATTTCGGCAAACTTTGGCAATTCAGCTTCGCACTCTTGGAGCGGACCACCAACGGACCTTGGGCACCAAGGCCGATTTGGCTGACATGCTGTTCAGCGAAGGCCGTCTCCATGAAGCGGAGAATTTGCAGCGCGAGACGCTTGCCGTTGAAACACGCGTCCTAGACCCGGAGCACCCCGGTCTTCTGAATTTGCAGAGCAGCCTGGCGAAAACACTGATCGGCGAAGGCCGGTACACGGAAGCTGAAAACCTCGCTCGCAACAGCTTCGAAAGTCAGCGCCGTAAACTCGGAGCTTATCATCCAAGTACGCTAAATGCGCTCCAGCAGCTTGGAACAGCGATGTCTCATAACCACCGTTACGGGGAAGCGGCCAAGTTGTTTCGGGAGGTGATTGAGAAAGAAGACCGCAATCCGAATCAGGGGAACCCATGGACAGCTTGGTATTCGTTCGCTTGCGTCGCCGCGGCTGCCGGCCGCCCCGATGATGCGGTTCAATATCTACAAGCAGCCGTCAACCGGGGTTATAAGGACGCCGATCAGTTGATGGCCGACGTCGATCTGAAGAAGCTCCGAGGCAATCGCGGTTTCCATGAAATCATAGCGCGACTCCGTCAGGCTCCTCCTGCCGCTCGTTAGCGCTGCAACGCGAATCGCACGAGGAAACGCCAAAAATGCGATTAGGGCGAATTACAGGCCATTTGGAAGTTGGGTAGGCGCGGCCAAGTTGACGGAACGCGCGACCTTTACCTCAGAACGCAACTCGGCCCCATCACCACTGACCGATTCCGCAATATTCTTTTCCTCGCACCCACATCAACCTCCGGCCCATCCAATCTCACCACGCGATTACAGTTGCTAAGCTCGAGCCGGAATGCAACACTTTGGCGTCAGCACCGCACCCATCTACGCCGAGGCACTCCACCTGCGAATGGCGCATCTTGAATTTTCAAGCCTCCACCGTACGTCCAAAACCTCTTGTCTACCATCAGTTACGACCAACACACCTCCAAACACAAAAACCAACGGATGCGCCGAGAAACGCCAGCAACCAGCAACCAGCAACCAGAAACCAGCAACCAGAAACGAGAAACGAGAAACGCCCCCGCAATCCACCCTCCAAACCAAAAATAAACTATTTCTTGCGAAGAAATGTAACAGGTTAGTACTCCCATGTGTCGTACTACACAGATGTACGATACCGCAGCCAGAACTATCATTGAAGAACCACCTGCTACAACTCTGAACGGCATCGCCGCCTCGGACGTCCGGGCGGAGCTCGACCAAATCCTTCGTAGCCGCGTATTTATACAATCCCATCGAATCCGCCGTTTCCTCCAATTCATCGTCGAAGAGAGCCTGCTTGGCCAACCCCACCGGCTCAAGGAATACCCCATCGGACTCGAAGTGTTTGACCGGCGCGAAGCCTTTGATCCCAGAGTTGATTCCATTGTTCGCGTAGAAGCTCGCCGTCTGCGCAACAAACTCGATGAATACTACCGGACCGAGGGCCGTGACGACCACGTTCGCATCCTCCTCCGCAAGGGCAGTTACATGCCCGTCTTCGAGCACCGCAGTTTCACAGGTCCGGGTGGTCCCGGTCCCGCGCCCCGGCGTACTGTCGAAATTGCCCCACTCTCTTTCGTCAACCCGGCGCCCAACGCCGGCCAGTTAGCCGACGAAATTCAACGCAGGCTCGCCCACGTTCTTATTAAGGAAGGCTGTCTGCAGGTTATCGCCCAGCCCCACTCCGCCCCGTTCCCCAGTGAGATGAACGGACTCTCGCGGCATGTCAGCAACGCCGATTACGTCATTGAAGGCAGCCTTGAATTTCGCCCCTCCGGCTTTCACCTGATCGTCCAGCTCTTCAACTCCGCGGACGGCTCTTATACCTGGTCCGAAGCCACCGATTTCGAGTATCCGGACCTCCGTGGGGTAGCCCAACTCGCGCAATCCTTGCTGCGTGAGTTGGTGTCTCCCCCGGACCATGCCGTCATTGCCCGGCGTCATGCGGAGCACAAAGAGATTCGCGATTTCTACCTGCAGGGCCGATATTATTGGAAGCTCGCCACCCCCGATAGCATCCGGAATAGCGTCGCCTGTTTTAGCCATGCCGTGGAATCCGACGAGAACTACGCCGCCGGTTGGGCTGCTTTGAGTCAAGCCCTACTGGTGAGTTCCATGTTCGGTTTTTTGACGCCACAGGACGCCGGCGACCGGATGAAGGAAGCGGCTCTCAAAGCGATTTCGCTCAACCCTCTATTACCCGAAGCGCATGTCGCCCTTGGTTCCGTATTGTCGCTCCTCGACTGGAACTGGGTGGCTGGTGAGCAGGAGCTGGAAAAATCCATCCAGTTGGACAGCCACGATGCCACCGGTCACGTCGCTTATGGCATCCATCTGGCTTGCCGCGAACTCTTCGAATCCGCGCTGGCTGAGGTGGAGCGCGCTCTCGAACTTGACCCGGCCTCGCTCTTTGCGAATTTTGTTCTGGGCTGGCTCTATGGAGTCTCGCGCCGCTACGACGAAGCCATCTCGCAGCACCTCCTTGTCTCCCAGCTCGCTCCCGACTACGGATTGCCCTATTTTGGTTTGGGGCTCGCTTACGCCGGCAAGGGATTGTTCGAGGACGCCATCGCGCATTTCACCAATGCAAATCCTATGAAATGCCGTTCATTGCTGCGCGGTCAACTGGGCTATTGCTACGCCCGGGCCGGACGCCGCGAGGAAGCTCTACAGGAGCTCAACGCGCTGAACGAACGCTCGCCTCACTACGTTTCACCCATGAGTTTCGCCGCCATTCACGCTGGATTGGACGACCCACATCAGGCCCTGCATCATCTGGAACGCGCTCTCGAAGTTCGCGATACTTCGTTGCCCGTGAATCTGCTCAATCCGGAATTCGATGCCCTGCGAAGCGATCCGCGCTTCCAAGATATCCGCCAGCGCCTAGGCCTAGCGTTGGTGGGGCAGGCGCTTCCGCCTGCCAAGTGAAAAATCCGCGCGTTTTTCCCCACGCGTGTGCGCAACCGAACCGCGACCGTAAGGGAGCCGGTGCTTTTTCTTGAATGAGTCCCAAACCACTCAACCTGTTAAAATAACCTCACAGGCGCTCGTTCGCGTACGCGCTTGCGGAGTGGCGTGGAGCAAATCGGGCGATACCGGATTCTAGACGAGCTCGGACGCGGTGCAACGGGGGTCGTTTATAGAGCGCAAGACCCCGCCATTAACCGGGTTATCGCCATAAAAACCATTCGCCTCTCCGACTTCACCGACGAAGCCGAACGCGACCGCTTGCGTGAGCGGCTGTTCCGCGAAGCCCAATCGGCCGGCATTCTCTCCCATCCCAATATCGTCACCATCTACGATATTTCCGAAGAGAACGGCCTGGCCTATATATTCATGGAATTCGTGGATGGTCCGCCGCTCGAAAAAGTCTTGAATAGCTCGGAGCCCCTGCTCCCCGACGGCGTGCTTTCCATTCTTCGCCAAATCGCCCTCGCGCTCGATTACGCCCACAAAAAAGGCATCGTGCACCGCGACATCAAGCCCGCCAATATACTGATCCACGAAAGTACCCTCGCCAAAATCACCGACTTCGGTGTCGCCAAAATTCTCTCTCAGCAGATGACTCAGAGCGGCGTCATGATGGGCACTCCGAACTATATGTCGCCCGAGCAGGTGCAAGGGCACGCCGTGGATGGCCGCGCGGATCAATTTTCGCTCGCCGTCATTGCCTACGAAATACTGACCGGCGAGAAGCCGTTCGTCGCCGATCACCTGCCGTCGCTTCTTTATCGAATCGTGCGCGAAGAGCCGGTCCCGCCGCAGCGCCTCAATCCCACTTTATCGCCGCAGGTGGAAGTGGTCCTGCGCAAAGCCCTATCCAAGAGCGCTACTGAGCGTTACCCCACCGCGGTGGAATTTGTCGAAGCTCTAGCCGAGGCATGCAACGCCAACCCCGCCTGGCACCCTCTCCCACGTAGCGGCGCTCAGAACTTACCCACCATCGGCGGTGGCGCCGCTATGTTTCACACCTCCGCCGCCACCTCTACCATCGGCATGTCCGATAGCGCTCCCGAACCCGTCCGCACGGCAACACCGCAAGTGATCCCCACCCGTCCGGTCCGCGACGACGATGGGGAAAGCCGGAACCCACTGCTCAAAAGTCTGCTCTGGATGCTGGTCGGCATCGGTCTGGTGGGTCTGGTTCTTTTCGGCGCACAGAAGTTTTTGTTCAACCGCAACTCCGAACCTGTCGCTACCACCGAATCGCCCACTACGCCCGACAAACACCTGGATCAACACTTGGATCAACATGCGGATCAACCTGTCTCTAAACCCAGCCCCGTCGGCGACTCGCGGGCTCCCGCTCCGGCCGCTCAGGAACCACCCAAACCCGAGACTCCGCCCGATGCAACAAAACCGGAGACCACTAAGCCGGAGACCACACCGGAAACCACCAAGCCCGTTGACACCACTCCCGGCGAGACTTCGCCGCCCACGCCTCCTCGACGTGAAGTTTCCACCATTCCACCTCCCGTTGTCGTAAAGCCAGGCGCGGATAGAACCGTCCAGTTCTTGACCGACCCGTCCGGCGCGAAAGTCACCATCGACGATAATCCCGGCTTAACCTGCAAGGCGCCCTGCATGCTGCAGCTACCGTCGGGCCGGCATGCCATGAACGCCCAACTGGCCGGCTTCCGATCGTACCCGCGCGTCTTCAACGTCCCTCAGGATGGCGACATTTTTTTGCAATTGAGCAAAGCCTTGGGCACGCTGAGCGTCACCTCCAGCCCTCCCGGCGCCACCATCGAAATAAATAATGAGATGCAATCCAAACGCACGCCTGCCATCTTTAATCTTCCTCCCGGCACCTATCACGTCCGCGTGGCCCGGAGCGGCGCGTTCCTCGACTTCGATGCCGAGATCCGCGATCAAGCCGTAGTAGTAAAGAATGTGAGCTTCTAGTGAATCTAACTCGACGCAAGCTTTTCCTCGCTGCGGCTGCCGGCGCGCTGCCCCGCATCGCCGATTCCGCGGATCTGTCTAAAATGATCGTCCGCTCCTCCCGTCCCGAGGATCTCGAAATGCCGCTCTCGGGCTTCAACCAATGGATCACGCCCATCGATCAGTTCTTCGTTCGCACCCATACCTACACCCCCGATCCGCCGAATCTCGCTGAGTGGCGCCTAAAACTCGATGGCGTGGTAAACCAGCCACTCACGTTGACCATGGACGATCTGAAGAGCATGCGGCGCGTCGAAATGGTTGCCGTCGTAGAATGTGCCGGCAACGGCCGCAGCTTCTATCAGCCGCGCATGGCGGGAACTCAGTGGGCCTTCGGCAGCGTGGGCAACGCCAGATGGACGGGCGTTCGTTTTCGCGATGTTTTGGAAAAGTCCGGCTTGAAAGATTCCGCCGCGCACATTCTTATGGACGGCGCGGATGTGCCCTTGGGCAAGATGCCGGACTTCCAGCGGACCATCCCCATCGCGAAAGCGCTCCACCCGGATACACTGCTGGCGTATGAAATGAACGGTCAAGCATTGCCCATCGAACATGGTTTTCCGCTGCGCATGATCGTTCCAGGCTGGGCCAGCGATTCATGGGTGAAGTGGCTGCAGCACATCGAAGTGCTGGATCACGAATTCGAGGGCTTCTGGATGAAGACCGCCTACCGGCATCCTGCTCATCCGGTAGAGCCCGGCGCCGCCGTGGATCCGAAGGAAATGATTCCGGTCACGGAGTTGAACGTGAAGTCCGTCATTGCCACTCCCATCGCAGGTTGGATCCAACCCGGACGCACTCGTATCAGTGGAACGGCTTGGTCCAACACTTCGCCGGTCACTCGCGTGGATGTTTCGTTGGACGCGGGCAGTACATGGAAACCCGCCAAACTAGGCAAAGATAAAGGCCAATATGCCTGGCGATTGTGGCAACTGGATTGGCAAGCCGCTGAAGGGCAACATACACTGCTGGCGCGCGCTACCAATGCGGCTGGACAAGTGCAGCCGCTCGAGCAGCAGTGGAATCCGTCCGGCTACCTGTGGAACGTCGCTCAGCGCGTGGAGGTCCAGGTGACTACTCAGGAGATGATCAACATTCCGATCGAATCGCGCCCGCCCGCTCAGCCTTCCGGCTATCAATCCGCATGCCTCACCTGCCACGACGAAGGCATGATGCTGCAGCAGCGCCTCACCCCCGCGCAGTGGGACCGCGAAGTAAACAAAATGACCGGCTGGGGCGCCCCCCTGAAGCCCGAAGACCGCGAAGCCATCCTGAAATATCTCTCGACGCAGTTCAAGCCCTAAAAGCACCCTCTGCAATGGAGCCGAGCCGCGACCGTAAGGGAGTCGGTGCCTTTCCCCCGCCTTGACAAGCACCGGTCGCTCACGCTCGCGGCTCGGTAACGGGGCCGAGCCGCGACCGTAAGGGAGTCGGTGCCTTGCGCCCGCCTTGACAAGCTATATCACGAAGTGATATATCTATAACTGATATGTCAACCGAGGAACTTCAACCACCTCTCACTCCGGCGGTTTTCTTCATCCTCTTTGCGTTGTCTGACGGCGAAAAGCACGGCTACGCCATCATGCAGGAGGTCTCGAAACTTTCAGGCTCCAAGTTCCGCATGGGCCCCGGAACGCTGTACACCACCATCCAACGGCTGCTCGACCTGAAGCTGATCGCCGAGACCAAAGACAGTATCGAAGAAGACGGCCGGCGCCGCTATTACAAACTGACACGCCCAGGCAAATCGCTTTTTGAAGCCGAGCTCGCCCGCATGGATGACGTGCTTCGCCTGGCGCATCGGAAGAAGTTGGCGTCCCAGGGGGCGCGATAAATGCCGGCGCTTCTCGGCATAAGCTGCCGGCTCTATGCATGCGTGTTGGCGCTATATCCGCGCGCGCTACGAACCAGGTTCGGAGACGAGATGGCAGATGTGTTTAAACAACAGATCTGGGATGCCTGGCAATGCCAGCGTTTCACTGGTGTTGCTCGGGTTTGGTCTTCGGCGGCCGAAGAGCTCATCCTGGTAGCCTTGCCGGCTCGATTGAATCCCGGCATGCTGCGCATCGGCGCGATTTCACTCTTAAGTACGATGGCGGTCTTCTACTTCGTGTTGTGGGGCGTCACGCCGCCCATTCACAAATAACACTTCTAACACCTCTACCAATTCATGAAGAAAATCTGGGCATACGTCGGCCTCTCGTACGCACTGTCGTGGCTGGTGTTGATACCGCTGATTCACTGGCATGCGAACGAAGAAGTTTTGATTCTCGGTATTTGCGGCCCCGCATTCGCCGCCATGCTGCTATCCCGTTCCGGCAAATCACAACCCGATCGCCGACGGCGAATCCTCTGGTTCATCGGCAGCACCGTGCTCGGCTGGGTGGTTCTGATCTTCACCAGCGAATGGCGCGGAACCCATCCGCATTGGCCGGTGCAAATCAAGCCCTGGCTGATCGCGCCCGCGATGCTTCCGGGCTGGGTCATCTCCGGCGCGTTTTCAAAAGATCCAGGAGTCCGAAATCTGCTCGGATCGCTGGTCCGCCCGCCAAACTGGCGTTGGCCCGCTATCGCGTTGTTATCCATGCCTGCATTTCTACTTCTGCCATCGGCTCTGGCGCACGCCTTCGGAGCTCCGTTGCAGTGGCCGGCCCCGCAGAGCTCCGCCGGGATGTATGCGGCTTCCGGAATCGTCAAATTCAGCTACGCCCTGATCTTCACCGGAGTGCTGGAGGAGCCGGGTTGGCGAGGCTTTCTGTTGGAGCGGTTGCAGCGCAGGTATTCGCCGCTGGTGGCCAGCTTATTAGTGTGGCTGCCCTGGTCCCTCTGGCACGCGCCGCTGGATCTCGGCGGGTGGGTGGCAAATTCTTTGATTCTCTACCTGGAGATCCGCGTCATCTTTCTGATCCCTCTCACCATTCTCACTACCTGGATTTACAATCGCTCCGGCCATGCCATTCTTGCGGCCGCCATCTTCCACGCCGGCTTCAATACGTTCCCGCTGATCTTGCCGTTTGTTCCAAAGATGTACGTGCTGATTTTTGTATGGGCCGGATACGCGATAGTGAAGGACCGGATGTGCCGGCCCCTCAAAAGGTAGGGGCGCTATTGCACCAGCGCGTCGAACAGCCCGGTTTCCACCGTTCCCGCGCGTTTTAATTGGACAATGATGCGGTAACGGCCCGGCCCCGGAAACCCGTAGGGAAACGCTACCTCGGACGGTGGAGTGTCCATATTCATGCCGCGCGCTGGATCGGCCAGCGCGAGCGCCGGCATGGCCACGGTTCCCGAAGGATGAATGTGCGCGAACACCGCGCCGTCGCTACGCACGAAAGCCGCGTGGCCGGCCATGCCCATGTAAAGTTCCAGATCGTGAGCCACCCGGGCCTGCGAATCTTCAATATGAAACCGAAACAGCTGAAGCTTCTTCGGCTGCAGTGGACCCGGATCGCGGTCCCAGACCATTCGGAAACCGTCCGCAAGCGTTGGCCCTGCCGTCCCCGCTGCATCGTCGCCCGAGAGCGGCTGGCCATGCACATCCGCGTTGAAGTTGAAATCCGCGGCCAGCGTTTCCGGAAAGCCATCGGCGTGGACCACGTCGGCATACAGCTTGTAATGGCCGCGCGGCATGTCCGGCAATTGCTGGCGGAAGCGGCCGGTGCCTTCCATTTCCGGATGCAAGTGCCAGACGCGGTCCATCTCCGGCCACTGGATCACATAAAGATGCATTAAATGATTGTGGTCCGGCACAAAATCGTCCAGCCTGCGCGAAACAATCCAGCCGGGATCGCTGAGTTCAAGAATGAGTTTGCTTCCATCAAGCGACGGCTTCATCTGCAGGGCCTTGTATAAATAGCGGGAATAATCGCTCGCTTCGGCGCGCCACCAGAGATTTCCGAGATATAAAATAGCAACCATCAAGACAGCAGTTGCCGCCATCGCGATGCGCGCGCGGCGGCGATATTCGGGCGGCACTTTCGCGCCCGGTTCCAGTTGGGCTTCTCTTACGCCCGCGCCCGCGATGCTGACCAGGCCGGCGATCAGCGTCACCATGAGAGCGAACAGAATCCCGCCGAGCGCGAGGTTCATGCTTTTGGTGCGATTCGCAACCGCCGCTACGGGAACCGAAAGCCGTCCCGGTCCGCGAGCGCCATCGGCCTGGATGCGAACCTGCCAGGAACCGGTTTCCATGATCCAAAAACTGCCGGTAAAGAACCGCGGGTCGTACTTCGACGCGGTCATAACATCGGGCGTGGGCGAATGCCTGGACGCTTCTCCAGCGAGTGGGATCGGAGTGATTAGCATTTTCCGCAGATCCGGTGAAGGACATCGGATTTCGATCTGCGCGACGCCCGGAATCACGCTAGGCGGGCGGATGGTAACGAACAGCGGATAAGGCCCGGCTGATCCTTCGAAGAAGACGTCGGGACTGCCGATGTGCGCCCAGGCGCTCGACCCGGCGATCGCGAGGAGCAGGAGTGCGCGGGACATTGCCGCTTTCATTATCACAGGCGGGATTGTGGCTGGTGGCTGGTGGCTGGTTGCTGGTTGTGAGCGTTTCGATGACCGGTCAAATTCTGGTTCTGGAAAACGTTGTTTGCTCGGCTTCCCGAACAGAACGTGTCTAAGCTGTTTGATCAATTGGTGCGCTAAACCATGCTGGGTGTTATCCGAGCAGTGGCAGTCTTGGTGTGTCTTTTCGCGCTGGTTGGAACTGTCCAGGCGCAACCGCCCGTCAGTCCCCGCAATTCCTACGAGCGAATCCTTGTAATTTTACCCATCATCGGCAGCGGGACCGCGGC
>DASYNU010000279.1:0-12300 GCA_036008345.1 Bryobacteraceae bacterium
TGGCTGCGCTTGTCGTCGTACCAGCCGGTATCATTGAACTTGTACAAAATGTGCCGGTAGTGGCGGACATCGCTTTTGCGTGCGTCACGCGCGATCTCGTCGCTCGGACCGGTGCGGCTGACGGCCACGAAACGTTTACCGTCGGGCGACCATTGAAACGCAGTAGCGCCATTCTTCAGATGACTTGCGACTTGAGCTTCTCCGCCATCCATGCTGAGGATGCAGATCTGCGGGTGGGTCGGCTCGGCCGGCGGCGCGCCACTTGGAGCCGGCTCCGGCGTTTCCGTATTGCGGGCAGAGAGAAAAGCCAGCCGCGATCCATCCGGACTCCAGCGCGGCGAATTCGAGCTGAAACCCTCGGCGGTGAGCCGGCGCGGCACGGACAGGCCGTCCACCGCGACCAGCCATATGGACGAATTCCGGCGATTCTTTTTCTGATCAATGGCCGTGAGAACATAGGCCACTTGCCGGCCATCCGGCGAGATCCGGGAATCGCTGATGAAATGAAATCCGAAATAGTCCTCCGGTGTGATCCCGCGATTCGCGAGCGCGGAAATTGAAAGGACCAGGGCGAATGCTGCGAGTGATATTGTGCGGCGAAAGAGCATAGGCGATACGTCAGGAACCAAGTTTAGCGTATCGGATCAGTTGCCCAGGGGCGCCGAGAAGGCTTTGACGGCCGGCTTGGGCTCGCCATCGGCACGGAACAGTCCGTAGTTCGCTTCAGGATTCGTCGAGATCCCCGCGTCCCGGAGCGTATACCAATACACGCGCTCTACATAGGGAATACGTGCCAGAAAGCTTCGTGCCTGGCTCAAATATTCGGCTTGCCAGGCCTCGCTCACCGATCCAGGGCCGTTCGTGTAGCAACCCATTTCAGTAATCCAAATGGGCTTCGAGAGGTTGCCGTTCGAATCCATCACATATCGGATTCCGAGCAGCGCGTCCCCGAGCCAATCATCCAGCGCGCCATCGCCATAGGCGTGGTACGCAACGGCGTCAAAAAAAGCTCCGCCTCCACGCTGGTAGATCTGGCTCAGGAAATCAGCAACTGGAACAGAATCCGCGGTGCCGCTCCTGTCGCCGGGACTCAACCCACCCAGGATAACCGTCGATTTCGGATTGGCCGCCTTCACCGCGCGGTAGGTTTTCTCGAGCAGATTTGTGTAAGCTTCCACGTCCACTGCCGGCCGCCAGAAAAATGACGTATTTGGCTCGTTCCAGACTTCCCATGCCTGAATCTGCGGATATCGTCCGGCCAGATTAGCCGCGTAGGCCGCAAAGGCATCCGGATCCTTCGGCGGATAGTTGATCACCGCCTGCACATTCTGCACGATCTCCCGAGACATGGAAAGTGGCACGCCATCCACCAGAATTCCCGCGGCTTGCCAGATTGCGAGCCCGGCCGGGTGGCCTGGAACAGGATCGACGTTGAAGAAAAGCTCGACAGATGTCCCGGCCAAGTTCGAAATGTCGGCAGTGAGCGACGAAAGTGCTCCATCTGGCCCCTTCTGGATGCTAGCCAAGCGGGGAAATTCAGTTCCTTTCAGATATGTGATGGAAAAATTGGCACGCGTCGCGGGGTTAGCGCCCTGTAGGAAACCAACCTTAGCCCAAAGCACCACCGAATGTCCTGCGGGAACTTGAAAGTGAACACCTCCATGGACAAAACCGCCTTCGGCAGTAGGACTAACGGCCACCACGCGCGGATAAGTTTGATCGTCCTCGAGCTTCACGTTCCAGAGGTATTTCGCTGTTCCCTGGACGCCCTCCGATCCCCAGGGCAACAGGCCCGTTGGTGTATCCCATGAAATGTTGAAAGGACTAATTTCCGTAAAGTCGAAAACAACCGGCATGGAGGATTCGCTCAGGGACGAGTATCCCAGGATGCCCAGAATTGGCACGCCGGCCTGGGTGGCAGCAGTGACCTGCGAATCGTAGTAATCCGGATTGACAGCTAGATCGTGCCAATAGAACGTCATTCGCAAAGGAACGGGCGAGGGACTGAGTTGTCTCAGCATTTGGGCATCTCCAGCGCCAAATCCGTAATGATTGACCCCCAGCGTTTGTGCGCCGGCCAGCGCGGCTGCCAACACTCCTAGCAGGGGCGCTCCTTGAAAAATGTTCATGGGCACTCGTTTGTAGATTTTTAGCTTTTGCTCTTACCCAGTTAGCGCAAGCGGGGAGAAAACTGCATCATTGCTGGCGGCGTTTTGGTACTATAGCCCCGGGAAAGAGGCGACAAGTGCGTATTGCGGGTTTATTTCTGAGTTTGGGACTGCTGCATGGGGCCGACGTTGCCGTAGGGACGGCCGTGGCTCAATCGGGACAGAAGGCTACTGGGTTTATTCAGGTGCCAGCCGGCGTGGATGCCGCGCTGGAGATCCCGGTGATCGTTATTAATGGAGCAAAACCCGGTCCAACGTTAGCGCTTCTGGCCGGCGCGCACGGCACGGAGTACGCCTCCGTCATCGCGCTCATGAAACTGGCTGAGGCAGCCGATCCGGCCACGCTGTCGGGAACCCTGATCGTGGTCCCGCTACTGAACGTCGCGTCGTTTTTACAGAAAGTGCCGCATCTGAATCCCGTGGACGGCAAGAACATGAACCGGCTCTATCCGGGAAAGCCCGACGGAACGCAGACGGAGCGGGCGCTATGGGCGATCACCAAACAGGTGCTCGAAAAGTGCGACTACCTGATCGATTTCCACGGAGGAGATTTGGACGAGAACATGCGGCGCTATTCCTACTGGCCGGATACCGGTAACGACCGTTTGGATCAAACCACGCGTGGAATCGTGCTGGCCTTCGGCTTCGACCATATCATCATCCAGCACAACCGGCCCACAGACCCTCGGACATCCGGGGTCACTACCGTTACGCGTCAGGCGCAGAACCTGGGGAAACCAGCGATCGCGGTAGAAGCGGGACATGCCGGCACTACACAGGCGGAAGACGTGGATGCGCTGATGGAAGGCAGCCGGCAGGTTATGTGTCACCTAAAGATGTTGCCGGGCGTTGCGGCGCCGGTGGAACATCCCTTGTGGATCGGCCGCTATGCCGTGGTGAGTAGCGATCGAGAGGGCGTTTTCTATCCGCTGGTGGTCCCGGAAGCCTATGTCAAACAGGGGTCCAGGATTGGTTATATGACGGACTATTTCGGAAACAAGGTTTGGGATGTCACTGCGCCGTTATCGGGTGTCGTGATCTACATCGGCGCCGTACCATCCATGAAAAAAGGCGACAACATAGCGTATATCGGCGAGATCGCCGCAAATGACCCGCAGTAGCGACTTACTTCTCGCTTTCACTTAACAGGTTATTAGTCACCGAAAAGACACTGGGGACACCGTTGGCCTTTATGCCAATCAGGTTCTTGTCCGCCTGGTTCGCCACAACGCCTTCCAATGTCACGTGCCCGTTCTTCACGATGATGTGAATGGAGGGCAGAGCGCGAAATCCATACCGCGTGGATATGGATGGATCGCCATAAATCGCTCGGTATTCGGCCCTCCGGATCTGGTCGTCCATAGGCGAGAGCGGCAGCACTTCGATGTTGTTGATTACCTGCTGGACGCCCGGAATTTTTTTCACCACTCGTCCAGCATCGTCTTTCAGTGTGGGTTTGACGACAGCTCCCAACAACGTGACCGTGCCACCGTCCACTTTGAATGCGAGATCATCGAAGATGTTGTAATACGGAAGCATCACGAGCTCGTGGCGGACATGCTTTGCGATCTCAGTCTCATCCGGGTCGCCTACGAAGGCATCCTGGTGGTTCTTGTCATGTTTTTGGGCGAAGCTGGCTGGAACTAACAGTAGGACTGCCAGTGTCAAGCTGGTAGTGAATTTATTCGGCATTCGAGATCTCTCCCCCTTTACTTGACTTTCTTCTAGTCAAAAGGTTTCTGCCTCACTTATAGACATCGCGCTTCAGATCGTCCGGCAGATCCGATAACTTACCCAACATATCGTAAGTCTTCACTACCGCCCAGTCAATAATGCGTTCTCCGGCGCCCGGTTCTACCCAGGTGCTGGCGCTGGCCGCGCCGTAGCCGCCGCGCGAGGTTGCCTCGATGGTGGGGAAATAGCCGTGGTAGCCATTGGTATAACCAAGGAAAAGCGCCACTGTGGCAGGACACCGGTCGCGCCAGTTCTTCTGGAAATCGACAAATGGCTCTCCGGGAACGGTCGCGATTGCGATCTGATGATTGATCAGAACGGCGGTGACACGGCTCTCGATCATTGGACGAATGGGCGAACCCATCAGATCCAGCGTTTTGGGTCCCAGAAACTTCAGCAGTCCCGCCTGAAACTTTTCCTGGCTCCAGCGAAGCTTGAAATTCAAGGTCTCCTCACGAAAGTCGATGCTCGCCGCGGGGACATTTTCTGCGTGAATCTCTTTGGCCACTCGGGCTGCTTCGGCACCCAGCCGTTCGCCCGTCCAATCCCGCATCTTGACAGCGTCCTCTTGAAGAGGAGTAACGGCATGGTAAGGGTTGATGTCGCCCGGTGCGCCTTGCAGGAAGAAACTGATGACCTTACCGCCCAATGCCGCCTCAACCGTGTGGTTCATCGCCGCCGGGAAGTCGGCCGAATACTGCCGGTTATCCGGCCCCAGAACAACTGGGTGACAGGCATAGTTCACCAGGATGGCGAGCGGTGTGCCATCTGACGTATCCACGCGAAGCACGGTCACGGTGGGATCCACGGGAGAAGTGGGAAGCATGGTTGGATTGCGTTCAAACCATCCGAAAGTTCCGTCCGGCCGCAGCGGGAGACGATTATGGCCGATGTAGACAGAGCCGGTCCCGGCGCCGATCCTGGCGTCCACCAGATGACCGGCGGCTTGGGCGATGGAAGCACCGATACGATCGATGGCTCGTTGCTCCCAGGCAGGTGGCGCGCCGGTATACTCATCTTTGATTATCGGGGCGCTATGTGTGTGCGAGGCGCACACCAACAAACAGGAAATGCCGCTCGACTTACGCGCCGATTCACGCAACCGGTCGAGCGACGCTTCGCCGAAGCTTCGGCCGAGATCGAGGGCGACAATCGCCAGACGCTGGGTGCCCGCCTCCAGCACCAGCACTCGCGCGTACAGCGGATCTAGCGTGCTCTCGGCTGGGTCCAGACGGCTTTCAAATCCCCACATTACTTCGTGCGTGGTGGGGGTAATATCGGTTCTGGCAACGCCCGCGCGTAGTCCCGCTGCCTGGGCCGGGAGCGCAATCGAGATTAGCAGCAGTACTGCAGTCAATCGGAGCATGACTAGCATTTTCTCTTAATTGGCGAGCCAGAGGCTTGCCGTACGCCTGCCGTCGGACCATAATTATTCATAAATGGCGGATGCAACACAGCCCACGGACATCACCACCTTGCTGCGGCGATGGCAGGCCGGGGATTCGCACGCCTACGACTTGGTGATGAGCTGGGCCTACCAAAGAATGCTGGCCATCGCCGCCGGATTCGCGGCTCAAGAGAGAATGCCCACCGAGCCTGCGTCATTGGTGAATGAGGCCTACATCCGGCTGCGCAAGATCCAAAACATGCAGTGGAACGATCGCCATCATTTCTTCTCGGTGGTGGCCGTGGAGCTGCGCCGCATTCTGGTGGATCAGGCCCGGCTTCGAGTAGCCCAGAAGCGCGAAGGCAGCCAAAGCCGCGTTCCTATGTCGGATGATTTGAGCTGGGTGGACGTGCGCGGCCAGGACATGTTGGATCTGGACCGGGCTTTGACGGACTTGGAGAAGTTGGACGCCGACAAAGTCCGCCTGGTGGAGTTGCGATACCTGATGGGCTGCACGGTGCCAGAGATTTGTGAACTGCGCGGCGTTTCAGACGCGACCGTCGAAAGACATTTGCGTTTTGCGCGCACCTGGCTCTACGACCGGCTTCATTCGGGTACGGCGTGAGCCGTGCCCTTCCGTGGATCGCTCCAGCGCGAATCATGCAGCATCTCTTCGTCCGTTAGCGATTTCAGAAATTCAATTAGATCTTGTTTGTCCGCGTCAGACAGGTTGAGGCGCCGCAAGATGTGTGACTTGTTAGGATGATCCAGCTTGCCTCCGGCTGCGTAATGCTGGATCACTTCTTCGAGCGTGGCCAGGCTCCCATCATGCATGTAGGGGGCCGTGACTGCGATGTTCCTCAACGAGGGCACACGAAACTTTCCGATATCTTCGGTTCTACCGGTCTGCTCAAAGAGTCCACGATTAGGCGCGGCGTACGTGGTTACACCGGTATTGAAGAAGCCGCCGCCGCTAAAATTCCATCCGGCGTGGCATTGAAAACAACCTGCGCGCTCACTCGAGAAAAATAGGATCTCTCCACGCTTCGCTGCGTCGGAAATTGCCGAGTAGTCGCCACCCCAGCGGTAGCGATCATAGGGCGACCGCATGGAGACGATGCTGCGCTCGAAGGCCGCGATGGCTTTCGTTACATTCGCGATAGTGTAGAGATCGCTCGCACCCGGAAACGCTTTCGGAAACAGTCCTTTATAAACAGGATCGCGGCGCACGCCTTCCAGAAATTCATTCTCGTGACCCTTCAAGCCCAACTCGATTGGCTCTTCGCCCAGCATTGGAACCAACATTTGCTGTTCGAGTGATGTGATGCTGGGATTCGCCCAGGTCAAGACCGGAACGTATGCCACGTTCACCAGGCTCATGCTGCTGCGCGGATGGAGCTGACCGGTGGCGCCCTGAGCGTGGCCGCGTCCATCCGTGAAAGCAAGTTCCTGACGATGGCATGTCCCACAGGATTCTTTCCCGTTCAGGGACATCCGGGTGTCGTAGAAAAGATAGCGGCCGAGCTCGACTTTTTCGGCGCTCATTGGATTGTCGGCCGGGATAGGGGGACGAGGAAACCCTTTGGGTATATCCCAATCGAAAACGGCGCCCGTCAAGCTGACCGCTATCGCGAATCCAAGCGTGCAGGGCACGGCGCTGCTCCACACTTGCCAAGAATGCAAAACCTGTGTCAAGTGGTTCCACAGACGTGGCTCAGGCGCTTTCGCCTGCGAACCGTATGCGCTAAGCAATCAACGCTCCGGTTTTGGACGTATCGTATCCGGCGAGCACTTCTAGCTTGCGCCGTAATGCGGCGCGCTGCAAAACATCCAGAAACGCCTTCACTGCCGGGAGATCGGCGGTTCGCTTGCGCATCACTAGATCGTAGCGCTCTCTTTGCAAAGGAATGAAATCCAGACCAAAAGTCTGCGCGGCGGATCGCGTGGCCAGACACACGTCCGCCTCTTGGGAGACTACGCAGTATGCAGCGGCAAGATGGCCATGTGCGACGCGATAGTATCCTTTCACCCGGTGCGCTTCCATACCGGCCTTCGCCAGAAGTTTGTCCAACAGCGCGCGGCTTCCAGAGCCCGGCTCCCGATTCACAAACCGAACCGTTTTGCGCGCCAGGTCCTCCACCTTAAGCACGCCTTTTGGATTTCGAGGCGCGATCACCAGGCCTTCCTCCCAACTCGCAAAGGTCACCACTCTGAAATCTTCGCCGGGAAATTCCTTACGAATGAACGGCAGGTTGAATTCGCCAGTTTTTGGATCCTCGAGATGCGAGCCGGCGATGTGGACTTTGCCTTCGTTCAGCCATGTCAGAGCCAGTTTGCTGGAAGCGGCTGCAGAAACGATCTCGACTCCACTGAGCTTCTCCACCATTCGAGAAAGAAGTCCCGTGGCGGGGTCGCATCCCGCCAAGACGAGACGTTTTTGTGACGCATCATCCTTAGCGAACACCACCAAATCGGCGCGGCCATTCTTTTGGCCGGATCTCTTGACAATGCCATCGGCTTCCGGCAAGTAGTAGGGCGATGCGCTAACGGGCACACCGATCCATCGCGACCCGATCTGGCAGATTCGGACCGGCTGACCTTTGGCCGGCGCCGCGGCGCTCAACACTTCCGCAGCCAGAGACTCGGGCGACCTTTGAGATCCCGGTTGGAGCGAGAACAGTTCGCCGACGGTAACTTCCAGTTCGCGCGCCAGATTCAGCGCGACTTCCGTATTAGGAACGTAGGTCCCAGCTTCGATCGCGTAAATAGTCTGGCGGCTGACGTTGACTCGACGTGCCAGATCTGACGCCCCAACGCCCCGGGTCTTTCGAACCTGAGCCAGCCGGTTCTCGACGCGTGTCTTCACTTGTGTTACTTCCTCAATTGAACAACTTCAAGTTTGGTCAGCATCCGGATGGAGCGCGCTCCGGGCTTGTCCTTCGGAACAACCAGGCGGAAGCGGCCCTGTGCGCCGAAGAGGGGCTTGCCGTTGGCGGTGTCGGCCAGCAGAATCTCATTGTCGATGAAGGCAGGATCCAATTCACCCAGTGAGAACACCACTTGATAACCATCCTGGGCTTCGGCGAGCACGTAGCCGGCCAGCGCCTTGCCACGCAGTTCGCTTCCCTGAGGAACGCCGGCGCGCTTCAGAACTTCGTGCAGCCAGACACCCTCATACACGGTCTCCATTCCGTTGTTCGTGGTGCGAACGGTAGCGCGAGGCATCTTCGCCAGATCGTCCGCGGTTAAAGTGAGCGGCTGTTTTACGGCGCCCGTGACCTGGAGTGACGGCTGGGTATCTTGTGCCGCCAGCACGCTCACCGCGAGAATCCCCAGCGCGATGCACTGTCGTGTATACATGACTAACTGAATTATAACTTCGGGACTGGGGGCTGGGGTGCCTGGGCCTAGGGACTGGGGACTTGGGACTTGGGGCTGGAGCGGCGCTCCAAATAGAGATCGGCGCAGTGCAGGCCACAGCCCCGAGCCCCGGCTTAGCGCGAAGCCTTGCTTCCCGATTCTGGAATGCGATAGGATCTATTAACACGACACCGTAATATTTAAAGGACACCTCTTTCCATGCTCTATCGCAAGCTATGTTTGTGCCCATGCATCAGCATCGATTCTCAAGGAAGGCGCTCTGACCCGCGCCGCCTACGTTCCGACAGCTGCCTCATTTCTGCTGGCCCAACCTGCTTGCTGCTTTTGTGGCTTGCGATGGGGGCGTTCCTGGCGTGGGCCCAAACGGGAGCGAGCCTTTCCGGCGTGGTGAAGGACCGAACCGGCGCAGCCCTTCCCGGTGTCGCGGTGACAATCAGGAACGTTGACACGGGAGCAGCGCGCACGATCGCAACCGACGGCGGGGGGCACTATCAGGCGTCCGGCCTGGCTCCGGGGCCCTTCGAGATTCGAGCGGCAAAACAAGGTTTCGCCGATGAAACGCGTCCGGGAATCAGCTTGACGGTTGGCCAGGACGCCACGGTCGACATTAAGATGCAGCCGAGCGCGCCCGACACCTGCGCGAGCGGCCACGAGTTCGCCACCACCGATTGCACCTTGACCTGGCACGGCATCACACTTTACGGTGCGTATGACGTCGGCGTCGGCTATGTCAGCCACGGCTTACCGGTAAACGGCTCTAACTATGAGGGCGAATCTTTGGTGAACCGAAACGGCTATCAACATCGATTCCTCGTCGCACCTAACAACCTGCAGCAGACGGGTTTTGGCATCCGGGGCAAGGAAGAGTTTGCGCCTGGGTGGTCCATTGTGTTCAACGCTTCAACCGGCATCAACCCGAATTCCGGACTGCTCGCCAACGCGTCAGCCACCGACTTCAACAACAACGGCCTGCCTAGGAAAAGCTATTCGGAAGCCATCGATGGCGCCCGCGCCGGCCAACCCTTCAATGACGAATACTACGCCGGAATATCGTCCAAGGATTTTGGCACGCTCACCTTCGGCCGTCAGCGCGCTCTCGGCACCGATGCGATGCTGGTTTACGATCCGGCCGGCGGCAGCTATGCCTTTTCGTACATCGGGTATAACGGCACCATGGCCGGCGGCGGCGACACCGAGGACAGCCGTTGGGACGACGCCCTGAAGTATCGCCTCGCCTATGGCCCGGTCCATTTCGGCGCGATGTATAAATTCGCCGATGGTTCCGGCGGCTGCTACTCGGCTTCCTCAACCTGGACCGCAGCCAACTGTACGCCAGAAGAAGCGCACAACAACGCTTATGGATTCGATTTCGGCGGGGAGTATCGCAAGTTCTCGGCCGACGTTGTCTACCAACATTACAACCAGGCGATCAGCGTATTGAATCCTCTGCTCGGGCCTCAGAGTCCGGCGGCGCCCTATCAGTCCACCACCAACAGCATCAATACAAACCAGATCACGGGGGCCAATCTGATCCCAACAACCAACACCTTATACGGCATCGTGACCGACAACGACGCCATTATGTTCGCTGCCAAGTATGCGTGGGAGCGGTTCAGGTTGTTTGCCGGCTACGAATACATCTGGCAGAATAACCCGTCGAACCCGTTGGGTGTTGGCGCCTTGGACCAGGGCGGTTATCTCTTGAGCGGTGTCGAAGACAACAATCTTGATTCTCCCAAACACGTGCAGATCTGGTGGACGGGCGGCAAGTACGCCATCGGCCACAAAACCGAAATCACCGCGGCCTGGTATCATCAACTGCAGAACGACTTCCGTCTTCCGCCGGCCTGCTCGCCCACAGCCGGTTTCCGCGCTTCCTGCGCGGGCAGTCTCAACGAAGGGTCGCTCTATGTGGATCATCACTTCACCCCGCGGTTCGACGGTTTTGCCGGAATTGCGGTTTCCTACGTGCAAGGCGGTCTGGCGATCGCTATTCCTCATGGCCCCGGCGTCCCCTACAAGTACGACACCAACGTTGCTCCGGTAATCGGCGTTCGTTTCGCCTTCTGATCGCTTCCGCGGCGGAGGTATGATCTTCGAAGGGTCGCCTCCACATGAACGAGTTTCCACGATTTGATCTGACCGGACAGACGGCGCTGGTGACAGGCGCAGCGCGCGGCCTGGGACGAGCAATTTCGCTGGCCCTGGCCCATGCGGGCGCCGATGTTGCCCTGGGGCTGCGCGACTTAAACGCGGCCGGCGACGTGCAGCAAGCCATCGAGAAGATGGGCCGGCGCGCGCTGCCGCTGCAGATGGATATGACCAGCCTCGACGAGATTTTTAGCGCCGTGGATGCAGCGGCCGCTCACTTTGGCCGGCTGGACATTCTGGTGAACAACGCCGGCGTAGCGCCCGAAAATGCGGCAGAGAATGTACGCGAGGCGGACTACGATCTGACGGTTGGGATAAATCTAAAGGGGACTTTCTTCTGTAGCCAAGCCGCCGGCCGGGTAATGATCCGGCAGAAAGGCGGGCGCATCATTAATATGGGCTCTCAAGCCGGGTTTGTAGCGCTCCCCACCGAATCCATCTATTGCATGACCAAGGCCGGCATTTCGCACCTAACGAAGTGCCTGGCCATTGAATGGGGAAAATACAACATCCTGGTGAATGCGGTGGCGCCTACTTTCATCCACACTCCAGGGACTGAAGAGTGCCTTGCGAACCCCGACTTCCGCACTGATGTGGAGGAACGCATCGCGGCGCTGCACCGGATTGGAGAGCCAATGGATGTCGCGGGCGCAGTGGTATTCCTGGCTTCGCCGGCTGCATCCCTGATCACCGGGCAGACACTGTTGATCGACGGCGGATGGACGGCGAGATAGGCATCATGATGTCAAGAGTGATAACATGATGGTATATGGTTCGAACGCAGATTCAGCTGGATGAGAAACAACTGCAAGCGCTGCGCCAATCCTCTTCCGAAACGGGGAGGTCCATCGCCGATCTGGTGCGCGAAAGCGTGGAGCTCTACTTGAGTTCGCGTAAGCGGCCGAGCCGGGAGGAACAGATACAGCGTGCTTTAGCTGCATCCGGTAAGTTTGCCTCCGGGACCACCGACACCAGCGCCCGTCATGATCGTTACCTTTCCGAGGCGTTCGGCGAGTGACCGTATTCGTCGACACGTCGGCGCTCTATGCGGTTCTGGACCGGGACGACGATCACCATAGCGGAGCCGCTGCCCGTTGGAAACAGCTATTAGAGCGAGTTTCAGATCTCCGTACAACGAACTACGTGTTGCTGGAAGTCAGTGTCCTTCTACAGAATCGTTTGGGCCTTGCAGCTCTCAGGACATTCCATGAAGACATTGCCCCGCTGTTGACGGTGGATTGGATCGGCGAGCAGCAGCATAAGGCGGCCGTGGGAGCAGTGCTTGCCGCTGCTCGAAAGAAACTCAGCGCCGTGGACTGCGTGAGTTTTGAAAGCATGCGGCAACACGGCGTGCGCACTGCTTTCTGCTTCGACCGTCATTTTCGAGAACAGGGGTTCGAGACAATTCCATAGCGTTACCGTTGGCAGGAGTGCCAACGCGGCAAACTGAAGTTTGAGCCACGCTCCGCTAGCGGATTC
>DASYNU010000280.1:0-31856 GCA_036008345.1 Bryobacteraceae bacterium
TATCAGATGGAGTCAAGCTCCATCCAGCGTCTGCTCTGTACGTCGAAGAACTCTCAGCGGATGCAGCAGCACCGCGTTCAGCACCCCGAATACGACGACGTTGGCCCCGATCCCCAGCATCAGAGTGAGCAAGGCAACCACAGTGAACGCAGGAGAATCTCAACACGCGGAGCGCATAACGAACATCCAGCAGGTTGTTCACGAACATGAGAATGCCACAAGCAGTCACCACACCTCAAATTTATTTGTACAGGCCAGAACCCCGAGCAAACACAAGCCAATTCGAGGATTCGCCCGCCACGCCGGGAATCGATCCATCCCCAGCGCATATATTCTGTCAATGAGAGGGAACACAGCACGACAAATCTATCTCAAGAAAGAAAAGCAATGAATTTCCATGACGCATCGTCGATAATCGCTCGAAAAAATCCCCAACCTCCCGCCCAATCCCAATCCCCCTCACCCACTTACCAACATCACACCTCCAAACACAAAAACCCCCAGATGCGCCAAAAAACGAATTGACCAGCCACCAGCCACCAAACAACCAGCAACCAGAAACCAGAAACCCACTCATCCCCAGCCCCCACCCCGAGCCCCCGTTTTCAGCCCCCAGCCCCCGCGCTCAGCCCCCAGCCCCGCTTTTAAGGTAGCCTTTCAAGTTGGGAGAAACCAATGCCGAATCGCCAACGTGTTCAAGAAGCCATCAACGCTGGACACGGGATTCTCCGCCTGGAGCCCTGCTGGGTCCCTCGTTCATTCATGATCCCCGGCCGTCGATTGAAACTCCATCCCGACGATCTCTACGCATTCGGAGGACATCGCGGCGGCATCAACGAACGCTGGTTTTCCTCCACCATCAAAGCCTCCAACGGCCCCGCCACTCTGGAAGATGAAGGCCTCAGCTACGTCCGCGTGGCTTCGAATTCTCGATTTCTTCTAAAACACGCCGTCGAGCACGCGGGCGACCTCCTCCTAGGCGCCGACGTGATCGAGCGCGAAGGCGGCTGGAACCTCCTTTGTAAATTCTTCGACAACATGGGGCCCATCCCGCATCACATGCACCAGAGCGATGCCCAAGCCAAGCTCGTGGGCCAGCGCGGGAAACCGGAAGCTTACTACTTCCCGCCGCAATACAACCTCACCGAGAACAATTTCCCCTACACCTTCATGGGTCTCGAACCCGGCACCACGAAGAAAGACGTAAGGCGCTGTCTCGAGAACTGGAACAAAGGCGACAACGGCATCCTGTTTCATTCCCGAGCCTACCGGCTGGAACCAGGCGCAGGCTGGCAAATCAATCCAGGAATCCTGCATGCCCCTGGATCGCTGGTCACCTACGAGCCTCAAGTCGCGAGCGACGTCTTTGCCATGTTTCAATCGGTCGTCGAAGGCCGCATCGTGGATTGGAGCCTGATGACTAAGGACGTGCGTCCCGAATACCACCACGATCTGGATTACTTAGTGGACATGTTGGATTGGGATGCCAACGTGAATCCGGAATTCGGCAAAACCAACAAAGTCGCGCCTTCGCCCGTTCACCCACCAGAAGCCACTGCCGACTCCGGCTATTCCGAAAAGTGGGTCACCTACGGCACGCCATATTATTCAGCCAAGGAGCTCACTGTACTTCCCGGCCACTCCGCGACAATTCGCGACAGTGCCGCCTACGGCCTGATCCTCACTCAGGGACATGGGCATTTCGGTATCCATCCAGTGGCCACGCCCGCCATGATCCGATTCGGTGAAATGACTCAGGATGAATTGTTTGTCTCAGCCGACGCCGCGAAGGCAGGCGTTGAAGTACAAAACCCGAGCGCCACCGATCCGCTAGTGATTCTGAAACATTTCGGACCGGGCAATCCCGACGCCGAGCCGCTGCGAAAGAAAGCTTGAATGACCCTCCACACAGCCCCAGCAATCCACAACGCCATGTGGCCCGGCCTGGTCGGAAAAGGACCAGATTCCGAGCCTCCCATCGATCTTGCAACCATGCTGGATCTAACAGCAGCAGCGGAGGTGAACGGAACCCACTTCGACGGCGTGGATCTGTTCCTGTTCGCCCCGCATGTGGACATCGATTCCACCAACGACGACTTGCAGCGCCTTTCGGACCAAATCTCCGCTCGCAGCTTAGTGGTCGGCTCCGTGGTCGCCCCAGTTTGGCCGCCCACCGGAGGCGGATCCGCGATGGGCTCGGAATCCGACCGCGCGAACTTCCTGACCCAGGTCCGGAAAGCCTGCGCCATCGCGCAAAAACTCCGCGAGATCGGCATTCGGAAATATGGAATCGTCCGGATCGATTCCGCAGCAAGCCCCGCCGATTGGGCGCAGGATCCAACCGGCAATACGGCGAAGATTGCACACACGTTTCGTGAAGCCTGCACCATCGCCGAAAGCTACGGCGAGCGGCTGGCCGCGGAGGGCGAAATCTGTTGGGGCGGAATGCATGGCTGGAAACGAATGGTGGAGCTGCTCGAGAAAGTAGACCGTCCCCAAACGCTGGGCTTTCAGGCTGACATGGCGCATACGCTGCTGTTCACCCTCGGCTACAACGCGCCCGAGGACCGCATCCTCCCGGAAAACTTCGACTGGTCAGACCAGCAGCTCTTAGACGACGCGATTCAGACCATGACGCGTGCCCTGCGTCCCTGGACCATCGATTTTCACATCGCGCAGAACGACGCCACTGTCCGCGGTTCGGGATCGCATGACAAAACCGGCAGGCATTGCCTTCCACGCGATCCAAACGGCAAAATGGACATCGTGCGCGTGGCAGGGGCATGGATGAGAGATGAATCCGGCAAACCCACCCGCGCCTTCCAACACATCTGCTGGGACGGCTGCATGTTCCCAAATCAAGTCATGCTCGAAGACGCCACGTGGCGCGATATTCTATCCACCATGATTGCGGTTCGAAACGCGCACGGTTGGGACAAGTAATGCAAAAGAAGAATCTGAACGTCGGAATCGTTGGCTACGGCTTCATGGGCCGCACCCATTCGAACGCCTTCCTCCAGGCCGGCCGCTTCTTTGATCTGCCTTATCGCCCGGTGCTAAAAGCTGTTTGCGCACGCAATGCCGATCGCGCCAGATCCTTCGCCGAAAACTGGGGTTATCAATCGGTGGAAACCGACTGGCGCCGGCTGGTGGAGCGCGCCGATATCGATCTCATCGATATCGCCAGCCCCAACGACACCCACGCCGAAATCGCGATCGCTGCCGCCCGCGCCGGCAAAATGGTGTTGTGCGAAAAACCTCTGGGACGCAATGCAGCCGAGGCCTGCGCCATGACGGATGCAGTGGAATCCGCCGAAGTTGCCAACATGGTTTGGTACAACTATCGCCGCGTGCCGGCCGTCATGCTGCTCAAGCACCTGATTGACGAAGGACGCTTCGGCCGCATCTTCCATTACCGCGCCAAATTCCTCCAGGATTGGACGATCTCGCCGAATCTTCCGCAAGGCGGCGAAGCATTGTGGCGTCTCGATATTGCGGTAGCCGGCAGCGGCGTCACCGGCGATCTGTTGGCGCATGCTGTCGATACCGCGCTGTGGCTAAACGGCCCCATCGCGGAAGTGACAGCCATGACCGAGACGTTTATCAAGGAACGGAAGCACAATCTTTCCGGCCAGCTTCAGCCCGTCGCAATCGACGATGCCAGCGCCTTTCTCGCACGCTTTGAGAACGGCTCGCTCGCAACTTTTGAGGCCACCCGCTACGCGCGCGGCCACAAGGCGCTTTATACGCTCGAAATCAACGGCGAGAATGCTTCCGCCGAGTGGGATCTGCACGATCTGCATCGCATCCGGTTTTTCGATCACCGTGACGAGAGCCAATTGCGCGGATGGCGCAGCATCCACGTAACCGATGCTGAACATCCTTATATGAAGCACTGGTGGGTGCCCGGTCTTCAAATTGGTTATGAGCACACCTTCGTTCATCAGTTTGCCGATTTCTTGGAAGCCCTCGGCCAAGCGAAACCAGCCGCGCCAATTTTCCGCGATGCCCTAGCCACGGACTGCGTCACGGACGCAGTCCTCGAATCGGCGCGAACGCGCCAATGGACCGTACCGGACCGTGTTAGGGAACCGCGACCGTAAGGGAGTCGGTGCATTAATATATACTTCTGCCATGAATCGTCACTCGTACAGATCGGCTATCATTCTTCTGACAGCCGCCCTAACCGTCGCCGCCCAACAACTCCCCACCGCGAAACCAGAATCGGTCGGCCTCTCCTCCGAACGCTTAGAACGAATCTCGGCCCTTGTCCAACGTGGCATCGATGAAAAACGCATCGCCGGAGCAGTGACGCTCGTGGCACGCCGCGGCCAAATTGCGTGGCTCAAAGCCCAAGGCATGCAGGACCGCGAAGCGTCCAAGCCCATGCCCACCGATGCCATCTTCCGCATTTGCTCCATGAGCAAAGCCATCACCAGCCTGGCTGTGATGATGCTCTATGAGGAAGGCAATTTCCTGCTGGATGATCCGGTATCCAAATACATCCCCGAGTTCAAGAATCCGAAGGTGTTGGTCAAGCCCGCATCCGGCCCCTCCTACACCATTCCCGCCACGCGGGAAATCACGATACGCAATCTGCTTACCCACACGTCGGGCATCACTTATACGTGGAACAGCGATCTCGGCTACACCTACAAAGCCGCGAAAGTCGCTGACGGGTTAGTTCAATACGACGGAACAATTCAGGACAGCGTCAAACATCTCGCTGGTCTCCCGCTGCTCTTCAATCCTGGCGAGCGTTTTGAATACAGCCTGGGAGTGGACGTTCTGGGATATCTGGTGGAGGTGTTATCCCACAAGACGTTCAACGAATTCCTGCAGAGTCGGATCTTTGAACCGCTCAGCATGCGAGACACCTATTTTTATGTTCCTGAAGACAAGCTCAACCGGCTGGCCACCGCCTACACCTGGTATCCGGGAAAAGGCTTGAACCGCTTCCCCGATACTCCGATCGTCGAGGGACCGTTTTCATACTCTGCAGATTATCCTTCCCGAGGTCCGAAGAAGCTATACTCCGGCGGCGCAGGCCTGTGTTCCACCGCCCAGGATTACGCCCGCTTCTGCCAGCTGATGCTCAACGGCGGAAAGCTCGGCGGCACGCGTCTGCTGAGCCGCAAATCGGTGGAGTTGATGACCCACGATCAGTTAGGAAAGATCAGCTCCGATCAAGCCTTTGGGCTCGGCTTCGGTATCAACGGAGAAAAAGGGCCCTTAGCGGAATTGGGTTCGCCGGGGGAATACAACTGGGGCGGCTTTTTCTACACGGCCTTTACTATTGATCCCACCGAGCAGATGGTCACCATCTTCATGGCGCAGGTACATCCCGACAGCGGCCGGGACCTCGAAGGTCTGTTCCATGCGTTGGCCTATCAAGCCATCACCGATTAGGTTAAAATAGCGTTCAGACATGAGTTCTCCTGGCGGATCATCGGAAAGGCCCGTACTTATTCGAGCTGTAACGAAGGACGAAATCACCAGCCGATGTGAGATTTGCAACCAACTGGCTCTTTGGATCGCCGAAAGCAGAATCAACGGGGAGACGGCAGCTTACTGTCAAACGGACATCCAGATGTTCGTGAACGACCCGGATTACGAAGTCCCGGCGCAACTCAAGAGCGGCGGCAAATAGCACACAACTTGGCCGTTTTTTCCAATCCGGCCCGGCGCGCGCGGCGTATGATCGGGATATGAAAACGGCTTCGTCGGTTGACTTACTCCGTATCCCCGGAGTTGGACCATCCATCGCCCGCGATCTCCGCTCACTCGGCATTCACCAGGTTACGGACTTACGCGGCAGAAATCCGGAGTTGCTTTATTCCGAACTCTGCCGGAAGATTGGCCAGCACGTAGACCGCTGTGTTCTTTACACTTTCCGCTGCGCTGTTTACTTCGCATCCGAGTCGAAACCCGACCCCGAGCTGCTGAAGTGGTGGAACTGGAAGGACGGAACCAAAGCTGCAGCGCGGTCGCACGTGGCATAATTCTGGTGGTGACCCCGGCCCCCAAAACGCTACCAGCACGCTACTATACCGATCCGGAGTTATTCCAGCAGGAAGTGGAGCGCTTCTACTTCGGTAGCTGGATCTGCGCTGGAAGAACGGAGCAAATTCGTGAGCCGGGCGAGTATTTCCTGCGTGACGTATGTGGCGAAAGCATCATCCTAACGCGAGATAATGACGGCGCTCTCCGCGCGTTTTACAACGTCTGTCGTCACCGCGGCACTCGCATGTGCGTATCGAGTGAAGGAAAGCTGGCCGGCCGCATTCAATGTCCCTATCATGGCTGGACCTATGGATTAGACGGCAACCTGATCGGCGCGCCTCAAATGGATCCGGCTGATTTCTCCCGCCAGGATTATCCGCTACATGCCGTGGCCTGCGATGTCTGGGACGGGCACATATTCCTCAATCTCAGTCCACCAACGGCGTCTCTAGCTGATCAACTGGATGATTTACCGAAGAAATTCGCGCACTGGCAAATGCACGATCTGCGCGTTCACAAACGCATCGTCTACGATGTTCGAGCCAACTGGAAACTCGTTACGCTCAACTACAATGAGTGCCTGCACTGCCCGCTGCTGCACCCCGCGTTAAATCGCCTCACCGACTATCTCGGGGCGGCGAACGAACCTGCACATCCAACTTACGTGGGAGGCAGCATGGGATTTCGCGGTGACGTGGAAACTATGAGCGTGGACGGGAAGAGGCGCCGAGATTATCTACCCGGTTTGAACGAAGAGGAGCGCAAGAAGGTCTGTTACTACACCATCTATCCGAATTTCCTGCTCAGCCTTCACCCGGATTACATGATGACCCACACGTTGTGGCCGAAAGCCGTGGATCGGACCGAAATCATTTGCGAATGGCATTTCCATCCCGATGAGATGGCCAGATTTCATTTCCAACCCAACGATGCAATCGACTTCTGGGATCAGACCAACCGCGAGGACTGGGGCATCGTGGAACTTTCGCAAGCCGGCATCCAATCTCGCGCCTACACGCCGGGCCCATATTCCCGCCGCGAGGAACTGCTGCATCAGCTTGACCAAAATATCATTTCTGCGGAGAAAAGTTAACGGTTGCGCGGCTTGAATTTCAGCGCTGTATGCGTCGCCGAAAAAGCTGCCACTTTGATGTCCGCGAATCCAACAGACCGGCCAGCCTTGATCACATCGTTCTCCGTCACCGCTTGGATGCCTTTCGGATAAATCACCCAGACTGGGGTCGCGGTGAGGTAGGCCAGCTCCACCAGTTGGTCCTTGTTCTTCACCGCGAGAAACACCAGATCCGGTTTCGATTTCTCCAGCACCGCCCCACGTTCGCTCAGCTCGCGCCGAAAATCATCATCGTGCTTGTTGATCAGGTGAACTTTCGTCCCGCTCTTCACGCCGAGCTTGTCCAACCGGCTGGGCGGATTGCGGATCTTCTCGGCCCACTTCTCGGCCGCCGTCCCCAGATGAAAGACGGCCGAGCCCTCGGTGAATTGAATCCTCAATTTTCCACCGGCGGCTTCTACCGCGGTGATGCTTTGAAAGGGAATCTTCAGTCGGAAACCGCCGCGAAACAGCACCTCCGAAGTTTCGAGCAGCGCTTTGCCTTCCGATTTCTCTTTACCGAATTCCACTCGACATTTGATTTCCTGGCCCATTTCAGTCGCCGAGTTTTGCGTGCAGTGCCTTCAAGTATGCATCGATGGTTCCGCTGTAGCCGAATACAAAGCGCGCCATGAAGCGGAAAATTGGATTATATATCTCGCCCGCTTCCGTGATGGTGAGCTGACATCCGCTTGCATCCTGGACAATCTCGTGAGTCCACGTGCCGCCGAACGGAAGCTTAGGATCGGCGATCCGGGTCACCAAGCGATGCGGCGGAGTTTCCTCGACACTCTCGTAGACGATGGCCTGCCCGTTCTTGTCGATCTCTTTCCAAGCCCTGCGGCCATCGCGCGGCTCAAGTTTTTCTGAGCTCCGAATATCCGGACGCCAATCTGGAGGCCCGGTGATGACATCCCAAATAGCCTGAGGAGGCTGCCGGAAATGCGAGGAGCGAGATGCCAAATGGTTCTTCGGCAGCATGGCGCCAATTACCGCCACTGCCGCCACTACTACCACCAGAATTCCAATTGCGATCAGTACCCATTTCATACGTAACTCCTGGCTGCCCGCTGCTGCATGGCCTGGCTGGACGCGCGCGCCAGCAGCGCCAAGCCGTGAATCGCTTGCTTGCGTTCCTCCGCGGTGAGTTGATCGAGCACGGCTTGTACGCGCACCGGATCCAGCACCGACTTTTCGGACTTGATACGAACTCCCGCCTTGGTGAGACGCAGACTCACGCGCCGGCCATCTCTGGAATCGCGCCCTCGAATCACGTACCCGCCGCGCGCCAGCCGGTCGATCATCAGCGACATGGTGGACGCGGTGACGCCCATGTGCGACGCCAGTTCGAGCAACCCAGTGGGTTCGATTTCGTCCAGATGATCCAGCACGCTGGCCTGATGCGAGCTGAGCACGCGGTTCCGCTTGGGGTCGACGACATGCCGTGTGTGGCAGGCGAAGTAGATCTTCGGATAGAGCGACATCAGTTGTGCGGATTGGTCCGGCAATGGGGATATTTTACGGCAGGTAGTTTGCTTTGTCAAAGCAAATTATTGGCTGTGTATGGTGGGAGATGAGTGGCCGTCGATTTGGATTTAAGTCAGGGAGTTCAGATAGGGTACGGCTTTTCGGATATCGGCGATCCGCTCCTGTTGATTCTCGGCTTCGCGCTCGATGTTGAGAGGGCCTCGGAATCCGATGTCCTTGAGCTTAGCGACGAAGCGTGGGATTCCTACGGCTCCCTGCCCGAGAGGACGCTCGACGCCCAGCGCGCCGGGCTGGCCGGGATTCGGCCAGTTGCCATCCTTCAGGTGAACCGAAACCACTTGCGGCCCAAGCACAGCGAGTGCCTGGATCGGATCGCCGGTGCCATAAAGAATCATGTTGGCGGGATCGAAGTTGATGCCCAGGTTGGGGCGGTCCACATCTTTCAAGAAGTGTTGCAGCACGTGCGCAGGCTCTTGGCCGGTCTCGAGCGCGAAAGTTTGCTTGTTCCGGGCCGCGTGATCCGCCACGCGACGCACCATCTCGCGTACATCAATATAGTCGGCGTGAGTAGTATCTTCTGGAACGAATCCGATGTGGCAAGCGAAGCTCCCTACGCCGATTGCGGCTGCGAAGTCGATCACTTGATAGGTGCGCTGTTCCCGTTCCGCGCGCGTGTCGCGCGGGATGAAACCGACGGTGCGTTGAACAGTTGGAATGTCGGCGTAGTTCTCGCCGTTATATGCGGCAAAAACGGTCACCAGCGGAAACTGCGCCTGATCGATAGCGGATTTCCATCCGGCCGCGAACTCGGCAGTCAACTCCATATCGCCTGAAATGCCAAGTTGGCCGCACTGCACACCCAGCGATTGAATTTCGGCCAGGTTGTCGCGTCCGGCCCAGAACATTACACCCACTTCGCGGTCTTTCAAAGATCGCACGGAATTTTGTCTCCATTTCTTTTTCGCGCTTCTAACATCGCGAGCGTCAGGGCCACGGCAGCGGCCGAATCTTCAGGCTTGCATAATTCGGGGCCCGCGCGATGCCGGCAACAATCCAGGAAATATTCAATCTCGGCCCGGTATCCGTCGGTTTCATCCATGGGAAGCGCTTCTCGCTCGCCATCCGCGGAATACAGCGCCGGCGGGCTGTTCAGCGAGCTATATTCCACTGTGCCTCCCTCCGCGACGACTGTGTACCCCATCGAAAACGGATACGACTTAGGATGGTGCCATCCGCCTGTGATGATCGCGGTCCGTTGTCCGGAGTAGTGCAGACTGGCCGTGATGACGTCGATGCCCGAAGACAGCGCTTCATATCCAGTAGCTGAAATGGCTTCCGGAGCGCCGAACAGGTGCAGGCACATGTCGACATCGTGTATCAGCAGGTCAAACACGCCTCCACCGCTTTGTTCCGGATCAGCCAGCCAGGCGCTCCAGGCGGGCGCGGCGCACTGCCGGCGGAAAACGGCCGACCGCATGGCTCCCATGGAATCGCGCTTCAGCACGCCTTGCAACGCCTGATACATGGGAAAAAAGCGAAGTACCTGGGCGACCATCAATACCCGTTGGTGCTTCCTGGCTCCGTCAATCATGCGTCTGGCAGATTCGGCATCCAGCGACATGGGTTTTTCCACCAGCACATGTTTGCCGGCTTCAAAAGCTTGGATCGCCACCGGCGCGTGCATGTGCGTGGGCAGGCAAAGGTCGACGGCATCGATGCGCGGATCGTCCAGCATTTGCAGGACGTCGCGATATTTCGACACGCCGCTGAAATCCAGCCGTTCGCCGGGCCCTCCCAGATTCCCTTGAATGGCAGACAGATCGCCTGCCAGTTTTTTTTCATCCCGACTGCATACGGCCACGAGTTCGGCGTTCGGAATGGACTGCAAAGCCCGGATGTGCGTACTGCCCATGAACCCGAGGCCGGCGACGGCGACACGCATAGACACCCATCCTAGCAACAGCATCCTAGCAAGTGCATCCTAGCAAGTGCATCCTGGCAAGTGCGCTACTTTGAAGCTCCCCGTGATATCCTGGTGGTTTCCATACGCCTCATCCGGGCGAGAGGTTCCACAATGTCAGGACATTCAAAATGGGCGACCATCAAGCACAAAAAGGCCGCTTTAGACGCTAAGCGCGGGAAATCTTTCACGCGCATCATCAAGGAAATAATGATCGCCGCGCGCCAAGGCGGCGATCCGGATATGAATCCGCGGCTGCGTACGGCCATCGTTGCGGCCAAAGCGGTGAGCATGCCGGCGGAAAACATCAAACGCGCCATTCTGCGCGGAACCGGCGAACTGGAGGGCGGACAGATCGACGAAATTGTATTTGAAGGCTACGGGCCGGGCGGCGCCGCCGTGCTGGTGGCTGTGGCTACCGACAATCGCAACCGCACGGTAAGCGAAATCCGGCACATGTTCTCGAAGAACGGAGGGAACCTGGCTGAGGTGGGGGCGGTTTCCTGGATGTTCGAGCGCAAAGGCTCGATTCTGGTGGAGAAGGAAAAGGCTGGCGAGGATCAGCTCATGACCATTGCCCTGGATGCCGGCGCCGAGGACATGCGCGATTCGGGCGACAGCTGGGAAGTTGTCACGGCGCCCGAAGCGCACGAGCAGGTCTTGAACGCCATCCAGAAAGCCGGCATACCGACGGCGGAAGCTTCCATCGGCATGCTCCCAAAAAACCTGATGAAATTGGAAGGCAAGAACGCGCAAGCCATGCTCCGCTTGAGCGAGGCGTTGGAAGAGCACGACGACGTACAGAACGTTTACTCCAATTTCGATGTGGATGAAAAAGAGCTCGAGGCGATGGCTTAGGCTGCGATGCGCGTTCTGGGCATCGACTGCGGCACCCAGCATACCGGCTACGGTCTGATCTCAAGCGATGGCCGTGCCCACCACATGATCGCCGCCGGCTCCATCCACACTAGTCCGAAGGAGCCGCTGGAGAACCGGCTGCTCGCCATCGCGCAGGGTTTACGTGAAGTAATTGGAACTCATTCCCCGGATTCGGCCGCCGTGGAAGCAGTGTTCTACGCTCAGAATGTGAAGACTGCCCTCAAGCTTTCGCACGTGCGCGGAGTGGTGCTGTTGACCATTGCCGAGGCGGGCTTGGCGGTTGGCGAATACTCGCCGCTCGAGATCAAAACCAGCGTAGTTGGTTATGGCCGCGCGGAAAAGCAACAAGTTAAATTGATGGTGCATTCGTTGCTTGGCCTGGAGACCGAACTGGAGTCCGAAGACGCCTGCGACGCGGTTGCCGTGGCCATATGCCACGCCACGCACGCGGCTTTCCGTCAGCAAGTGGCTGCACAGCGATGAACCGGATTTTCAGCATGGCACTACTGCTTCTGCCTCTCTGCGCAGCCGCTCCGGCCGTGCCGCGATTGTTCTACTCCAAGTACTTCAAAAACAGCGTGCCGGAATTCGCTTCAATCACCGTGGAACGCTCGGGCCAGGCGACTTACCAGGAAGCCAAGGACGACGACAATCCCATCCGCATCCAAATGACGGACGCCGAGACGCAGGAGCTTTTCGATCTGGCCGAGAAGCTGGACCACTTTCAGCATCCCATTGAGTCGGGATTGAAAGTTGCCAACATGGGTACCAAGACGTTTCGCTTCGAAAACGGAACTGAGACGCACGAAGTCCAGTTCAACTACTCCATCGACACCGCGGCGCAGGCTTTGCTGGAGTGCTTCGAGCGAATCGCGGAATCCGAACAGGATTTCATTGCCCTGGACCGCGCGGCGCACTACGACAAGCTGGGCGTAAATGATGCGCTGCTTTTGCTCGAGATCAGCATGGATCACAAGCGCGTGGTGGCGGTGCAACAATTCCTTCCGCTGCTGGACCGCATTGCGAAGAACGAAAGTTATCTGCATATTGCGCGGGAGCGGGCGGCTAATCTGGCGGACGCGATTCGCAAACCACCGCCGGCGGAAAAGACGCAGCCATGAAGGGAATTTTGAGCCCGCTGGTTCGCAGGCGAAAGCGCCTGCGCCACTTGCGAAGAATAGCAGCTTGTGGCATGAGGGGGAGCAGGCATTCAGCCTGCCAACTCTTGTGTCATGGCCTGATCGCGCTGGTTCTTGCGGCGGCTTCTCTTTGCGGACAGGATCTCAAGCAAACCGAGCAATCCAGCCTGCAGCAGGCCCTGGGCGAAGCAGGCAACAGTCCCGTAGAGTTTGTGCGCGCCATCGAAGATCATTTACGCAAGTTCCCGGATTCTCCGCGAAGAGCCGATCTGGAACGCGCGCTGGTGAAAACCGCCATTGATCTGCGTGACGATCCGCGGATCATCGAGTATGGTGAGCGGATACTGGCGCGTGACCCGGACAATGTGCCGGTGCTGGGTTCCGTCTCGACGGCGCTGCTGCACAAGGGCGACAAAGCCAGCGCCGAGAAAGCGCTGGAGCATGCTCGCCATTTCGGGCAATTGATCGACGAAAGCGCCAAGAACGATTCTCCACGCAGCGGGCGCGAAGAAGCCAAGCGCAAAGATGAGTTCGATCGCAACAATGCCAGTGCGCACCTGCTGCAAGCGCGCGCCCAGGGGCTGCTTGGAAATACAGCAGAAGCGATCAGGCTGGCGGAATCCAGTTACGCGACCTTCCCGAGCGTGGAGGCGGCTCGCGAGGCCGCGCGCTGGTTGTCGGAGGCCGGAAGATTTCCGGACTCCCTGGCGTACCTGGCGGATGCGTTTTCGATCGCCGGCTTGAAGTCGTCCGACCCGGACTCACCGCACGACCGAGCCATGATGGCTGAGATTTACCGCAAATTGATGGGCTCGGAAACTGGCCTGGGCGATGTAATCCTGAAGGCGTACGACAATACTTCAGCCTTGTTGGCTGCGCGGCGCGCGCAGTTGCGCGAGCTGGATCCGAACGCACAAGTCACAGATCCACTGCATTTCACGCTCTCCGGCGTGGACGGCGAAAAACTACAGCTCGCTTCGCTTCTCGGCAAAGTGGTTGTACTGGATTTTTGGGCCACCTGGTGCGTCCCCTGCCGCGTGCAACACTCGCTCTACGAGGAGACCAAAGCAAGATTCAAAGACAGCGGCGATCTGGTGTTTCTTTCCATTGACACCGATGAGGACCGCACGCTGGTGAAACCGTTCCTGGAATCGCATCAGTGGACTCAAAAGGTCTACTTCGACGATGGGCTGCAAAACTTACTGAAGGTCGCCTCCATTCCAACCACCATCATTTTTGGCAAGAAGGGCGATGTGGTGAGCCGGCTGAACGGCTTTTTGCCGGACCGTTTTGTGGACATGTTGACGGAACGAATTGACTTAGCTTTAGGAAAACCAGTGCAGCCATCCAACCCGAAGGGGACTTCCAGTCAATGAGCGGGGAGACCGGGAGGAAAAGGCACCGACTCCCTCACGGTCGCGGCTCGGTAACACTCGGTAAGAGGCGCATGTGAATTTCCCTCGCGTGACCTGGATCGTGCTGGACAGCGTCGGCATCGGTGAAATGCCGGATGCCGCGGCTTATGGCGACGTGGGGAGCGACACGCTGGGCAATATCGCCCGCCGGCGCACACTGCATCTTCCAAATCTCGCCAAGCTCGGATTAGGCAATCTCAAAAAGCTGACGCATGTCGATCCCGTGGAACGGCCGTCGGCAGCTTATGGACGCTGCGCGCTCGCGTCTCCGGGGAAAGACACCACCACGGGACATTGGGAGATGGTGGGTATTCATCTGACGAAGCCGTTCCCACTCTATCCGCGCGGATTTCCACCGGAGGTCATGAACGAGTTCGAGCGCCGCATCGGCCGCGGCACACTGGGAAATTACGCGGCTTCGGGTACCGAGATCATCCAGGCGCTGGGCGAGGAGCACATGCGGACCGGCAAGCCCATCGTCTACACATCAGCCGATAGCGTGTTCCAAGTGGCCGCGCACGAAGAAGTGATTCCGCTATGGGAGCTGTACAAGATTTGCGAGACCGCTCGCGAGATTCTGCGAGGACCGTTTGAAGTTGGGCGCGTGATTGCGCGTCCCTTCGTCGGAAAACCCGGTGCATTCACGCGCACTCCGAACCGGCACGATTATGCTGTGCCGCCGCCGAAGGGCATGCTACTGGATCAACTCGAAGCGAAAAACGTTCGCGTTTTCAGCGTCGGAAAAATCTTCGATGTGTTTCTGGGGCATGGGATTCAGGATCACGAAAAGACCAAGGACAACACCGACGGCATGGCGAAGACTTTGAGTGCGCTGGACGAATTGGACCACGGAATGATTTTCACGAATCTGGTGGACTTCGATCAACTCTACGGCCATCGCAACGATGTGGAAGGTTATGCCACGGCGCTGGAGCAATTCGACGCGTGGCTTCCTTCGCTTTACAAGAAGCTGTCCCCGGATGATCTGGTGATTCTCACGGCAGACCACGGTTGCGATCCAACCACGCCTTCCACAGATCACAGCCGCGAATATGTTCCGCTGCTGGCATACCGGCCGCGCCAGCAGGAAGGGGTGGATCTAGGGCTCCGCTCCACGCTTTCCGACATCGGTCAGACAGTGGCTGAAAACTTTGGAACGAAGATTTCCGAAGGCACAAGTTTCTTAAGAGAGATAATGTAACTGATGCGACGCCCCATACTGGCAGGCAACTGGAAGATGTATAAGAACATCACCGAGACCTGCGCATTCTTTGAGAAATTCAATCCGCTGGTTGCGAACTCGAATCACTGTGACATCGTGATATGCCCGACGTTCGTAAATCTTCGGGCGGCCGTGGAAACTACGCGCGATACGCGCATTGAGATCGGCGGACAGAACCTGTTCTGGGAAAAGGAAGGCGCCTACACCGGGGAAATTTCAGGTGGGATGTTAAAGTCGGTGGGCTGCCAGTGGGTGCTGGTAGCTCACAGCGAGCGGCGGGAGTACTTCGGCGAGACCAACGAAGACGCCCGCAAGAAAATTGTGGCCGCGCTGGCCGCCGGCTTGACTCCCATTTATTGCATCGGCGAAAGGCTGGACGAGCGGCAAGCGCAGCGAACCCACGAAGTTCTCGAAACTCAATTTCAGGGCGGGACGGCCCGGCTTACGATGGAGCAGTTTTCCAAACTCGTCATCGCCTATGAACCTTGTTGGGCCATCGGGACGGGAAAGGTCGCGACGCCCGAGATGGCGGCCGATGCACATCGATCCATTCGCGAGCAGGCTCGCAAATCATTCGGCCCGGACGCTGCCACGGCATGCCGAATTCTCTACGGAGGGAGCGTGAAGCCGGACAATATTCGCGGCTTGATGGCACAGCCGGAAATCGATGGGGGGCTGGTGGGTGGAGCGAGCCTGGACGCGGTTTCGTTCGCGTCCATCGTGAATTTCTAATGTCAGCTTTGCGGACGCTCCCTTCCGGTCGCGGTTCGGTAACGTCGTCGAGATCGGTAACGTCGTCGAAAGTGGACCTGTTTTTCCGAACCGCGCGCGGAAGCAAGCGCTGGATGGCTGGCGTAGTTTGCGTCAGCTCGTTGCTTCTGGCCGAAACGCCGAAGGTGCCCGAGCCCTACCAGTCGATCGTGGAGCTGTCCCGCGCCGTGCCGCCGGAATTCGCGGCGGAAGCGCTGCTGCGCGTGGTGGAATCCAACAAGATCACTAATAAGGATGCCAAGCGAGATTTGGTGGAACAGGCTTTCCGGCTGGGCGCCATGGCCAAGTCCCAAGTCCGCATGCACGGCGTGCCGGGAAGCATGGTGGATACACGCTCCGGCTATCTCAGCCGGGCTTACGATCTGAAATTGGACGCGCTGTCGCTCGAGAGCCGCGCGGTTCGCAACATGCTGCCGGTTGATCCCGCCAAAGCGCGCGAGCTGTTCCTGGAAATTCCACGGCCGGCGCTGCCGCAGCTCACTTGTTACGACCCGCTGTACTACGACGTCTCGGATTTCTATCAAGCGCTGGGCGCGGTGGTGCAAAACGCGTTCACGCCTCAAGAGCGCAAGAAAGAGGAGGATCTCAACTTCCTGCTGGACTATTTGGGGCAAGCTTCCTCTCCCGCTCAGCTTGCGCCGCTGGCGCGCGTCATCAAGAGCGCGAATGTTTCAACGCAGCAGCGCGACATCCTATGGACTAAGTTCGATGGGTTGCTCGAGAGCATGCAGCCGGACGGCCGTTCGTTCGCGTCTGCGCTGGATGACATCCGTAGCGAGATCATTCCCGCAGCCGAGGCATCTTTCGAAAAATTCAAGCAAAACAGTAAGGGCTGCCGCGACGATTCGCGTCCCGGCGTTACGCTGGATCTGAGCGAAGGACCGGTCCACGCGGGAAAGACGCCCACGGTAGAGCACTATTGGGAGTCGTCCGCAGCCAAGCAGTTACTGGAGGGCGCTCAAAAGCTGCGCTTCACGGCGGACGGAAAGCTGATCGCCGATTCTGCACGCACGAGCCATGAGTGGCAAGACAAGCTCACCGATTTTCTCAGCCAGCTGGCCGACTGGACTTCCAGCCAGGAGAAATCCGAGGCGGATTATTATCACGAGAAGTGCGTCGTTTATGAGGCGCTGGTGGAGCTGATTCCGGCTGGTCCGCAGCGTGACAAGACGCTCCAAGCTTATCTCGATTTCGTCAGTAATTCCAACTTGCAACGCGAGAGTCCGCTGGATTGGTTTATGCACGCGCAATGGATGCTGGAGCGAGTAACCAATTCGAGCAATGGAGAACCGGCCAAACTGCTGGCCGCGTTTGAGGGGTCGGGTAATGCGGTGCTGGTGCTCTACGCGGCCGAGGAACGAGTATTCGGAGGGCAAGTTCCGGCGTGGGTTACGAACAGTAAGTAAAGTAAGTGCCAGGGAGTGATGTCGGGCGCCGGATCCGCCGATTGGTTGGATTAGGAACCATTCCATGGATTTGCCGGAGGAACTTCAGCTCTTGAACCAGCGCCGCGACTCCGGCGAGCTCAAGCCTGAAGAATATGCGGCGGAGAAGAACCGGCTGCTGGACGCAGCCGTGAATCGGATCGACACCTGGTCTCCAAAGCCGCTACCGTCCCGCATCATCCCGCGAGTGCTTCGCGGCACCGTTACGTCCATCGTACTCTCCGATCGTAAGGAAAAAGCCACGCTGTGGCTCGGCACTCAGAGAGTTACCACCTCACGACTCGGGACACCGATCTCGATAGCGAATGGCGATCGTGTGCTAATGGCCGGCACAGAATCCGCCGCGGGCTTCAAGGCGTCTGTTTACATCAATGAGACCAACGGCGACAATTCCGTGGATGAGACACGCAAGTTAGCTCCCAAATGGTTTTGGGCCGGTACTGCTGGGATGCTCGGTGTTTTAGCCATTCTTGTAACTGCGACGATTGCGGCATTGAGGGAGCCCACCTTTTTGTCGCTGAGCGGCGCCGGGAGAACTGGCGTTTACGTGGTCTCGATCGCTGCAGCACTGGCCCTGGGAGCTATTTCGCTTTTCGTACTCGGTGTCGGAGCGCTCCTGCGCCATATGGCCGACATGCTGGATCGCGAGCGTCGCAAATCGCCGGAGTGAAGTAATATACATCCATGCGCAAAGTGGTGCTTGGCCTCGGCATCAGCCTGGATGGTTATATCGCCCGCCCGGACGGCACTCTGGATTTTCTTTTCATGCCCAAGGATTATTCGATGGCGCCGTTCTTCGCCACCATCGACACCGCGCTGATGGGCCGCAAGACTCTCGACGCTGCTCTCAAGATGGGTGGCGGAAGTTTTAGCGGATCATCGATGGCGACATACGTGTTCTCGCGGTCACTCGCGGCCGGGAAACGGGAAGGCATTATCTTCACCCCCCAATCTCCCAGCGCTGTAGTCCGTCAGCTCCGTAAAAACAAGGGCAAGAACATCTGGCTGATGGGCGGCGGCGAGCTGGCCCGGAATTTTCTCAAGGCCGACTTGGTGGACGAACTTTACATCGGCATGGTTCCGGTGCTGATTGGCGCGGGCATTCCGCTATTCCCGCCCGGATTTCCGCAACGTGAGTTTTCTCTGGTGGAGAACAAAACTTACTCCAAGGGATTGATCGCGCTCAAGTACAAGCGGAAACGGTAGCCGGTTGGTCGAGGTGCGGCAGCCTGCCGCAGATTACGCCAGCTATTCCACTTCTATGCACTGCCTTGATGTCTTGGCAGGGCATGGCCCTGCCCCACAGCACGCGGTTTGTGCCCGCCTAGCTGCCCTTTGTCGGGAATCGTTGCCCTTCGTCGCTCAGCAGATGGCTTCCTGCAGCGCCGGTGGCAAACTCCCAATCAGGAGGTATCACTCAAATGCGAATCAATATTTTATGGGCAATCCCCGGGTTGCTCGCGCCATCCTTGCTTGCGCAATCCTGGAGCCTGCCGCAGGGAACCACCGTGAAGGATAATGGTCCTCGAACTTACCGGTTTACGGTGGAGTACAACACTGCCAATAGCAAGGGCGCCACCATGCGGCGGCAGCGTTTGACCGGAGAATACACACGCGGGCTGGGGGGCGGTGAGGTGATGTGGAAGAACGTTGCCGAGGCGGTTGCGGACGGCTCCACGGCTCCATTCGCTGCGCCGCAAAAGCGCGACTTCATGGAGGGATTCCGGTATCCGGATGATCTCTCTCTGACCGTCAAACCGGATTTTTTCAAGGGCTTTCCCGCCATGGCCGTGTTGGAGCGCAATCTGGTGTGGGACACCGGCATGCTGGAGTATTTCGGACAGAATTTTTTCGACCAACTGAAGTTGAATGAGCCGTATCACACCATCTCAAACCAGGATTTGAAATTACCCGACATCGGCACGTTTCATAACCGCGACGTCATACTGGAATGGATCGGGCGTTCGCGAAGGAATGGGCGGGATTGCGCCGTCATCCAGTACCAGGCATTCTTTAATCCTTTGGAAGTGGCCGTGGGCGGGATGAGCTTGAAAGCGCGCAGCGATTATTGGGGCGAGATCTGGGTAGCGCTCGACACCAAGCAGATCGAATACGGAACAATTTATGAGAGTGTGGTGGGAGAGATGAAGCCGCCCGGGCAGGATACGGTGCAGTTCCTTAATATCTTCCGCAGCGGCAGTCTGGAACCCCTGGACGCGAAGTAGCCATATGCCTCCACCGAAGGGACACTGGGTTTTCAATTTGCTGTGGATCAACATCGCCGTGGTGGTGGTGATGTTGATCCAGATGGTGGCGAATCAAATCTCAGACGTCAGAGAACTGTCGCATATTCTGGCGTACGCACTGGTTTACGCGAACGTGACGGGGATTCTGGGAACTTTGGTGATAGGCGGCCTGGCGGAGCGGCTGTCCCGCCGCAAGGTTCCGCTCATCCCCATGGTGGTTGGCGGCATCATCGGGATTACTCCGGTGGGCTGTTTGATCGCGCAAACGTTGTTGATGGTGCTCGGTTTCGTAGTTCCGCAACACTTCTGGCCGGAATACTTCAACACGCTTCGCGTGGCATTGCCGCTCGGCATGGTGTTCGGTCTGGGAGCGCTGGTGCATGCATCGCTGCGGGGGCGCGTGCAAATCATGGAGGGCAAGCTGCACGAGAAAGAAATCGCCGAGGAACGCGCGCGCAAACTGGCAGCGGAGGCGCGGCTGCGTTCCTTGGAATCACGAATCCATCCACATTTCTTATTCAACACATTGAACTCCATCAGCTCGCTCATCGCGGTGAATCCGGATCGGGCGGAACAGACGGTGGGACAATTGGCGATCTTGTTGCGCGCGTCGCTGGATTCGAGCCAGCAACCGCTGATACCGTTGCGGCAGGAATTGGCGATGGTGAAAAGTTATATCGATATTGAAAGGGTTCGCTTCGGCGAGAAGTTGCATGGCTCTTTGGAAGTGCCAGACGCGTTGCAAGATGCCAAGGTGCCGCCGATGTCGGTGCAGTCGCTGGTGGAGAATGCCGTGAAACATGGGCTCACATCCCAGAGCGGCGGTGGGGAATTTCTAGTGACGGCGAGTGCCGAGAACGGCAACGTGCGGATCCAAGTTCGCGATTCGGGGCCTGGGTTCGATTTAACGGCCGTCCGTCCCGGCCATGGGCTGGACAGCCTGGTACAACGCCTGGATGTGTTGTTCGGCGGGAAGGCGCACCTTTACGTTTTTCGCCGTGATGGTTATTCCGTGGTGGAAATGGTTTTGCCCCGCGTATGAAACTGCGTGCATACTTGGTGGACGATGAACCGCTGGCCCTGGAGCGCTTGCGCCGGTTGCTGGAGCACACTGGACGCGTGGAAGTGACCGGCAGCACCACCGAGCCTGAGCAAGCGGTAGCGGCTTTGACTTCGGATCCACCGGATGTCTGCTTCCTGGATATTCAGATGCCGCGCCTGACCGGCTTCGACGTATTGGCGCGCCTGGCGAGTCAACCGTTCATCATTTTCACTACCGCCTACGATCAATACGCGCTGCAGGCATTTGGCGTGAACTCGGTGGACTACCTGTTGAAACCGGTGGATCCTGAGTCGCTCGATCGCGCTCTTCAAAAGGTGGAACGCATGCGGGGCGTGGGATCGTCCGCGCAGCCGAACTTACAGGCCTTACTGAAGAACCTCACCGACTTACTGCACGCCAGTAAGACGGAGTATCTGGAGAGGATTGCTTCTCGGCTGGGCGACCGGCTTTGGTTCCTGGATCTGCCGCGTGTGACCCATTTCTATGCCGAAGACAAGCTGACTTACGCGGTGTCGGAGGGCAAGGCTTACTCGGTGGACTATGCGATTGCCGAATTGGAAAAGAAGCTTGATCCTAAGAAATTCGTCCGCATCCATCGCAGCACGCTAGTGAACGTGGACTGGATCAAGGAAGTGGCGCCGCTTCCGGGTGGAGGGTTGAACGTTCGTCTGAAAGATGGCAAGGACACGGATCTGACCGTGGCACGGGACCGGGCGCGCGAGTTCAAAACCCGGCTGGGGTGCTAGCACCGGAATAGGTGTTTTTTGTTGTCCAACGTTCTAGGGCCATCGCCGCTGGTTTTTCTCATCTCCTGTTGTCAGGAATTAGAAAAGCCGGCCCGGCTATGCGAACGCTCTTAAGGAACTCGCGCAAAACGGAGTGCGGCGCGGGCCAGTTCCTGGCCCGTTTGGCGGCGCGCGCCGCACCCTTTGCGCTGCATCCCGGCCGCGGTTCGGTTTTTCGTATATTCAAACATGCTTTCCACATTTATGTCGCGCACGCCGCGGTGGTCACTCCAGGAAGTGCAGAAGGCCGCCGGTATCAGAGCTGTGATCGATGGCTTCCTGACGCCACGGCGTGTACGGCGCGCTGCAACTGATTTGGAACTTTCGCTTCAATCCGCGGTGCCTCTTTTCCAGGGGCTGGGCGGCAGTACGCGGGCGTTGCTGGTGCGCCAGTTTCTACAGACACTGGGCTTTGACGAATGTGGCCGCATGGAATGGCGGCTGGAACACAAACTGGTTCAAGCTTTGATTTTGCATTCGTACGTGCCGGACTTGATTCCGGCAACCTCCGGGGTAGCAGGAATGCTCAGCGGGAAACAGCCCTCGGATTATCGTTCTTTTCTTAACTCCGAGTTTGCCGGCGGCTTCGTGATCAAACCCGCTCTGGGCGATTCGTCCGGCGAAACCAGCATCGAGAACCGAACCGAGGACATTCTGCGGAGGATCGGCCGGGTGAGTTTCTCGGCTCCGTATCGACTGGTGGATGAGCAATACATCGTCCAGGAAAAACTTCCCATCTCGCAGGAATACCGTGTCCACAGCCTGGAAGATCTGGTGATTGAAGATCTCACCTTCCGCCGCTACACGGGTGGGAGCATTCCAGGTGAGCGGGATGGGCCGAACGCCTTCGTCCAATCCGTACTGGATGGATTGCCGGACTCGATGCTCGGTGGCTCCCTACTGGCTTGGGATGTGGCTCTTTTGCCGCAGGGCCAGTTTCGGATCATCGAAGTAAATTTCAGTGGATTCCACCCGGTCTACAATCGGGGGTTTCACTGCAGCGGCTACTTCCACGACAGCCTTTGGGGCGCATGTGATACGGCTCGTCTATTGAATCATATTGAGCGCGTCGATGGCTTGAAAATCGCGGTGCACGCGGATGCACCCGGCTATCCAGAGGAAAATCGCTTTTATGCCGAGGTTGCTGCGTGGCAGGTGCGGCATGCGGCGGCCGAATCGGCAGTGCGCGGTGTGTGGGAGGGCGCGGACAGCCTTCGTTCCGGCTTTCCGCAATGGGAAGCTGGGGATTCTTTGCAAATGGCATGTCTATTTGCCGAGGTCGACAAATTCCAGGGTCCGCGCCGCCGCGCGCCATCGAACACAGAACTAGAGCTGGCGCTCTCACATGCAATCCCACTACTTACTGGGCTGGCCGCGAGCACCCGCAGTCTTCTCACCCGGCAACTCCTGTTGGCTTTGGGGTTCGATGAGCTCCGTCTGGGGATATGGCGCTTGGAACATAAGCTGATTCAAGCCTGGGTATTAGAACACTACTCTCCCGGCAGCCTAAGCAACACTCAGGGTTTGGATCGAATGGCGTGGCGAGCCGGCCACCACGGGAAGCTGCGCCAGTTTCTGGGGGAACGGTTCCGCTCTGGATTCGTCGTCAAGACGGCGATCGGCGACAGTTCCGGCGAAGATTGCGATTATCGAACTGAGGCAGCGCTAGCGTGGATCGAAAAAGGTGGCCGGCCAACTCCGCAGCCGGGCATCCTAATCCAGGAAGAGTTCATTGTTCAAGAGCGCGTACGCATTCGCCAGGAATATCGCGTGCACACGCTCGAAGATCAGGTGATCGAAGACCTGACGGTGCGCAGATATCATGGTGCGGTTGGTCCGGGCGAAAGGGCGGGACCCAATACGTTCGTACAATCGATTCTTGACGCTCTGCCAGCGGGAATCACTTCGGGCTCAATGCTGGCTTGGGATGTGGCGCTGTTGGAGGCTGACACATTTACGATAATCGAAGTCAATATCGGCGGCATTCACACTGTGTACCACCCCGGCTTTCATTCCAGCGGCTACTATCATCACCAACATTATGGGTGCGTCTACACCGCGCGACTAATTAAATTCGTGGAGCGCGCCTATGGCTGCCTGATCCGGGTGCAAGCGGACGCCCCGCAATTCGCCGCCGAAAACCAGTTTTATCAGGACGTTCAGGCCTGGAAAGCGTGCTTTTAATTTAATAATTATAAGTATTTCAGGAACGCGAACATCTATATTGACAACCCAGGGTGCTTTGGTTAAGATTGATGCCACGCTGGGTCCAGCCGTCGCAAGATCTAAGCGAGTTTCGGAAGAAAAGCGAGGGGGTGGCCAGTGGGCAAGCCGAAAAAGGGCGGATTCCCCGCCATGGAACCCATTACGCATGATGTAATTATCCGGAACAACGAAATCGACAACGTAATCATTGCGTGGGGCGATTCGCTTGTCTGGATAAACAAGGATAACGTCGAACATTCGTTGGCGGCCCTCGACAGCAATGGCAACCCCGATCCCACCAAACCCTGGGGGCCACCCATGGGCCCGGTGGGTTCGGATACTGCAAATTCGCCCGAGTTTGCGTTCCAGTGGATGCAGCCCACTCCCCCGCCAAAGGATCCACAAATTTACCGGTACGGCCTGCTGGATCATCCCACCTCGAAAGCAACGGTGACCGTGCAGATCAAAGTCTGAGGATTGGTGCGGCCCAAATGGAAGCACGTAGGAAAAAAGACCGAACCATGACCGGGAGGGAGCGCTACCACGAGTGCGGCTGGTTCCGCGATGGGGCTGGCGATTCTATTGGGCTAGCGCTTCTAATGAATCGGGCAAAACGGAGTGCGCCGCGGGCTTTTCCTGGTCCGTTTGGCGGTGCGCGCCGCAGTTTTTACGCTGCCTGCCGGCCGCGGCCCGGTTACACACTCGAAACGGTTCAGAAAGGTGAGCTATGCAAGACACTGTTCGTGAATTGAAGAGAATCGTTTTGGATGCCGACACCAGAGTTCCGGCTACGCGGCGTGGATTTCTGGGTGGCGCTCTGGCTTCCGCTGTTTCCGGGCTGGCTTTGACGGATTGGCTGAGCTCGATTCTGTCCGCGCAACCCACGCCTCCGGATTGCTCCAAACCGGGCGATCCATTTGTTCCGGTGGTGGAGTTCGTGAGCAAGAACGGCAAATTGGAAGCTAACTTCACGGTGACCCAGGCCGTGAGAAGCGTGGCCGTGATCGCCCAGGCAGGCTATCAGTGCAGGCCAATGAAGGTTCGCTATTACGAAGGAGCTCAGCCGGCTACCGGCGCGAAATGGCCGCATAACCCACACATCCCTGGGCCCGGACCTGTGTTGAGAGCGCAGATCGGCGACGAAATCGCGATCCACTTGCTGAACGATATCAACCCCGCTGAGTTCCCTCAGGTCGCGCGAGACGATCACGCCTGCAATGTCATCAACCAGATTTCGCCGACTGGCGGAAGCGTGGAAATTTATCCGGCCGCCGATACGCCGCCCTCGTGCTTCCATGGGTTCAATATCACTAACCTGCATTACCACGGCACGCACGTCACTCCCGACGGGCATGGGGACAACGTAATGATCGATGTCGTGCCGCAATCTCAGAAGCTAACGCCGGCACAAGAACAGGAAAACCAGAAACGGAAGAGTGAGGGCGAGTTGCCCATCTACTATCGCGGCCGGTTTGAAAATTTCTTCAAGCTTACCCCGCCTCCCCCGCCCGACGATCCCAGCAAACCGATGCACATGGGCCAGGCTCCGGGTACGCACTGGTATCACGCGCACAAGCACGGATCCGTGGCCATGCAACTTTTGAACGGAATGGCGGGCGCTTTTATCATTGAGGGTGAATTCGATGAACAGTTGGATCAACTGATGCCCGGTCTCAAGAAAAGCGAGAAGGTTCTGGTGATCCAGCAGCTCGGCGATACTATCGCCATCACGCCGGCGACACCTTCCCAGGTGATGATCACCGGCATCGGCGGCAATCCGTTTCCGGTAGTAAACGGGCAGGTGGAACCTACCATAGAGATGCATGCCGGGGAGATCCAGCGCTGGCGTTTTGTGAATGCCACAATGTCCCAGACCGCTTATATCAGCTACTGGTTCCTGGGCCAGGATGTTTATGACGCGAACAACTTGACTCCCTCGAATCGCGGATATGTACCTGAGATCCGGCAAATCGCCTACGATGGCGTGCAACTGGCGCCGGAGCGGTATGCCGACCCGGCTTTTGGCCAGGCCCAACAATTCACGCTCGCGCCCGCGAATCGCGTAGACATTCTGGTGCAGGCGCCGGCAACGGCAGGCCGCTCATTATTGGTATTTCAAGCGATCAGCCCAACCGCCGGCACACCAACGCCCGCACCTAAGGATCCGATTCTGTTGCGGTTGAACGTGATTGATTCCCCGGTGAGCGGCATCCAGCTTCCGACGCCCGCGCAGTTCCCTAAGATACCGGCTTGGCTGCAATGGGATGAGAAAGATCCGAGAAACGCCATCAAGAAGAAGCGCACACTCACGTTCAACAACGATGCGCACGGCAGGCCGGCCATCGATGGCCACGCGTTCGATGGCGTGCTTACCCGGCAAGAGGTGTATTTGAATGACGCGGAAGAATGGACGCTGGAAAATAATTGGTTCACTTCTATCCATCCGTTCCACATCCACGTGAATCCGTTCCAGGTGCTTGAAATCTTCGATCCGTACGCCAGCTCGCAGGTTCAGCTCACACCGCCCTACAATTGGCACGACACAATCGCGATCCCGCCGCTGAAATTCAATGCAGATGGCAGTTATACTCCGGGCCGGGTGAGGATTCGTTCGCGGTTCCTGGATTTTCCGGGCACGTTCGTGCTGCACTGCCACATTCTCGATCACGAGGACCGCGGGATGATGCAGGAAGTAGACGTTGTAGATCCGGCAGCTCCGAAGCTGCCCCCGCCGAATCTTCATCACTAAAAAGGCCGCACGCGTTTCCGTGCTCACCATCGAAAGTGTAAATAACTAATGAGCCTCTTCGACTTTCCGCGCATCAATTTCGTTGGCACCATCCAACTCAACCCCGGGACCGCGAATAACGACGATTATGCCGCGAACTTCAGCTACAAGGGTCAACCGCTCGCGCTGATCGATTCCAAAACAGTGGAACCGCGCACATATGGAATGTCCGACGCCGATTTCATCGCGTGGGTGCAGCAGATTCAGATTGTGGATGTGGCCGGCAATCCAGGCAAGACGGCGCAGGCCATTCCCGCCGAATGGAATTACTACGGCGGAATGGATGCAACGCCTCTCTCCGTTTCGGTGGCAGGCGTTCGGGCGGGAAACGCGACGTTACCGGCGAGTCTGACCGGCGCGGCGCTTACGTTCTACGGTGTGATCACGGACGTCAACTCCGAAGGTTCACCGCCTTCCACCCAGTTTTTCTTCGACAACATCACACTGGCGGCGGGCGGAACAAAGTTCCTTAGCGGCGCGCCGAACAAAGGCGCTTGTCAATGGCTTAATTTCTATCGCAATGTCAACCTCACCCAGGACGCCGGCGCCGGAGGCTACGTCTACCACGTGATCCGCAACGGTCCGAAGACCATCATTAATCTGCCTGGGTTCGACGCTCCCAATGTCGCGGGCGTCATCTTCCGCTACTACCTGTATCGTCCGATCTCGATCAGCGACAAAGCACAAATCGTGGCCCTTTACAAACAGGGCAAGACCAATCCGGTGACCATCCAAATGGCTGGAACGTTCGCTCCGCTGTACGATCACGAAACGATTTTCACCGGACCCGTTGACCGTCTCATGGTCGCCAACACCGCTACGATTCCGAGCCCGCCCAACAGCAAGAACAATGCGGGCGGCGGGCCCATCGCGCTGGCACCGGGAGTGGTCCATCAGAAGAACAACATCATCTGCGCCGATTTCATCGGAACGTTTCCCGAGAACTACCAAGGCAACGCCAACCTGCCGGATCCGAAGTTCGACTTCGGGCCGATTTCGCTCGTCGTGTCAGCAGCCGGCGGCAGTGCAGTTATCGGACCGGTAGACTACACCAACGTGGCGTCGGGAAATCAGAATGGATGGATCTTCGACTTCGATATCTCAGGCAACGCAGCCGCGCAACAGATCCTGAAGGATCCCGAGGCGTCGTTCGCTCTGCAGAGCTCGAATCCAGCGATCGGCAATGTCCTCCAAGAAACCGAGCATTACTTCGTTTCCAACCAGCAGGGTATTTACACGGAACAGGGCGGCAGCGGCGAATTATTCCTCAACCAAGGCACCGTGGAACACGCCACAGTTCATGTTTACCGGCGGGGACGCGAGCTGTCCGGCGCGAACTGCCCGCCGATTACGGTGTGGCAATATCGATCCATTCCTCTCGAAGCGCCGGGCAACGCGTTGCCGATTGCCACGAACTTCAAGCCCGGCCAGCGGATTGTGGTGGACACTTCGCAACCCGGAAATTTCCTGTTCACATTCTCGATCGACGCGGCGGAGGCGCCACCCACCAGCTACAGCACCTTCATGAATCCGCCATACATCACCAACAGTCCGGCAATCAGCCTTCGCATCCTGCCAAACGGCGTCGATTTCAGCCAGTACTATGTCGATCCGCATGCGGCAGAACCTGTGGGTAATGACTCGTTGACTTTCGAAGTTGTTTACCGATACGTGTTGCGGACTTATTATCTGCTCTACCCGTCCATGAACCAGCTGATTGCGTTGAACTCGGAGACGGCAGTGACAAAGTACGCCGGCGCTATCCTTGACCGCACGGAGCAATCGATCTGGATGACCAGCGGCTATATGCCGCGCACACGTGACATGTCGCGCAGCCGCCGGACACTTCTGCGGGCGTGGTGCCGCAAGGTGCTGGCTGGAAAACCGTAGACCGCTCGGGCAGTTGGCCGATTGACAATCGGCCGCAGCTTAACGAGCTGCCCCACTTGGCTGGCGCGTGGTGTATCGTACCTGTTGTATCGTACTAAGTGGATAGCACATGCATCCAGCCGAAGTCGCGCCAACTCCTCTTGAGGAAATCGTCGCGGCCCCGTCGCGGATTGCTTCCATCGATATTTTCCGCGGCCTTACGATTCTCGTGATGATTTTCGTCAACGACGTGGGCGAGGTCAAAGGGCTGCCGTGGTGGACGCATCACGCTCCCGAAGGCGCCAACTATATGACCTATGTCGATATGGTGTTTCCGGCGTTTCTGGTTATTGTCGGGATGTCGATTCCACTAGCGATGGGGCGCCGCAAAGAGTCCGAATCCGCCGTTAAGGTGCTGAGTCACGTTTTGCTGCGGTCGATAGGCCTGATTGTGATGGGCATATTTCTCGCGAACCTCTACAGGATGGACCCGAATTTGAGCGGCATCGACAGCACGCTTTGGGGGCTGCTGGGCTTCGGGGGGATTTTTCTCTTGTGGAACGTGTACCCGAAAGACGCAGGGCGGAAGGCGTTGTACCGAGCGATGAAGATCTGCGGCGCCGTGATGCTGGCCGGGGTGCTGGCCGTGTTCCGGAGAAAGACGGAGAGCGGAGAGGTTGCTTGGCTGGATTTTTCGTACTGGGAGATCCTGGGGCTAATCGGCTGCGCTTACGTTGGGGTTTCGATTCTGTATCTGCTCTTCGGGAAGAAAACATGGACGGTGATGGTGGTGCTGGCCGCACTTACCGCCATGAATGCGGTCTCGACTGCGGGAAAGCTCGGTTGGGCTTCGCCGGTCCTGCGCTACTGGCCATTCGAAGCGGGGCTATGCGCGATTACCATGGCGGGCGTTGTGGCGACGAAGTTATTCTTCGGCGAAACCAACGTGCGAAGTTTTCGGGATAAGGCGGTACTAGCGTCTATATACGGAGCGGCGCTGTTCGCGGTGGGGTTGGCGCTATGGCCGCTCGGGATTTCAAAAATGTCGGACACGCCAACCTGGGGCCTGTTTTCAGCGTCAGCATGTACGTTCATCTTCCTGGCTCTGTACTGGATTGCGGATGTAAAACACCAAACCAGTTGGGCCGCATTCGTAAAGCCGGCCGGCTCAAACACTCTATTGACCTATCTGCTACCCGACGTCTGGTACGTCATTCCAGCGCTGCTGGCGCTGGGGGACCATTGGGGGGCGGGTGCGCCAGGGGTGATTAGGGCTTTCGTTTTCACGGCGATCATGCTGACTGCGTCCGCAATCCTCACCCGGTGGAAGGTGCGGCTGCAACTATAGAGAATCTGATGAAACGGAAATCCTTGTTATTTGCCATCCTCTTGCTAATCTTCGGCGTGCCGCTGATGGCCGCCGGGCCTGCGGAAATTCTCACGAATCATCTAGGTTATGATCCGTTCGGACCGAAGCATGGCGTGATTCAGGGTTCGGTATCCGATCGGTTCCACACGGTCACGGTCAAGACTTATCCCGAGGGAGTGCTGGTGTTCGAGGGGAAAACTTCCCCCGAAGTTTCCGTCCCGAAGTGGCGGGATTGGCATTATTGGGAATTCGATTTCACGGAACTCGAAAGAGAAGGTACGTACGTCATCGAAGCACAGGACCGCGAGCATGTGGCCCGGTCGTTTCCTTTCCGCGTTCAGAAAAACATTTTGGAGCGCGCGACGCTTCCCGATGTCCTCTACTACTTCAAGTCCGAGCGTAGCTCGGGCGCCATCGACAAGGCCGATAGCAAAATTGCCTTCGAGGGATCGAAACGAAAGCCCATGGATGCCCGCGGCGGATGGTACGACGCGAGCGGCGATTACGGAATCCACTTGTCGCAACTTGATTTCGCGAGTTACTTCAACACGCAGCAAGCGCCGCTGGTGGTTTACAGCTTAGGCAAAACGCGCGAACTGTTGGAGGCACGCGACGATCCGAATTTCCGCCAGATACTGCGGCGCTTGCTGGATGAGACCGCGTACGGCGCCGACTTCTTGGTCCGGATGAGAGCGCCCGGCAGTTCATTTTACGAATCCATCGGCGATAACGGTCCCGAGAAGAAACCCGAGAATCGGGTTATTCAACGTGTGATGCAGGGATTCAGCGTCTACCTGGAGAAGCCCACGGGGAAAACAGCGCCGGACGCGGCCGGCGAGGAAGGCCAGTATGAAGTTGGGTATCGCAGTGGCGGCGGGTTCGCTATCGCAGGACTCGCCATCGCGGCCCGTGCGCCTGCAGCCGGCCACTTCGACAATGCGACCTACCTGAAGACGGCCGAAGACGCCTTCACTTTTCTAGAGGCCCACAATTCCGAACTGCTCAACGATCACAAAGAGAACATCCTGGACGATTACTGCGCGCTAGTTGCGGCCACGGAGCTGTTGCGCACTACTCGCAAGCCGATTTACGCGCAGGCGGCCAAACATCGTGCCGACGGCTTGTTGGGGCGCCTGGTCTCGATGGGCGGTTACAAAGACTACTGGCGCGCTGACGATCGGGATCGGCCTTTCTTCAGTGCTTCGGACGCCGGCGCACCGCTGGTCGCGCTGGTGGAATATTACGAGCTGGCGGACAAAGCCGAGCAGACGCACATTTTGGATGTAGTGAAACGCTCGTTCCAGTTCGAGCTGGGTGTGACTCGCGAAGTACCTAACCCGTTCGGATTGGCGCGGCAGTATGTGCAGAACAAGCAGGGCCAGCGCAGGACGACGTTCTTCTATCCGCACGATTCAGATACCAGCCCGTGGTGGCAGGGCGAGAACGCGCGCCTCGCTTCGCTGGCGGCTGCGGCTCGCCTGGCTGCGCCTCTGTACGTGGACGATCCGGCGTTCCAGGCGCAGTTGCACGCATATGCACTCGACCAATTGAACTGGATTTTGGGTTTGAATCCATTCGACGCGAGCATGTTGCAGGGCACTGGCCATAACAATCCCGAATATCGTTTTTTCGCGAGCTGGGAGTACAAGAGCGCGCCGGGAGGCATTTGCAACGGCATCACGTCGGGATACAAGGATGACCAAGGGATCGACCTGAACGTTCCGTATGAAATTACCCACCAGGATTCCGACTGGCGCTGGGCCGAGCAATGGTTGCCGCATGCTGCGTGGTACATGTTAGCCACGGCGGCTGGCCGGACCACGGCCGGTCCGAAGGAAGAGGCGGTGATCGCGTACATTTTCGTTCAGGACCATACCATCGACCCCGCATCCGTGGCCGCCGAGAAGCTCACGCACATCAATTACGCGTTCGCGAATATTAAGGATGGCGTGATGGTGGAAGGCTTCGCGCAGGATGCCCGAAATTTCCAAGCGCTGAACAGCCTGAAGGCCAGGAATCCGAAATTGAAGGTGTTGGTGTCCGTGGGCGGATGGACATGGTCGGGCCAATTCTCAGACGTCGCATTGACGAAGGAGTC
>DASYNU010000281.1:0-3851 GCA_036008345.1 Bryobacteraceae bacterium
CCTGATGCCGGGCGGTCCTCGAAAAAGCGTCGGGGGAAACGGTGGTGTGGATGCCGCCGCACCTAACGTTCATCCGATGAATGGCGGACCGGCCACCCCGGTGCCGGTCACGACGCAGCAGGCCGCCCCCAATGCCCGCCCCGATTCCGGAGGGGTGGTGCAACCAGGGCGGCCCGTGGCTGCGCAGGCGGGCTCCATGATCGGAATGCCCGACGTCACTCTTCAGGTGGATGATTCGCCGCAGCACGCGTCGAAATTTGAATCGAGCGGCAAGGAGCTACAGCTCAGGCAGGGACTGCAATTCATGCTGGCTGTGGTAGCCCCTGCCGGCGAAAAAGATTAGTGCGCAGCTTCCTTGTTCTTAATTACTTCACGGGCTCGCTCGGCCACAGCTTCCCGAGCGCTCTCCTCCAGCTTGCTGAACGTCTGCATCTCCGTTTGCGCGTCCTGCACGCGTCCGAGGGCGCGATACACCTTCGCCAAGAGAAAGTGAATGCTGGGCTCAGACGGATCGACTTTCGCGGCCGCCTCAAGATCCGTAGCCGCTTCCGCGTTGCGGTTTAGCTTAACCAAGGCGCGTGCCCGATCCACCCTGGCACCCGTTAGACCGGGGCACATCGAAAGCGCGTGGTTCATGTCCCCGAGCGCCTCTTCCGGATTTCCGTTCTTCTCGAGGAGGATGGATCCCATCTTCCAGGGCGCCAGACAGTTTGCCGGATCGACAGAGATCTCTGCCTGGAATTGCTCCATGGCCAGGTCCCATTGCGAAAGACTGAAATAGGCGTCCCCCAGCTTATAGTGCGTACCGGGCCGCTGCGGGGCCATCTCTACCGCCTTCTTCAGCTCCACTACGGCGCCGTCGTAATTGTTCATGGCCTCCATCATCTCTCCGGACAACTCGTGCGACAGTACCGAATGAGGATCGATGGCGTTCATTTTCGCCAAATCCTGTTCCGCGAGCTTCATATGAAGCCTGGCCAGCAGATACCAGACTTCCTGGTTGTTGGGCGCGCGGCCGGCCAGTTGCCGCAAGTGAGTTTCAGCCGCTTCATAATCTCCCAACTTCGTCAAATCGCGGACCAGGTACATCTTCGCGTTGCTATCGGCCGCATTCGCGCGGAGCGCCGCTTCCAACCGGACCCGCGCCTTGCTATACTCGCCCATCTCGAAAAGCGAAATGCCGAGCAGCGCCGATGCCGACGGCATCGCCGGACTGATTTTTAGTCCTGCTTCCAGAACGTTGGCGGCTTTCTGATACTCCCTCTGGCGGAAATACAGCGCGCCCAGATTATTGTAGGCGGGACCCAAGCGCGGCGCGACTCGTAGAATCTCCTCATATTTGGCGATAGCGGTAGCGATATCGCCTTGCGATTGCGCGGTCTTCGCCTGGCCGTAAAGTTCTTGCACGCGGGGATCGTCGGCGTTGGAGCCGTTCTGGGCCGTCAACTGCGGCCATCCCGAGAGCAGAAACAGCAGCAAAGAAGTTGTGAAGAGCCGATGGAGCATTACTGATATTATGTTGCTATACCACTACGCTAACATGAGGCTGAGCCGCGCAAGTGTTGGATTGGTCCTCATAATTCTTCCCGTCCTTGCGATTCTGTCTCAAGCCGGCAGCACCTCCGATATTCAATTCCTAGACACGGCCGGCGCCGCCGGAATTCGCGCCGAGATGCGTTGTGGAGGTCCCGAGAAGCGCTGGATTCCGGAAGCCAATGGCAGCGGCGCCGCTTGGCTCGATTACGACAATGACGGCCTGATGGATCTGTTGATAGTGAATGGCTCCAGCATGGAGCAGTTGCGGCGAGTGGTAGGCGGCCAATCGCCCGCACTATCCAAGAGTGGTGTGTACTTGTTCCACAACCTGGGGAACGGGAAATTTGAAGATGTGACCGAGCGCGCAGGGTTATCGAATGCCTATTGGGGAACCGGCGCAAACGCCGCGGACTACAACGATGACGGCTACACGGACATCCTGATCACCACCATCGGCGTGGACCTGCTCTATAAGAACAACGGCAATGGAACATTCTCGGAAGTTGGAGCGGCGGCGGGTTTGAGCCGCAACGTGGAATGGCACACCGGGAGCGCGTTTGGTGATTTCGACAACGACGGCTATCTGGATCTTTACGTAGCCGGCTACTCGGATATTCACGCGATTTCGCTCAACGAACCCGCGCCGGTCTGTCCTTATATGGGATTCTCGGCATTTTGCGGCCCCATCGGGCTCCCCGGTGGCCGTGGTGTACTGTATCACAACAATGGCGACGGTACTTTCACCGATGTAACTCGGAAGGCGGGTCTGGGCGCAGTGAAGCCGACGCACGCTTTTACGGCCGTGTTCGACGATTTCAATCAGGACGGAAAGATCGATCTTTTCGTGGCCAACGATTCGGACCCGAATTTTCTGTTCTTGAATCAGGGGAACGGCACGTTCAAGGAGGCGGCTCTCGAGCGCGGCGTGGCCGTGAGCGCTGACGGAAAAAGTCAATCCAACATGGGCGTGGCGGTGGGCGACTTCGACAACCAGGGCAGGCTGGCCCTGCTCACCACAACTTTTTTCGATGACTATTTTCCGCTGTTCCGGCAGGACAAATCCGGTTTCTTCGACGAGATTTCATCAGCCGCGGGTATCGCGAAAGCGACCCGAGCCTACCTGGGCTGGGCTTGTGGGTTTGCCGACTTCGACAATGACGGGCAGCGGGATCTCTGGCTGGCTAACGGGCACGTCTATCCGAAGTCGCCGCATTATTTTCAGCCCTTCACGGTGCTAGTCAATCGGGGCGGGGAATTCGCGCCGGTCTTTCACTATCCGGCCGTGCCGGACAATTCCTACCGGGGCGGCGCCGCGGGTGACTTCGATAACGATGGCCGCATGGATGTGGTGGTGTTGCCGATCTCGGGCCAGCCCTTACTTCTCCAAAATAAGACGGCGAACTCCAACTCGTGGATCGGTCTCTCGCTGCATGGAACGCGCAGTAACCGGGATGCGATCGGAAGCAGCGTGCAGATCGGATTTTGCGGAAAGTCGCAGTTCGATACAGTTCGTAACGGCGGGAGTTATTTGTCGCGCGACGATCCGCGATTGCATTTTGGATTGGGTACCTGCGCGAAAGTAGATCGCGTAACCATCAAATGGCCTTCTGGAATGCCACAGGTTTTGAACGATCCGCCGGTAAACCGGTATACCACCATTACCGAACCGCGACCGTAAGGGAGTCGGTGCCTTTTTGAACCCACGAAGCACCAACTCCAATTCGCAGGCGAAAGCGCCCGCGCCACTCAGTCGTAGATCCCTGTGCGTCAACGTGGGGCAGACGCTTTCGTCTGCCAACCCCGCGCTCCAGCCGATTTTTTCACGTTCTCTCACGGTCGCGGTTTGGTATGACTTCCGGGCGCGTTACCATGACGGATTGAAGCGGTCCGGCCAAGCATTTTTTATCCTATGCGCGTTTCTCTTAACGGCTTCGGAGACGCCCGGAAACTTTGTCGACATCACGTCTGCTAGCGGAGTCCGTTTCCAGCACGTCGCTTCGCACACATCCAAGAAATACTTGCCGGAGACGATGGGCTCCGGCGTGGCGCTCTTCGACTATGACAACGATGGACGCCTGGACATCTTCCTGGTGAATGGAGCGCCGCTCACCGATCCTACGCCCAAGGGAACCATCCCCCAGAAGACCGGACCCGCGCACTGGAACCGTCTGTTTCACCAGAAGAGTGACGGAACTTTTGAAGACGTGACGGAGAAGGCCGGCCTGAGTGGCGTGGGATACGGCATGGGAGTTGCAGTAGGCGATTTTGATAACGACGGCTACGAAGACCTTTACGTCACCGCGTACGGCGGAAAC
>DASYNU010000282.1:0-71423 GCA_036008345.1 Bryobacteraceae bacterium
AGGCACGACGCACGGCCGGGAGATGCCGACCCATATTCCGGTCACGGTGATTGGCCGGACGCTACAATAAGAATAAGAATCCCACACTGACATGAAGTTTAGACTCCTCCTTCTCTCCCTTTGCCCATTGTTCCTTAGCGCCCAGTCGCTAAAGGATTTCGAAAAGCGCATCACTGAATTCACGCTCCCGAACGGATTGCACTTCATCATCTTTGAGCGGCATGAGGCGCCGGTGGTCTCGTTCCACTCCTATGTCAATGCCGGGTCAGTGGACGATCCGAGCGGTGAAACCGGGATCGCTCACATGTTCGAGCATATGGCTTTCAAGGGGACCGAAACTATCGGAACCAAGAACTGGCCGGCGGAAAAGCAGGCGCTCGATCAGGTGGAGCACGTGTACGACCGCTACGACGGCGAGCGCAACAAGGGCGAGAAAGCTGACGCTGTCAAGCTCGCGGCCCTTAAGAAGGAACTGAATGCCGCCATTGAGAAAGCCAACAGCTATGTGGTTCCGAATGCCTACACGCAGATCATCGAAGAAAACGGCGGCGTGGGGTTGAATGCCGGAACGGGTGAAGATTCCACCGATTACTATTACAACTTTCCGCGCAATCGCCTGGAACTGTGGTTCCTGCTGGAATCGCAGCGCTTCTACGATCCGGTGTTCCGCGAGTTTTATAAGGAGCGCGATGTAGTGCGGGAGGAGCGGCGGATGCGCGTTGAATCCAGCCCGCAGGGAATGTTGGTGGAAAGCCTGCTGGCTGGGTCGTTTGAAGCGCATCCTTATCACAACATGCCCGGCGGATGGGCCAGCGACATCGAAAATTTCCGCGAGAGGGAAGCCGTCGCGTTCTACAAGAAATACTACGTGCCCGGGAATATCACAATCGGCATCGCGGGGGATGTGGATCCCAAGGAATGCCGGAGGATGGCCGATAAATATTTTTCGATCCTGCCCTCGGGGCCGCTGCCTAGCGGTCCGCGAACGGTGGAACCTCCGCAGAAAGGCGAGCGGCGCTTGCAAGTGGAATCGCCCGCGCAGCCCTTCATGGCCATTTCCTATAAGCGGCCCGATCAGACCAGCAAAGACGATTCAGTGTTCGATGTCCTGAACGAGATCTTGTCTGGAGAACGCACCGGATTGCTCTACAAGGAACTGGTTCGCGACCAGAAAATCGCGCTCGCGGCAGGCAGCCAGGCGTCTTTTCCTGGCGGAAAATATCCTAACCTGTTCCTGTTCTTCCTGGTCCCGAATATGGGCCACACGGTGGAAGAGAACGAGAAGGCCTGTTACAAGATCATCGAGCATGTGAAGACTGAGAAAGTGGATGAAGGCACGCTGAATCGCATCAAGACTAAGGTGCGGGCGGATTTGATTCATAGGCTCGACAGCAATTCAGGAATGGCTGCGGCTCTCACGTCCTATTACGTCGCCTACGGGGACTGGCGGAAGATGTTCACCGGCATCGATGAGATCGCCAAGGTCACGGCGGATGATGTCCAGAGGGTGGCGAAACAATATTTGATTCCGGATGCGCGGACAGTAACTTGGATCATTCCTCCGGCGGTTGCTGCGAAGGAGGCAAAATGAAATCGCTCCTTTTGCTCCCGCTTTTCGTTGCATCGCTCGCCACCGCTCAAACCGAGGTTCATCGCGGTCCGATCAATCTGCCCTCCTACAAAGAGCTGAAATTTCCGCCTCTGCCGGCGCTTCAAATACCCAAGCCGGTGGAATTCACGCTTTCGAACGGCATTAAAGTTTTTCTGCTGGAAGATCACGAGTTGCCGCTGGTTTCTGGCGGCGCGTTGATCCGCACTGGCAATCTTTTTGATCCGGCGGATAAGCACGGAGTGGCGCAACTCACGGGCGAAGTTCTACGTTCGGGCGGGACCAAAGCCAAAACGGGAGATCAGATCGATGAAGATCTGGAGAACGTGGCCGCGTCGGTGGAAAGCCAGATCGGCGAGGGGAGCGGTTCGCTATCCTTCAATTGTTTGAAGGAAAACACGGATCAGGTGCTCGAAGTTTTCAAGGATTTCCTTACCCACGCTGAATTCCGGGAAGACAAAGTAGATTTGGCCAAGACTCAATTACGCAGCGAGATTTCGCGCCGCAACGACGACGCGGGTGGTATTGCGGAGCGCGAGTTTGCCAACATCCTTTATGGCCGCAACACGCCTTATGGGTGGCAGATTGAATACGCCGATGTGGATCGAATCCATCGCCAGGATTTAGTGGATTTCTATCATCGCTACTACTTCCCGGCCAACATTATTCTCGAAGTGTACGGCGACTTTTCCGCGAGCGATATGCAAGCCAAGTTGGAGCAATTGCTGGGCGGCTGGAAATACGCGCAGTCACCGGTTCCCGCGTTTCCGAAAGTGGAGGCGAAGCCTGAGCCTGGCGTATTTTTGGCCGCCAAGACTGACGTCACACAAACTTTCTTCAATATCGGAGAACTGGGCGGCGAATATCGCGACAAGGACTACCCGGCCCTGGAAGTTGCCGCGCAGATACTGGGCGGCGGATTTTCTAGCCGTCTCTTGCGCCGTATTCGCACTGAGCTTGGCTGGGCCTATAACATCGGAGCTTCCTGGGATGCCAATTACGATCATCCCGGCGTTTTTCGAATATCGGGCAGTACGCAATCCATGCACACTGTCGATACTTTGAAAACCGTGCGCGAAGAACTGGAAAAGTTCCGCTCAGCCGAAGTTTCCGATGAGGAGTTGAAGACCGCCAAGGATACCGTGCTCAATGGCTTCGTGTTTCACTTTGACCGTCCCAGCAAGACCTTGAACCGGCTGGTGCTGTATGAATACTTCGGGTATCCGCGTGACTTCCTTTTCCAGTATCAGAAGGCCATAGCGGCGGTCAGCAAGGCTGATATTCTGCGAGTCGCGCAGAAATATTTCAAAGTGTCGGATCTGACGTACGTCGCAGCCGGCAATCCAAAAGATTTTGGAACTCCGCTCAGCGCGCTCGGTCTGCCTGTTCAAGACATCGATCTGACTATACCTGAACCAAAGCAGGAAGCCGCGCAGGTGGATCCCGCCAGTCTCGAGAAAGGTAAGGAGTTGTTGCAGCATCTGCAGCAGGCGCTGGGCGGCGCTGACAAACTCGCGGCCGTGAAGGATCTGGTCTACCACGGTGAGGCGGGTATCGAGACTCCCGGCGCGACTATGAAAGTGAAGCAAACGAATTCTTACCTCGCGCCTTCTTCGCTACGGCAGGATCTCGAGCTGCCGTTTGCGAAACAGTCCGTGTATTCCGACGGTGCCGGCGGGTGGTTGTCAACTCCGCAAGGCATGATGGGCATGACACCGGCGGTTCTGAAACAGATTCGCGGTGAAGTATTTCGCCAGATCCCGCCCTTGGCGATGAGCGATCGCGATGCGGATCGAACGGTCAGTTACGTGGCCGAAGGAGCCATAGAAATCTCGGTGAAAGATGGCGAGAGCGTCCGTCTAGAGGTGGACCCGAAGACGGGTTTTCCGTTGAAGATCATCTACGAAAGCGGCCAGGGGCTGGTGGAACAAACTTATTCGGACTGGCGCGACGTGAATGGCATGCGCTTGCCTTTTGGTTGGACCATCATGCAAGGCGGCAAGAAATTCGCGAGCGTGACAGTTACCGATTACAAGGTCAATTCGGGGTTGACGAAAGAAGAGATCAGCAAGAAGCCATGAATCTTCGCGGACGATTTTCAATCACACTCCTGACCCTCGCTCTTGCTCTCAAGGCCGAAAACCTACAGGAGCGCGGCAAGCGCGTGGTCAACGAATGCCTGGATGCGCTGGGTGGCGAGCGGTATATGAGCATGCAGGACCGCGTGGTGGCTGGCCGAGCTTATTCGTTCTATCGCGAAAAGCTCAGCGGGTTAAGCATCGCCAAGATCTACACGCGATATGACGCAGGTGTTAGCGATACGGCGCATGAGTTGGCTTTGCGAGAGCGCCAGAATTTCGGCAAGAAGGAAGATTACGGCACACTCTTCCAGGAAAAAGCCGCCTACAATATTTCCTTCCGGGGTGCGCAGCCGCTTCCCGACGACCGCTTCGAGCGCTATAAAGATAGTACTCGCAGCGATATTTTTTATATCCTGCGCGTTCGAATGCACGAGCCGCTGATCTTGGAATCTCGCGGCTCGGATGTCCTGGATAACGCTCCGGTGGAGATCGTCGACATCACCGACGCCGACAATCGTACCACTACCGTCTATTTTCACAAGACTACCAAGCTGCCGGTGCGCGAGGTCTTCTACCGGCGCAACGCGGTGACCAAGGACAAGGACGAAGAGATCACGCTATTTTCGAAGTATCGCGAGGTGGACGGCATTCAGTGGCCATTCGCGATTGAGCGTCAGCGGAACGGCGAAAAGACTTTCGAAATATTCGCGGACGCTGTGAAGATCAACGATCCGAAGGTGCAGGGCAACCTGTTCGAACTGCCATCCGATATCAAGCTGCTGAAACCGGAGTAGGAGTTTTCTGTTCCACCTTGCGTGTTTCGGGCGCGAGGGGAAGCTCGATGGATACCAGCAGTCCAGGATTCGCGTTCCGCGCCGTAAGTTTCCCCTTGTGCAATTCCACGGAGCGGCGAGCGATTGCAAGTCCCAAGCCCAGGCCGCCACTTACTCGATTGCGATCCGAATCCACGCGATAGAATGGATCGAAAATCCGCGGCAGGGCTTCGGCAGGCACTCCCGGGCCGTAGTCCCTGACACAAATCTCCGACATATCGGCTGACTTTTTAAGTTCGATATCAATGGGCGAGCCGGCAGGTGCATAACGTATGGCGTTGCGGATGACGTTCTCGACGGCGCGGCGAATCAATTCCTCATCGCCCGGCAAGATCACCGCGACAGGCGCCTTCAACAGCAAAGTGCAGTCCTTGGATTTGGCTTCGAGCAGCGAGTCGTACACGATATCGGCCAGCAATTCGTCCAACGGAACGCTCTCGGACTTTTGCATGGAGGGATCGCCCTCTACGCGCGTTACCTGCAAAAGTTCGGCCACCAATTCGTTCAACCGGTCCGCTTCCTTCTGAATCCGGTCCAGCATATGGTCGCGATCCTCGCCTGATCGCGCTAGTTCCACAGCCACTCCCAGACGCGCCAGCGGACTACGGAGTTCATGCGAAATATCCAGCAGCAGGCGCCGTTCGGCGGCCAGCAGCGTCTGGATGCGGTCCGCCATCTGGTTGAAACTGGTGGCGAGCTGGCCCAGTTCGTCTTTGCGCTTGATTGCCGCGCGCGCGGCCAAATCGCCTTGCCCGAAGCGCTCCAGCACCGAGCGGAGCCGCCGGACTGGCGACGTCAGGTGATAAGCAAATCCGTAACAGAGCAAGGCCACCAGGCCGATAATCCACAGGTGTTGGGGCTGGAGAAAGAAGAAAGTCAGGTTGCGGCGCTGGTCGATTAGAAACAGCCAGTACTGCTTGCTTAGGTCCTCGCGCGCGATAACGGGCCGCCGAGTGGTGAAGGGGAAGGGCAGCCGCCAACGGCTCCGCGTGGGCCGGCGCAGCAGTTCGGGCCGCGGTTGCCCCGTGAGCAGGTCAGTACCTTGCGCATCGGTGAAAACTACCTGCACTTGCGCGATACGCTGAATCTTCGCGATGACAGCGCTCAATCCCTCGCGGCCTCCGGTTTCGTATGCGTGGCGGGCTTCCTCCACCTGCAGATTCAACAGTGTTCCAAATGGCCCGCGAGGCTCGGATGCGCTAAAAGTCAACGCGGTTGTTATGATGATGCCGGTCATGGCGATTGCAGTTGTCGCCAGAAACCACAGCAGCGTCTTCGCAAAAAGTGATCGCATCAGGCTATCGCGTCCTCAGGGCTTTGGCAAAACTGGTAGCCCACACCTCGAATGGTTTTGATCACGGGACGGCTGCTTTCCAGTTTCCGCCGCAGATGGCTGACGTGCATGTCGATGGAGCGATCAAACGGAGTGGATTTCCGGTTGTAGAGGCTCTCCATCAGGCCATCGCGCGATACCACGCGGCCGGCGTTGCGCATCAGCTGTTCCAGGATATCGAATTCGAGGGTGGTAACCTCAACCGCTTTGCCATCGCAAATCACTTCGCGTGTACCCGGGTCCAGCAGCACGCCGTTCACTTCCACACGGCCGCGATTGGATTTAGTTTCGGTCCTACGCAGGATGGCTTTCACTCGCGCCCCCAGCTCGCGCGGGTTGAAGGGCTTGGGCAAATAATCGTCGGCGCCGAGCTCCAGCCCCACGATCCGATCGACGTCCTGGCCGCGAGCGGTCAACATAAGCACGGGGACTCGGCTCGAGAGGCGGAGTCGCTTGAGAATCTCGAAGCCGTCCAGGCCCGGCAGCATCACATCCAGGATAATCAGGTCGAAGCCGCCTTGCTGAGCCAGATCGAGGGCGGCGTGGCCTTCATGGACGCATTGGACGCTGTAGCCCTCGCGCTCCAGAAACTCCTTGAGGAGCGAGCAGAGCTCTACGTCGTCGTCGACGATCAGAAGGCGCATTGACTTTATAGTAACGAATTCACGAATTCAAGAAGCCGGGGAAGTCGAGGAAGGAGGATTCCGCTTCGCGGCTTCTTTTTGATCATGACACCGACTCCCTTACGGTCGCGGTTCGGAAAGAATGGCTCATGCTTAGGGAGAGTTACCGAACCGCGACCGTGAGGGAGTCGGTTGCTCAACGAGTCGGTAGACTCTACCATTTCACTGGCGTGCCGATTTCCAGCGGCCAGATTTTTGTCTGCGGAAAATCCTTTAACAATTTCGATAGTTCAGCGGGGCTCCCGGTTAGCGCGGGGAAGGTACCGAAGTGCATCGGGATTACCTTTTTCGCCTTCAATAAGCGGCAGGCTAAGGCAGCCTCGCGCGGGCCCATCGTGTAGAAATCGCCGATCGGTAGAAAAGCCAGGTCCGGCTGATACAGTTTCTCGATCAACTGCATGTCGGAAAATACGTTGGTGTCTCCGGAAAAGTAAATCTTGCGGCCGTCCCCGAGATGCAGCACATAGCCCGCAGCCTCGCCGCCATAAATGATTTGATCGCCGTCCTGGATGCCGCAGCTATGCACCGCATGCGTCATGGTAACTTTGAGCGGGCCTACTTCCTGTGTACCGCCCTTGTTCATTCCGCTGCAGTTCTCCACGCCTTTTGAAGTCAGCCACAGGCACGTTTCGAAGATCGCGACCACTTTCGGCTTGAATTTCTTGGCCAAAGGAACGGTGTCATGGATGTGATCGAAATGGCCGTGGGTGACGAGAATCGCATCGATGCGATCGAACTTGTGCGCCTTGGGGTACATCGGATTCCCATCCACCCAGGGATCGACTACAATGACTTCGCCGGAATCCAGCCGAAACTGAAAAGTTCCGTGACCAAGCCAGGTGATCTCAAGCATTTTCACAATCCTTTCTGCGGCGGGTGGGTTGCCGGAAGTTGTATGCCGTCTCCGAACTTGGCGACGCCGGGGATGGATACCGGCAGGCGTCCGGTGATTGGGATTTCGCCAAACAGAGCTTTCGCAAGCGCCGTCTCAGATGTCGCAGTGGGGCTGAACGTAGTCACATAAGCGGCGGCATTCGGGAAGCTGCGCGCCAGATACGGATTACCGAGAGCCACCAGCGTCACCGGAATCTTGCCGGCGATGAGGCCGTTCAGGAAATCGGGATATTGTCCTGCCAGCGCGACGTTGCCGCGATAGGCGCTCACGCTCACGAAAGCCGCTACGATGATCTGATCGCAGCCGGAGGTCTTCTGCGCCACTTGATCCAAGTCCGCCTGGCTCATACCCGGATCAAGTGATGTCGTGGTCATGCTGGGCGCGCGCTTCTTGACTTCCTCGATCAGGCGCTGTCCTTGCTGGCCATGCCGGTTCTCGCTAAGCGAAATCAGGCAGGCGGTTTCGGCGTGGCGCAACGGGAGCTGATCTTTTTGATCCGACACCAGCGTGACGGCGTGATCCGCCACCTGTTGCGCGCGCTGCTCGTCTTCGGGAGAATCCACTTGATCGGCGATGGCATCCAGATCCACGGCGCGCTTGCGGGTCAAGCCGAGCATTACCTTCGCCGTCAGCACCTTGGCCACGCTTTGATCCAGGCGCTGCCGGGTGATTCTACCGCTCTGGACGGCCGCGACGATGCCGTTGATGGCATCCTCGGCGCGCTTCGGCATCAGCAACACATCGTTACCGGCTTCGAGCGCGCGAACGGAAGCTTCACCGGTGCTGAACGTGGCAGCCACTCCCTGCATGTCCATGGCATCCGTGACAGTGATTCCATGAAAGCCCAACTCGTCCCGGAGGACGCCGGTGACGATTTTGGAGGACACGGTGGCCGGTTCATCTTCGGGCTCCAATGCTGGAACGGCGATGTGCGCTGTCATGATGGCGTCCACGCCGGCGGCAATCGCAGCGCGGAATGGCTCCAGCTCCACTGCCTCGATCCGTTGACGGTCCGCATCGATACGGGCCAAGCCGAGATGGCTATCCTGCGCGGTGTCGCCGTGGCCGGGAAAATGTTTGGCCGTCACCAGAACCGGGCTGAGCTTTTCAGAATGCGCTCCCAACACGTAGGCACGCACGAACTTCGAAACCTGGAGCGGATTCTCGCCGTAGGAACGGATATTGATAATGGGGTTGTCGGGATTATTGTTCACGTCCGCCACGGGAGCGAAGATCCAGTTGACGCCTAAGGCGCGGGCGTCGCGGGCGGTCCCGGCGGCCTCTGCGAAGACGCCGTCCAGATCCTGGGCGGCCGCGAATGCCATGTTGTAAGGCCAGGCGGTGGTTGAGTTGACGCGCATGGAGGCGCCGCGCTCGAAATCGGCGCCCACCAGCAACGGCAGCTTGGAAATCTTCTGCATCCGGTTCAGCAGTGCGGCCATGGCGTAGGGCTCCGCATTACGAATACCGCTATTCATCGAATGTCCGGTGACGATAACGCCACCCACATGCAGATCACGCACGTAATGCTCGTACCTTCGCGAGGTGGCGGAACGGCGATGGGCTGGTTCGCCGTAGATTGGCATAATCAGGAGCTGGGCGGCCTTATCACGTAGGGTCATGGTGCGCAGCCAGGTACGCACGGCCGCATTACCGGGGCTGGTTTTCTTGGCGGGACCCTTCGGTATCACAGCAGCGCGCGCGAGCAGTGCACACAAAAGGCCGCAGCCCAAGCGAAAGGAAACACGCATTCATTTCTACTGTAACGGGTTCTTCAGTTCGTCGGTTCTTCAGTTCTTCGGTTCGGATGTACGAAGCTCTCTATCTCCGTGGGGCCAGGGCAAAGCCAGGAACCGATGAACCGAAGAACCGGATAACCGAAGAACTAGCGCGGTGAACGCCGCTTTACTTTGAATTCTTACCAACGGATTGGCGGAGACTTACGTTTAACAGCTATGAAGAAAATTCTGCCATTTGTCGCTCTGACGGTATCGGCAGCTACCTTAACGTTTCAAACGGGACCAGCCGAGCTCTCGAAAAATGGCGGCGGGATCGCGTTCCCTATGGACGCGGAGCAGTACGCGAAGTTCGCCGAGCAGAGGAAGTCGAGCTTTGTGCGAGTGGTGAAGAGGCCGGCCGGATTAAGTCCTGCGGCGCGCTATGGGTACAACTTTGTGGCGGGGGGGACCAATCGCGGGTGGATTGTTGATGGCGACGAGGAGCGTGGCTGGGTGCTGTATCTCGACTGGAAGGGCGATGGCGACCTGAGTGAGGTGAAGGCGCAGAGGTTGGAGCGTGTCGGCAACGTCAGCCGGCTGGACGTCGAAGTGTCAGAGGGCGGGCTGCATTGGGCCTGCCGCTTCGAATTGTCGCAGATCAAAATCGAAGGCAAGGAGCAACTCGGCGTCAAGGTTAATAACACCTCGGTGCGCAAGGGCGTGATCGAACTCGACGGCCACCGGTACCAGTTCCAGTTATCGGGGAGTGAGGGGAAATATGACGGTGAATACGACCACTTCACGGTGGAGCGCTTTGGAAACGGAGAAGCCGATAGCTATAAAGCAACCGACGGATGGCTGAATCTGGCCGGTAAATCGTACGAGTTCACGGTGGACAAACTGGGCGCGAGCGTGACACTGACCGAATTGGCGGAAACGCGGCCCGAGCGGCCTTCGTTGAAGATAGAATCGGCTGCGCCGGATTTCACGGCGTCGGATTTGGAAGGGGTCTCGCGCAAGTTGACGGGCTATCGCGGGCGGATGGTGCTGATAGAATTCTGGTCGACATCGTGCGGGCCCTGCCGGGCGGAAGCTCCGCGGATGGTGCAACTATACAGGGGGCTGGACCATGACAAGATCGAATTCCTGGGAGTGAGCAGCGACGAGTCGGAAGCGACGCTGCGCAAATTCCTGGGCGAGCTCAAACTGACCTGGCCGCAAGTGCGGGAACCGTTCGAGGGGCCTATTCACCAGGCGTATCGGGTGGCCGCCGAGTCTACTTACTTTCTAATCGGGGCAGATGGCGCCATATTCGATACCTGGATTGGATCGGGTGACACCACCGCGAGGGTGACGAAGGCGATCCCTAAGTAATTCACTTCTTCGGTTCGGATGTGGGGGTTGTTCTTCTCCGTCCGGTGAGAGCGAAGCCAGGAACCGACGAACTGAATAACGGAAGAACCGAACAACTAGCGCGGCGAACGCCGCACTACTTTTTCGACTTTCGGAAGCTGGGAAGCCGGCGGCTTCCTAACTGGTTGTTGGCGCTTCCGCAGCAGGCGATTCACGGATCGAACAAGATGGCTGACCTCGTGCGAACTTTTCTGAATCACCACGTCGGCGCCGGTGTTGGCTTCGTTGAGTCCCAGAGTATCGGTGAAGCCCGAGATCAGAATGATACTGACACCCGGACCTTGCTTGCGCAGCCGTGTGATGAACTCCACGCCGTTAATCTTCGGCATCTTGTAATCGGTGACCACGACATCGAACCGTTGTTTGCCACACAGTTCGAGAGCGTCTTGGGGAGCGCCGCAGGTCATGACCTTGTGACCCAGCTCCTCAAGGACGCTGCGGCGCGCTGAGAGTCCAAGACTATTGTCGTCGAGCAGAAGAATACGTCCGCTGAGGCTGGAGGAAGATGATGAGTTCGGCATCGAGAAGAACAAAGTGAAAATATCATTCTGTAACACGACTGTCAATCGATTTTCTACGGGCTTGGAAAAAAGCGAGATCGAGAGCTTGACTATGAGGGCTGAGCTGTGCCAACTCGCTTATTCAACTTCACGAGGCGCGTTGTAACCGCCCTTGGCAATCACCGAATACTTGATCGGCTTGTGCTTCTCGTCGACGATCTTCAAGGCTTCCCCGTTCTCCGGGTTCACCAACTCCACCTTGATCTTGCGGAATTTTCCGTCCTTGGCCTGGTTGGAGGGATGGTAAGCGATGGAATACTGATTGCGCAGCGCCTGTGAGATGCTCTGGAAAATCCCAGGGTACTCGCCGAAGAAGCGGGGGAAGTATGCTTTGCCGCCGGTTTCCCGCGCGAAAGTGTTCATCTCGTTATCGGCTTGCAGAAAATCCATGCGCTGCATGGGCCCCATGTACTGGTCGGCCATGATGCGGAACGCCTGCAGGATGCTGATAGCATAGATGGGAACTCCACCTTCCTGGATGGCCTTGCGCGCCTTATCGAAGGTGAGCTTGCTGAAAGTGTCGCGGCCGGTTGCAATCAGCAGGATGGCTTTGCGGCCTTCGATATTGCCCATGCGCTGCACGGTGTCCACCACTGCGTCGAACATGTTGGATTCCGAGAATCCTGGAATGCGCATGCGCTGCAGGGCTTCTTGAGTTTTCATGCGGTCCGTACTGAAATCGGAAAGAATCTCGGGCCGCATGTCGAAGGCCACAATCGCGACGTAATCTTCCGGCTTCAGGGTCTGCACGAATCCGTAGGACGCCGTCAGGGTTTCATACCAGCCTTGGCTCCAATACCGCTGAAACAGATTGTTGAATTCGATCACCATCGCGATGGTCATGGGTGCATCGGCGTTGGTGCTGAAGGTGCTGATCTGCTGCGGGACATTATCTTCCAGGACGCGGAACTTTTCTTTCGGGATGTTGGGGATGAAATTACCCTTGTTGTCGAGCACAGACACTTCCACCTGCACGGCGGTGACGTCGCTATGGAAGGTTGGCAGGCTGCTGGGTACTTCCTTGTCCTTCTTGTACTGGGAGGGGATGGGAGGCTGGTCCGTGTCCGTCGTTGTGTCGGTGGCGGGGACGGTTTTCTTGGGTTTGGCCACGGTCTCGGACGGCTGGGATTGGGGACCCTGCTGGGCGCTAACAACCGGGAGGCGAATTCCAGTCAGCAACAACGCCAGCGTTAACATCACGGCGGCTTTCAAGTATTTCATAAGACCCTTGAGGGAACTATATCAATAATACGGACGTTCTAGTGGCGGAAGGAGTTTCCCGCGCGCCCATGCATTATTTTAACCCTTGAGAAGGAGCGGTGTTGCTGGTGGAGCTAGTGGATGGTCGGACCGCTTCCGGGGCCTTGCTTCCGCAGGTACACCTGGAATTTCTTCCGTGCGCGGCGCAGCTTGTAGTCGCGATATTGGCGCTGGATAGGGCCGGCCAAATCGAACTGGAGGTTGGGTTTTTTCAGGAAGAAGTAGCCGAATAGCAGGCCGCCGAGATGCGCGAAGGCGCTCACGCCTGTGTTGGCCTGGAATGAACTGAGAAACGCGATGACGCCGACGATCAGCACGAACCACTTCATCTGCATGGGGAAGATGAAACCAAAGAGGATGGGCCGGTCTGGAAATAGAATCGCGCAGGCCATCAGGATGCCAAAAATGGCTCCCGAGCTGCCGATGGTGCGCACCGCGGGATTGCCCCAGGGCAGCAGGTAGTTCAACACTACTACGCAGATCCCGGCACCGATGCCACAAAAGAAATAGAACCGCAGAAAACGGCGGGTGCCCCAGGTCTGCTCCAGATCCGCGCCGAACATCCACAGCGCCAGCATGTTCCATATGATGTGCCCGAAGCCCGCGTGCAGAAACATGTACGTGGCCAACTGCCAAACGAAGAAATATTTGACGACGAACTCGGGTGTAAGCGCGAGGAATCGTAGCGGCCCATCCAATTGAACCAGTTGAGCGAAAAACCCGACCAGAAAGATCGCGACGTTGGAAATCAACAGCCATTTCACGCCCTTGGGGAAACCAGGAACGTAAAATACGCCCGTCATTCGGGTTCTACTGCGGATAGACATGAAGAGACCGCCCGCCTAGATCCAGAATATCAAAACGCAGTTGAGTTATCGATGGATTTTTTCGCGGCTGCTTCTACCGGCAGGAGTTTGGTGGCCAACGTAGTTGCACCGAACTTGAGCCCGAGGGCGAGCGCGACCCAAACCAACCAGTGGGAGAAGAATCCGGCGGAAATAGGAAAAGTCTCGGTCCAGCCTAGATCCGCGGTGAGCCGCCACAACCCCATCACCAATGCGATTACCGCCGAGGGAGTTACCAGTGCGACTAAAACGTCCGCTGCCTGCGCCGAAGTCGCTACCGTTCGCCTCACCAAGGATTGCAACCGCGTGTCCGAAAGTGCGGACACGAGCCGGACCGATACGGGTTGCAATACCTCTTCCATTCTTGTCGCTGACATTTCCTCACCACCTATGTGACTAGATGCACGAAGGCGGCCAAAGTTTCCGAAATGAGCGCAGATTAGTACTATCAGCGTTGCTTGAACTTAGCGGTTGTCCGAGCCGCGAACGTGGAGAACGATGCGGTCGCTCAAGGGCACAGGGTGTGGCGGGCCGCCACATGTTTTAGTAAGGCGAATAGCGGGAATTTACCAGCGCTCGCGGAGACTCTTCCTCTTCTTCCGATCCCTGGATGACGGATTGTGAGTTTCCATAGCGGTTTAGTACTACCGCACAAAGCTGCAGTACTGTCGCGCCACTCACCCACACCTGCCAGTGGGAGAAGAGACCGTCGGTAATAGGGAACAGACTGGTAACTCTGAGGTCGGCCGACAAGCGCCAGAACGCCAAAGCACATGCCATCACCGCCGCGGGAGTGAGCAGGGACGCCAGCGCAAGCGCCACGTGTTGGTTCTTCCGCCCTTTCTGGCGGACCTTCGTTCCCCGGCTGAGTCGTATGCGAACCCGCATTAATGTAGAATCTCTAGTTTACCAGTTTCACTCACTTCAACTATCGACACAAAGGATCAATCTCGTTATGAAAAAGCTAAAGACGGCTATCATCGGCACTGGTTTCATGGGAAAGGTGCATGCCGAGAACGTGCGGCGCCTGGGCAATGTGGAGATCGTCGCTGTCGCCGATTACGCCGATGAGCCGGCCCGGAAGTTCGCTCAAGCCATCGGAGTGGAGCATAGCACTGGCGACTATCAAACCTTGCTCAAGGATCCCGCGATTGATGCCGTTCACGTTTTGACCCCCAACGCGCTGCATTATCCGATGTGCAAAGCGGCGCTTAACGCTGGCAAGCACGTACTGTGTGAGAAACCATTCACTGTAACATCCGCTGAAGCGCGCGAACTGGTGGAGCTTGCGGCTCGCACGAAACTTGCGAACGCCATCAACCACAATTTGCGATATTACCCGGTGGTGCAGCAGATCCGCCGCATGATCGAAGCGGGCGACTTGGGCGACATCCTGATCGTACAGGGAACTTATTCGCAGGACTGGCTGCTGTATGACACCGATTGGAACTGGCGCGTGGATTCTAAAGCCAATGGAGCGCTGCGTGCCATGGGCGACATCGGCTCGCATTGGATGGATATGATCCAACATCTGACCGGGCTCAAGATCACCGCGCTGTGCGCGGATTTGGCCACGTTCCACAAGACACGCAAAATGCCGAAAGGTCCGATTGAAACTTTCGCCGGCAAGAAGCTGCAGCCCGAAGATTACCAGCCTGTAGCTATTGATACTGAGGATTTCGGCGCGGTGCTGCTGCATCTAGGCCATCGCGCGCGCGGCGCATTCACGGTGAGTCAGATGTCGGCCGGACGGAAAAACATGTTCACGTTCGATATCTACGGAACTAAAGCGGGCGTGTCATGGAACCAGGAGCGGCCGGACGAGCTGTGGATCGGCCAGCGCAATACGCCGAATGGGCTGATCGTCAAGGATCCGTCCTTACTCTATCCGAAGGCGGCTGCTTATGCGGATCTTCCCGGCGGACATAGTGAAGGCTACGACGATGTCCACAAGCAGGTGTACAAGCACTTCTACGCAAGGGTGGCCGACCCATCAGCGCCATTGGACTATCCGACTTTCGAGGATGGCCTGCTCGGCATGCAGTTGCTGGAGAAAGTGCTGGAGAGCTCGAAGAAGAACGGTTGGGTCACGGTTTAGTCGTACAACGTGACGCTGGCCTGAGCTGGACGAGCGCCTTCGCATTTTGATCGAACTCAGGGATCGTCGCCACCCGGATGCCGCTGAGCATGGACTTGCGGCGAGTTTCTCGCGTTGTAAAGCTTCAAGAAAGCTGAACTCGTTTCGAAGCCGCACATTAAGTTTGTAAGACCTGTGGAATGTCCAAGCACCGACTCCCTCACGGTCGCGGTTCGGCTCCGTTACCGAGCCGCGAGCGTAAGCGACCGGTGCTTTTGAATTTTCAGGGATCTGCACCCTTAGCCAAGCGTCTATAGTAAATAGCGTATGCCAACGAACGGGAGCCTCCAATGAATCGCCGCGAGCTTTTGCGTACCTCGCTTTTTGGAGCCGCCGGCGCAGCCGCCGCCGCCGCGCACGAATTTCCGGCGAACTATGACGAGTCTAAGGAATTAGCGCGGGCCGAGTGGAAGCCTGCATTTTTTAGCGATCATCAAAACCAGACTGTGATTCTTCTCAGCGACGTTATCATTCCGGAGACGGATACTCCGGGGGCGAAAACGGCGCTGGTGAATCGATTTCTCGATTTGCTACTCGCCGCCGAGACCCATGACGCGCAACAATCGTTCCTCAATAGCCTGGCGTATCTCGACGGCGAGGCTCGCAGCCGCTACGGGAACGCCTTGATCTATCTTCCTCAGGAAACGCAGGTAGAGCTACTGAAGTTTTTCGCGTATCCGAATTCGCTCGAGACTTGGGGTGAAGGTCAGACTGCCGATCAGGCCGGCCACAATCACTTTCAGAACATCAAGGATTGGATCGCGCGCGTCTTCTATAGCTCGGAGGCTGGAATGAAGGCGCTGGGATGGAATGGAGAGCCCCCGCATGGCGCCCTAACCGGCTGCGAGCCGAAGCGAGCATAATCATGGCAGATACAAATCTCTCCCAAACTTTCGATGCGATTGTAGTTGGCTCCGGCGCCACCGGTGGATGGGCCGCCAAACGGCTTTCAGAAGCCGGCTTGAATGTGGCGCTGCTCGAAGCCGGGCGCAACATTTCGCCCTCCGAATTCACGGAGCACATGCCTGCCTACAAGCTGCATTTCCGCGACATGTCGCCGGAGATCGTGAAAACTCGGCCGATCCAGAAGCAATGCTATGCGTGCATGGAGTACAACTACGATTGGTTCGTCAACGATCTGGAAAATCCATATAGCACGCCCAAGGACAAGCCCTTCACTTGGCAGCGGCTGCGCATCGTCGGCGGGCGAACCATGGTTTGGGGCCGCCAGAGCTATCGCCTGAGCGATCTCGATTTCAAAGCCTACAGCCATGATGGCTACGGCCAGGACTGGCCAATTTCTTACGCAGACCTCTCGCCTTACTACGACATTGCGGAGGATTACGTAGGCATCAGTGGAGCCAAGGAAAATAACCCAGCGCTTCCCGATGGACATTTCTTGCCGCCTATGGCTCTAACCTGCGGTGAAGAATACATGCGCGATCAGGTGAAGAAAGTGTTTGGCCACACCATCACCATCGGGCGCGTGGCCATGCTGACCCAGAATCACAATGGACGGGCGGCCTGTCATTATTGCGGTCCCTGCGAGCGCGGCTGCATCACGAATTCTTATTTCAGCAGTCCGTTTACGACGGTCAAAGATGCGGTGAAGACCGGCAAGTGTATTCTGGTGCCCAACGCCGTAGTGGCGCACATCAATCGGGAGAAAGGTGAAAATCGCGCTGCTGGAGTTACTTACGTCGATCGGATCACGCATCAAGCCAAGGAAGTGAAAGCCAAGGCCGTGATTCTGTGCGCGCAGGCGCTGGAATCGACGCGCATTTTGTTGAATTCCACCACGCGGGAAGGCAGCGCCGGGCTCGGCAATTCGAGCGGGTTGCTCGGCCGCGGCTTGATGGATCACGCGACTGGCGGCGGTGCTACGGGTGAGCTGCCTGGTTTCGAAGAGAGGCCGTCTATGAATGGGCCGCATCGTTCGAATGGCATCTATGTGATCCGTTTTCGCAATTTGTTGACCGGTCCACAGCAGAAGCGCTTCATCCGCGGCTATGGATACCAGGGCGGGGCCGGGCCCCAGTTCGATTTCGGCGCAGCCGGCTTCGGCGCGGGATACAAACAGGCTGTGGTGCGCGGCAGCTACGGGATCTCGATGGGCGCTTTCGGCGAATCGTTAGCGTATGACGACAATTTCGTCGCCATCGATCCGAATTTGAAAGACGCTTGGGGTATCCCGGCGCTACACATCAGCATGACTCATCGTGACAACGAGAAGGCCATGCAGGAAGATGCAGCGGTGGCAGCGGCGGAGATGCTGGAAGCCTGCGGCGCTCGGAATATTCAGATCAGCTCGCGCGTGGCTGAGCCGGGCATGGCCATCCACGAGCTGGGGATCGCGCGCATGGGTGACAATCCGAAAACATCGGTCACTGACGCGTGGTGCCAGCTGCACGATGTTCCCAATGTGTTCGCGATGGATGGCGCTTGCTTTGTTTCCTCAGGTTGCCAGAACCCGACGCTGACCATGATGGCGATCACGGTTCGCGCGTGCGACCATTTGATCGAAAGATTCAAGCGCAACGAAGTGTAGCAACGGCACCGGCTCCCTCAGAGCCCGTGAAGAAATCAAAAGCACCGGTCGCTTACGCTCGCGGTTCGGAAAGAATGTGGCAAGTTCTAGATAACGTTACCGAACCGCGACCGGAAGGGAGCGTTACGAGCTTCGTAACGCCGCGACCGGCTCAATATTCGTCGCCCGCCGAGCCGGAACCAATCCCGCCACTACCAGAACCGCGGCCAATAGAATTGCCGCACCCACAAATGTCGGCGCGTCCCAAGCCGGGACGCCGAACAGCAGCGAGGCGAAATACCGCGTGGCGTACAGCGCGAGAGGCAGACCCGCGGCCATTCCGATCAATCCGAGCAGGACCACTTCTCGCACGACCAACCCCAGAGTTTCGTTCTTTCCGGCACCCAGCGCCATCCGGATACCAATTTCCCGAGTGCGCTGGCTGACTCCGTAGGAAACCACGCCGTACAGTCCCACTGCTGTCAGGATGAGGCCCAGCAAGCCGAGAGTTCCCACTAGCTCCGCGGTCACCTGATAGGTCTGAGCGGAATACCGGATCAGTTCATTTTCGGTAGTGATGGTGAATGGATCCAGGCGCGAGTCCACCGATTTTAAGACGCGGCGCGCCGTTTGAGCCAATGCGGCTGCGTCGCCCTGGGTTTCGATGAGGAATGTTACTTCTTCCTCGAAGTTCGGCCAGTATGCCAGATACAAATATGGTTCAGGTGTGTCGTCGATTTGGTTAATAGGAGCGTTCTTCACCACACCGATCACCGTGTGAAGGCGTGGAGTCTTCGACCCCACGCTGATGGTCTTACCAATCGGATTTTGGCCGGGCCAGAAACGACGGGCCATGGTCTCATTGATCAGCACGGAGGTGGCGCCCGGTGTTTCATCGCGCTCCTCAAAACCTCGGCCACGAAGCACGGGCGTGCCCATGGTGTTGAGAAAATTCCGGGTCACCGAGTTGTACTTGATCTCAAATGGCGGCGCACTGGTGAATTCCGTACGGCCAGGAAATGTAACGTACTGAAACATACCGCCGCTCGACAGGCTGAGAGGAGCACGCACCGCCGCGGCCACGCTGTGAACTCCCGGCATGGCTTCAAAATGCTCGACTACCTCGCGATACAGCGGTGGCTTGACGTCGTCCTGGGACACCCACACCAACAGCAGTTGTTTGCGTGCGAAACCTAAGTCGCTGGATCGCGTATTCGCGAAGCTGCGCACCAGCACTCCTGCGCAAACAAGCAATGTCATCGCGATACCCACCTCAGAAACTACCAGCCAATTGCGCAGAGGCCAACGGCGCCGCGTGGAAACGCCGAACGCGGCATCTCCTTTCAACGCGGGCAGTAGATCGGGCCTGGCAGATTTCCAGGCGGGTGCGAGACCAAACAGCACAATAGTAACCAGTGAGACTGCCAGGCTGAAGAGCAGCACTCGGGAATCGAATTGAAAATCGATGGCGTTATAGAAGCCCGGCGGTTGCACCATCAGTACCGGCAGGATCTGGATGAGCCAGGCGCCAACGGCGATTCCTCCCGCGAGCCCCAAAAGCCCGAGCAGGATATTCTCGGCCATCAACTGTTGCATGAGGCGCCAGCGGACTGCGCCCAGAGCCAGCCGCATCGCCATCTCTTTCCCGCGCACTCCCGCGCGCGAGAGCAGTAAATTGGCGACATTCACGGACGAAATTATGACAACCAGAAGCACGATGGCGAGCAGCGTCAATCCGTTGGTTCCACCCTGTTCCACGCGGAAGTGGAAATCGGAGATTAGGGCGGCGCGGCGATTTTTGTTGGCGGCGGGAAAGGTGTCTGCCATCCGCCGGGCAATGGTCTCAATTTGTGTGTTGGCAGATTTCTCGGTGGCGCCCGGAACCAGCCGTCCCATTACAAAAAACCATCGGTTACCGCGAGCTTCCAATTCCTGGGGTTGGCCAATAACCTTCCAAGCCTGCCGTGAGAACCACAGATCGCGGTCGCCACCATTCTCGATGCCTCGAAAGCTAGCCGGCAACACGCCCATTACCGTGACCAGAACATCATTGATTCGTTGAATGCGGATCTGCTTCCCGACAATGTTCGGATCTGCTCCAAAATAGCGATGCCAGCAGGAATTTCCGAGCACGACGCTGAACGGACGAGTGGTGTCGGCTTCGTCCTGGGGGGTAAAGAGACGCCCGTGCAAAGGCTTCACTCCGAGGGCAGTAAAGAAGTTCGATGAAACCAGGTTCAGGTTGAGAAGTTGGTGGTTGTTTCCTTGCACCAGTGTCGCCCCACGACCGCCGATCGCAACCACTTCGCGGAGCTGCGTGGCCTGCTGTTTGAAATCCAGGTATTCCGGATATGAGAGCCGGCCCTGGCGATCCTGGTCTGTCACGGAGAAAATGCGGACGATCTCGTTGGACTTGGGAACTGCCAGCGGCCGGAACCATAACCCATCGATGAGGCCGAAGATAGCGGAATTTGCCCCAATTCCTAAAGCCAGGGACAGCGCTGCCACAAGCGTGAAAGCCGGGCGGGAAGCCAAGACACGAAATGCGAAGCGGAAGTCTCGGAGCATGCTGGATTCCGAGCAATCGTGCTGCCACGGCGCCTCTATGCAGACGAGTTGCCGCAGCTAATTAAGTGTCCGCTGCTGGGACAATCTGTGCGTTCGCGGACGCGGCGCGCGATAATCTCTCACATGGATCGCCGTGACTTCCTTTACAAATCTGCATTGCTTCTCCCAGCAGCCCGGGCTGCCTCCGCGCAGTCGTTCGATCTCGAGGAGGCGACGCTGACAGATCTGGGAAAAGGATTCGCCTCGGGGCAGTTCACGGCGCGTGCGGTAGCGCAATGGTATTTGGCGCGCATCGACTTGCTGGATAAAAAGGGGCCGAAGGTAAATTCGGTGATCGAGCTCAATCCGGACGCGCTTTCCATCGCCGACGCACTCGATCGCGAGCGGAGCGCCAAGGGTGCGCGCGGTCCCTTACATGGCGTGCCAGTGCTGATCAAAGACAACATCGATACAGCCGACCGTATGACTACTACCGCCGGTTCGTTGGCACTCGAAGGATCCATAGCGGCTCACGACTCGGCCGTCGCTGAGCGGTTGCGTAGCGCAGGCGCGGTGATTTTGGGAAAAACCAACCTGAGCGAATGGGCCAATTTCCGGTCCGCGCATTCCACCAGTGGCTGGAGCGGGCGCGGGCGGCAGACGCTGAACCCTTATGCCTTGGATCGCAATCCCAGTGGCTCCAGCTCCGGCTCGGGTGCGGCGGTATCGGCCAGCTTTTGTGCGCTGGCCGTGGGGACGGAAACCGACGGATCGGTCACCGCGCCAGCATCTGTCAACGGTGTGGTTGGGATTAAGCCAACCGTCGGATTGGTCGGGCGCGCAGGTATCATTCCCATTTCGCACAGCCAGGACACGGCGGGTCCCCTGGCGCGCACGGTGCGGGACGCGGCAATTCTGCTGGCTGCGATGGCTGAGCCGGGTAAGCTCGAAGGGGACTACATCAAGTTTCTCGATCCGAACGGATTGAAGGGCGCACGCTTGGGAGTGGAGCGGAAATTCTTCGGCGCGAATGCGGAGATGGATCGGCTGATGGACGAATGCCTGGCGGAGATGAAGCGCCAAGGCGCGGTGCTGGTGGATCCGGCCAATCTGCCGTCGCACGGCAAATATGACGACGACGAAATGGAAGTCCTGCTGTACGAATTCAAGGCTGATTTGAACAAGTACCTGGGCGCGCTCCCTGCAGCGGCGCGCGTGCATTCCCTCGCCGATGTCATCAAGTTCAATCGGGAGCACCCGCATGAAGAGATGCCTTACTTCGAGCAGGAAATCATGGAGCGCGCCGAAAAGAAAGGGCCGCTGACTGAGAAAGCCTACATCGACGCCCGCGCGAAATGCGTCCGGCTCTCGCGCGCCGAGGGCATTGACGCGGTAATCGCAAAACATAAAGTGCAAGCCATAGTGGCGCCTACCTGCGCGCCCGCGCCCTTGAACGATTTCGTGTTGGGCGATCCAAATCTGCCAGCCTGCACCACGCCCGCGGCCGTGGCAGGCTATCCGCACATCACGGTCCCAGCGGGCTTGGTTCGCGGCCTTCCGGTGGGTATTTCATTTTTCGGCACAGCCTACAGCGAGCCGGTGTTATTGAAGCTGGCCTACAGTTTCGAGCAAGCTACGAAGGCCCGCCGCCGTCCCGGCTTTCGCCCAACAGCGGAAATCGGGTGACAGGATACTCATTCCCCGATTTCTCCTATGCGGCCCACCCAGAGATTGCTGGTGTTTCTCACCGAGGCGGGAGTTCTGGCGGTTGGGGTTGCTCTCTCGTTTGCCGTCGCGGCCCTTTTCGATTCCGGGTGGACATTCGGATTTGGTTTGATTCTGACGGTTATGGAATTTATCGCGTTTCGCCGAAGAACGCGGCCCTGGAAAATCGAATACGATGCCGTTGGCTGGGAGTTCAGCCGAGTGGATCGCAGGCTGCATTCCCCGCGCGCCAGGAACAAACGGATTATTAGACGCGCGCTCCTGTGGGTGCCCAGCGCGCTCGCCGCGTCCGTTCTTTTCTTCTTTCCTGTGGCGACTCATTTAGGGCACCCCGTTCGCGACACTTAGCGCACTACCGCGTTCCGATACCGTGGACAGCTACAGTTTTGTCATTCCCGAGCATCGATCTCGTCGCGGCATTGGTGAACAGCAGTCGAGCGGGCCGCTTCGGGGTGACACCCCTTTTGGGACAAAGAGCCTCTGCTTTCATTCATGACCTTTGGGCCGTGAACCCGGCTGATGCCGGCTCCGGGTCCATCCGCGTGGGAGCGGCCGAAGTCATAAGCCGGGGCTTCCGGCTAGGCGATCTCGTTCTAACTTGTTGGCAATACGAAGTTCCGTATCATAAGATCCACCGGCTCTTGCCACCTGTCACGGGACCCTACTGGGAAGTTGACTGCGAGACTCCTGGAGACGTCAATCAGCTAGATTTTCATGCCAGATATTATGGCCGGAGAGACGACATGCCAGCCTTCTATAAAATAATCGAAGGCGTGGCCCCAGTGAAATAGAACGCCCTAAACTCCGATATCCTCATTCCACAATTGCGGATTGGCGTGGATGAAGTCCTGCATAAGCTGGATGCACTCCGGATCTTGCACCACATCCACCTGGATGCCCTGGCTGCGCATGTAATCCTCAGCCCCGAGAAATGTCTGGTTCTCTCCCACCACTACGCGTGGAATCTTATACAGTACGATGGCCCCGCTGCACATCGGACACGGCGAGAGCGTGGAGTAAATCGTGCAGCTTTGATAAACCTTCGCAGGCAAGCGGCCAGCGTTGCGGAGACAATTCATTTCACCATGATCGATCGCGCTGCCGGTTTGGACTCGGCAATTGTGCCCTTGCCCGATGATCTTGCCCTCGTGCACCAGCACGGACCCGATCGGAATGCCGCCTTCGGAAAGACTCTTCTTGGCTTGTTGGATGGCCGCGTTAAGATAAGGATCTGTTGTCATTGCCTAATCTCATGCCATTGTACAGGGCCGTCGTGATCGCCGCGCTGATGAGCCTTGGATGCAACGGCAAACACATTGTCTTAATCGCGGGCGATCAGGAATACCGCTCCGAGGAATCCATTTCAGCTTTGGCTAAGATTCTCGAAACCAGGCACCGCTTCCACTGCACGGTGCTTTATTCCATCAATCGAAAAACGGGTGCTATTGATCCCTCGACGACGGACAACATTCCGGGGCTCGAAGCATTGCGCAAAGCCGATCTGATGGTCCTGTTCACGCGCTATCTGGAGCTGCCCGACGGCCAGATGAAGGAGATTATCGATTACACGAATTCCGGCCGGCCCATCGTCGGATTGCGAACTTCCACGCACGCGTTCAACTACGCCAAGCAGTCCGATAGTCCGTACGCGAAATATGGCGCACAAAGTAAGGACGGCGGTTACGGCAGGCAGGTGCTGGGCGAAACGTGGATCGCGCACTATGGAGCCCATCAGAAAGAGAGCACGCGCGGCGTGATCGTAGCCGAAATGCACGATCATCCCATTCTGACGGGCGTGCGGAATATCTGGGGCGAGTCCGACGTTTACGAAATCACCACGCTTTCGGGAGACAGCCAGCCGTTAGTGATGGGGCAAGTGCTGTCGAGTATGGACCCGTCTTCGCCGCCCGATCCCGCCAAGAAACTGATGCCTGTCGCGTGGATCAAAACGTACACCGGTGAGACCGGAAAAACGGCGCGCGTGTTCATGACCAGCATGGGTCATGTCATGGATTTCAAGAACGAGGGCTTCCGGAGATTGATGGTGAACGCCTGCTATTGGGCGATGGGAATGGAACAGCGAATATCGCCAAAGAGCAATGTGGATTTGGTGGGCGATTACGCGCCCAGTCCCATCGGGCTCAAGCCCTAGCGCGGCGATTCGACGCGCACCGGATAACTCGGGCTCTTATCGTAATTGCCGACCAGATGCGTCCGCGGAAAATAGTAGTGGATCATCGGAAGGTCAGCCTGTGGGACCAGCAGCGTTTTCTCCTCGAGCCGATTGTCGCGAATATATTTCAAGACGGCGGGCGGACGAGGGTCCTGATTGCGGTTGCGGTTGAACAGCCGGTACTCGTCGATCCCCAACAACCCGCAGAACATTGCCAGCGCCCCATACATTACGCGCCGGGGCGCTGCCATCAAAACTGGTACCAGCGTGAATGCGGCGAAAGTATCCAGCGCCGGCATGAATAGAAGTGAGTATCGAGGTGAGCTCGAGACGACGCGCGCCGTGGCCGCCAGCATCAGGGCGGCATACACAAGAACGGGATACGTCCGAGACTTGCCGCGGTCACCCCGGGTTTGAAAATACAAAAGCAGACTCGCCAGAATCGCGGTCCATTCCAGAGGTGAATCCAGCACGCGCGTTAGCCAGACTGCGAAGAATCCCTCGGTCCCCCAAGGAGATTTTCGAAACAGAGCCAGGTACACCATGAACAGATAGCCCTTCACGAAGGATAGTTTGTAAATGGCCGCCGGCCACACCACCAGCACTGTGGCCATGAACAGGCCGAGTGACGTACTGGTCATCCGCCAGCCGGCCTCCAGACGGCGGCGCTCCATGTACGCGCAAGTCACGAGCGTGGCAATCAGAACGAACGCGATCTCCAGCGTGCAAAACGCGAGTGCCACGAACACCACGGCAGCGTACCAATAAGTGCGTTCTCCACTGGCAATGAACTTCAAAAGACAAAAAAGAAAACCCATGGATAAGAGCGCAAAGAGATGGTGCGGAGCTAACTCAGTGGAACCCGTCACGCTGTTGCTCGAAAGAAACAGAACGCTGCTCCCGAGTGCTGCGAATGTTCCCGCGCGCCCTGGGATTAGCCAGAGGCATCCACCATAAATCACTGCCAGGGTCAGGGCTGGAATGGCAAGCATTGCCGTTCGCACCTGCCACTCACTCAATCCCAGCCGCGAAACGGGAATCAGCAGGTACAGATAAAGTGGGCCGTGCCAGTGCCGATAGAAAACCGCATCATTGCTCGCACGAATTTGTTCGGAAAGGGCCTGCTGTTGACTCGAGTCCCGTCCGCGCCCTAAGCCAATTCGGACAAAATCCGCAATTGGGAGTGTCGGAGTGTCGGTGTAGTTAGCGGCAAACCCGAGCGACGCCGCGTACATGTAGTCGGCTTCGTCGTAAATATAAGGATCCGGCGCAACATTGCGCGCCATCACGAACAAGAACAGCGCCAGCATGACCAGGATTGCCGGAACGTGCTTCATGACGCGTCCCAATGTAACATTTTGTTTGCGACCATCCACGTTCATCCGCGTTAATTCGCGGCCTAAGCCTTACAATTATTAAGTGACCACGAATAGGCCGGAAGCCAGCCGGCCTGGCTTGCACAACCTCACGCGCCGCCAGTTGGCCGGGACGCTCACAGGTCTGCTACTCACGCTACTTTTGGCTGCCCTCGACCAGACCATTGTGGGCACCGCGATGCCGCGCATCATCGCGCAATTGAATGGATTCGATCGTTACCCGTGGGTGACCACGGCGTACCTGCTCACTTCCACGATTGCGGTTCCCATCTTCGCCAAGCTCTCCGACATTTACGGACGAAAATGGTTTTTCCTGGCCGGGACGCTGCTGTTCGTGACCGCATCGGCCTTTTGCGGCGGAGCCGGCCAATTCACTTGGATTCCCGGCGACGGCATGACGCAACTGATCGTTTTTCGCGGCCTTCAGGGACTGGGCGCCGGCGTGATCGTCGGGTTGCTGTACACCATCATCGGCGATATTTTCGCGCCGGCGGATCGAGCCAAGTTCCAGGGATTGTTTGCAGGCGTTTGGGGTCTTGCGTCCATTTTCGGTCCCACGCTGGGCGGCTGGATTACCGATGAGTTTTCCTGGCGCTGGACATTTTGGGTCAACCTTCCCGTGGGGGCGCTGGCCGCGGCCGCGATCCTGGTGGAGTTTCCTTATTTCCGGCCGCATGGTGTCCGGCGACAAATCGATTGGTGGGGCGTTCTCACCCTGACCTCGTGTTTGGTTCCACTGCTGCTCGCGCTCACCTGGGTAACGAACTATGGGTGGACGTCCCAGCGCGTAGTAGTTTTGCTGATCGTATCCGCCATCATGCTTGCGGCATTCCTGACCGCCGAGCAGCGCGCGGCCGAGCCATTATTGCCGCTGTGGCTCTTTCGCGATCGAACTATCGCGGTCTCGTCCATCGTGGTTTTTCTGCTGGGGATTGGGATGTTCGGAGTGATTCTGTACGTTCCACTGTTCATGCAGGGCGTGCTTGGAATCTCGGCCACCCGTTCCGGATCCTTGCTTACTCCGTTACTGGTCGGCGCTGTGGTAGCAGCCGTCGCGTCAGGAAACATAATCGCGCGCACCGGCCGGTACCGGACGCTGGCACTGTGCGGCTCGGCTCTCGCAACGGTGGGAATGTTCATGATGGCTGCGATGAACGCCGATACCACGCATTTTGAAGTGGTGCGCAACATGATCATTGCAGGATTGGGGATCGGAATCATGCAGCCGATTTACACGCTGGTGGTGCAGAATGTCGCGCCGCCAGCTCACATGGGTGCGGCCACCGCATCCACGCAATTCTTCCGCTCCATCGGCGCTACAGTTGGCGTTGCGGTTTTCGGATCGATCCTGTTGACCCGATATCATGAGCGCTTCGAGAGCAGCATTCCGCCAGGCACTCCGGCGATAGCGCTGAAGCCGTTTAAGGAGCCGTTGATGCTAATGCAGATTCGAGCGCAACTCGAAGCGGTGTATAGCTTGCAGCCGCATGGCCGCGATCTGCTTCACAAGTTACTCGACAATGTGCGAGTGGCACTCTTGGACGGGCTACACGATATTTTTGTCGCAGGGGCAGTTCTGATGGTGATTGCTGTGGGAGCGAATCTTTTGTTGCGGGACGTACCGCTGCGGAAAAAAGCTCCTGGCCACTCTGGCGAAGCTTAATAGAGGTTCACGTCCCAGGCTCTCAGTTTGCAGAGCCGGTGGGGCAGGGCCATGCCCTGCCGGGGTCCTGAGAGTCTCTGTCCGGCTCGCAGTAATTCCCAGCTCCTCTGATGTTGCGCCGGCGGGATCAAAAGACGGCTGGCAGGGCATGGCCCTGCCCCACCAGGGGCCCAGTCCCTGAGGTGGGAAAACTAAGTGGCATTGGGCATTCCGGCTGCCAGTTCCGTCACCGCGCATTCGCGCGCCGCTCGGCCTCCTGCGCATCCACTACGGCGATGGCAGCCACGTTCACAATCTCGTTCACCTCCGCGCCGCGCTGCAGCACATGCACGGGCTTGGAGAGTCCATTCAAAATCGGCCCGATAGCTTCCGCGCCTCCCAACCTCGACAACAATTTATATGCTACGTTGCCGGCTTCGAGGTTCGGGAAGATCAGGACATTGGCCCCGCCACGGAGTGGACTGAACGCATAGTCATGCTCGATGATTTCCGGCGTAACGGCGGTGTCGGCCTGCATTTCGCCATCCACCATCAATTCCGGCGCGCGCTTCTTCACCAACTCCACGGCCTTGCGAACCTTATCCGCCAACGGATGGCGAGTGCTTCCGAAGTTGGAAAATGAAAGCAGCGCCACGCGCGGCTTCACGTTGAATCGCTCGGCCGTTTCCGCGGCGGAAATAGCGATCTCCGCCAAGTCTTCGGCGGAAGGCTCGATGTTCACCGTAGCGTCCGCAAAAAAGTAGATCCCACGCTGGGTGATCATCAGGTAAATCCCACAGACCCGGCGTAGTCCTTCGCGCACCGGGATAACTTCGAGACCGGGACGGATGGTGTCGGGATAGTGCTGCGTCAGCCCGCCCACTAGCGCGTCGGCATCGCCTGTGGCGAGCATCATCGACGCGAAATAGTTGCGATTCCGGATCAATTCATCAGCTTCCGTGCGCGTCACCCCCTTGCGTTGGCGCAGACGGTACAATTCTTCGGCGTAGCGCGCCAGGTTGGGCGACTTTGCCGGATCCACGATGGCTATCGAATCTAATGTTAGATGCAGATATGCTAATCCTTCGCGAATCGCAGATTCTTTGCCCAGCAGGATGGGTGTTGCGATTTTCTCGTCAATCAAAATCTGGGCTGCGCGCAATATTTTGTGTTCTTCGCCTTCCGGAAACACAACGCGCTTGGGCGCTCGCTGGGCTTTGTGGATCATGATGCGCATCACGCCTTGCACTTTGCCCAGGCGCCGTTCCAATTGCTCCCGATATTCGAGAAGATCCACCGGTTCCTGCGCCACCCCCGAATCCATGGCCGCCTTCGCCACCGCGGCCGCTTCCCGCAATAGGACTCGCGGGTCAAACGGCTTGGGAATGATGTATTCCGGCCCAAATTCCAGACGGTCCACGCCGTAAGTGCGGCTCACGAAATCCGGAACCTCCTCACGCGCCAACTCGGCCAGTGCGTAAGTGGCGGCCAACTTCATCGCTTCATTGATAGTGGTGGCACGCACATCCAGCGCGCCGCGAAAAATGAAGGGAAATCCCAGCACATTGTTAACTTGGTTCGGATAGTCGGACCTCCCGGTAGCGACAATGGCATCCGGCCTGGTCTTCACGGCTATTTCGTAAGGAATTTCGGGATCCGGATTGGCGAGCGCGAAGACGATCGGGTGGTCGGCCATGGCGAGCAGCATGTCAGGTGTGACGCAGTTGGCTACGGACAATCCGAAAAACACGTCGGCGCCGGTCATCGCGTCCAACAAAGTTCGCTTGTCGGTTTTTACGATGAAGCGCGCTTTGTAGGGATTCATTCCTTCCGTGCGGCCTGCATATATCACCCCGTATAAATCGCACATGAGAATGTTCTCGCGCTTCATGCCGAGCTGGATGGCGTGCTCCGCGCATGCCAGGGCGCTCGCCCCTGCGCCATTGAACACCGCTATCACGTCGCCGATCTTTTTCTTCACCAGGATCAGAGCATTGATCAGAGCCGCGCCCGAAATGATCGCGGTTCCATGTTGATCGTCGTGAAAGACTGGAATGTGCATGGTGCGCCGCAATTCTTCCTCAATCACGAAACAGTCGGGCGCTTTGATGTCCTCCAGATTGATGCCGCCGAAAGTTGGCTCCAGCATCTGGCAGGCGCGAATCACATCTTGCGGATCGCTGGCAGCCAGTTCCAGATCGAAGACGTCAATATCTGCGAAGCGTTTGAAGAGCACGCCCTTGCCTTCCATCACCGGCTTGCCGGCTTGCGGGCCGATGTTACCGAGGCCCAACACCGCCGTACCGTTGGTCACCACCGCGACCAGATTACCCTTGGCCGTGTATTTGTACGCGAGATTCGGTTGCTTCTCGATTTCAAGACATGGAATCGCGACTCCGGGCGTGTAGGCGAGACTCAGATCGCGCTGCGTGGCGCAGGGTTTGGTCGGCGTGACCGAAATCTTTCCCGCCGGAGCAGACGCATGGTACTCCAGCACATCTTCTTTGCGAATGTTCATTCGACTCATTGTATTCTGGCAGTGATGCAAGATTCTCAATCGTCGTCTGAGCTGCGTTGGCATCCATTATTGCGACAGTGGGTAGGAGTGGCCGCGCAGCGCCAAGGCCGTCCGCAACTTCCGGAAGATTGGTGCCCGTTCTGCCCCGGCTCCGGACACGTGCCGGACCATTACGATGTCCATCTTTATCCGAATGATTTTCCGGCGTTGAGCTTTGCGAATCCACCGTTCTCCGGGGACGGCGATCTTTTCACGGTAACGGGCGCGCGCGGCGCCTGCGACGTAGTGCTGTATTCATCGGACCATCGCCGGCTCCCTTCGCAGTTGAGCGTGGAGCAATGGAAAAAGGTAATCGAGCTATGGACCAGGCGTACTATCGAGCTCTTCCATCAAGATGATGTGCAATATGTTTGCGTTTTCGAGAACACCGGGCTTGCGATTGGGGTAACCATGCCGCATCCGCATGGGCAAATCTACGCGTTCCCGTTCGTTCCGCCGCTCGTTCAGACGGAACTGGATTCGGCATCTGAATATTCGGAGGAACGCGGCGCATGTTTGTATTGCCGCATTCTCGAAGGCGAGGTCCAGGATGGACGCCGCCTGGTTGCATCTAACGACTCTTTCGTGGCATTCCTGCCATTCTTCGGACGTTTCCCAACGGAGACGTACATTTATTCGCGGCGCCATTTTCAAAGCCTCGCCGATATGGATGATCGGGAGCGGAGTGAACTGGCATCGCTTCTCACAATCGTTCGCCAGAAGTACGATAACCTGTACGGATTTCCGCTGCCTCTGATGATGCTGGTGCGACAACCGCCGGCCCAAGGTTCCCACGGTTATTTTCACTTCCACATTGATTTCCTGCCGATCCAGCGCAGCCCAACTAAGCTTAAATACCTGGCCTCGATTGAGAGTGGATGTGGCACGTTTCTCAACGACACCCGTGCCGAGGAGCAGGCGGAGTTGATGCGAAATGCTGAGCCGCGGACATCCACCTGACGTACCGACAGCCAGGGAGGCCTGGAATACTTACACCAGCAGGGTCTTGCCAGAGCATCCGTCCAGTAAACATTGTAATTTGAGACCTCACCTGCCATGCACGAACGGTTTTGATCTTTGCGGCGGGGATGAAACAGGATCCGGCGCTGATTCCGGTCCCTTTGATCGTCTACAGCGGATCGCGCATGGACTGGGGGTAGTGGTTGTGCTACTGGGTGTATAATCACCAAGTGGTCCCGCGAACCTCTCCGGAACCCGCCAAAGCACCGGGGTTTTCCACCCACGAGCGCATTCTGCGCGTAGCCAAAACCCTGTTTGCCAATCGCGGCTACGAACATACCAGCACTTCGGCGATCGCGCGCCAAGCCGGCACCAGCGAATCGCAGTTGATGAAACATTTTGGAAGCAAAGCTGGGCTGCTGGAAGCCATCTTCATCGAAGGCTGGACCGAGATTACCGAAGAAGCCCGCGCCGCTATCGAAGGGGTGCCCGCGCCGATGGATCGGCTGCAGGCTATCACGCGCTGTGTCCTGGAAAGGCTGGAGCGCGACCCGGAGTTGAAGCTCCTGCTGCTGCTCGAAGGCCGCAGGATTCGCAAAGAAGGACAGATGGTGGCGCTCACGGTAGGCTTCATGAGCTTCGTCCAACTGCTGGACAGCGTGCTGCAGCAGATGACCGATGCCCAAATGTTGCGCCCGCACCTGAATCCACAGGCTGTTCGTTCTGCGCTGATGGGAATGCTGGAAGGGATGCTGCGCGACCGCTTCTTAGCGGACCGGTTGGGGTTTCCGGCTCACTTCGACCTGGGTCAACTGCAGGAGATTCTCGGCCTGGCGCTGGATTCGTTTATGCAAAAGCCGTCTTAGCCGAGAATGAACGCGAATAGGACAAAAATCGGTATGCACGTTTATTCGCGTTCATCCGCGTTCATTTGCGGCCTAAAAGTTTTTACTGAATCTCCACCGTCACCGGAATCTCAATCGTGCGCGGCGGCAGGCATTCCTTGTTGTTGCAGGCTTGATAGCGGAGTTTGCCGTTCATGATGGCCGGGCCGTTGCGCGCATCGGCGGGAGCCTTGAAGCGCGTGACGATCTCGAAATTTCCACTGAACACCGATAGCGGCGTGGGAGAGAAATCGTATTTCTCCGATTGCGGTTTCGGATAATTGACTTGCTCCGCCTGGAGCGGCTCCTTCGCCCACGTTAACTTAAGCGGGATGAGATACTCTTCCGACGGCGTGTTGCTATTCACGTGAAAGCCCGGCTGCAATTGGGCAGTGATCTTCACTTCGCCCGAGGCTCCACGCTGGATGGTCAGCTTCTCCACGGGCCCGACCGATAGCACTCCCTTACTTTGCGGCAGTAAGGGCAGTGAGAGCGCGGCCAGAACCAGCACTCGACGAGCCCAGCAAGCGATCGATGTCATCCCTGAATTCCTCTTTTCCCCGGGACAGACCGATATGGACCGAAGCGATCTTTCCCTGGCGGTCAATCAAGAGCGTGGTTGGAAGCGACTCCACTCCGCCGTAAATATCACTGACTTGCTCGTTCCCGAGTAGTATCCGATAGTTGATCTTGAGATCTTCCATGTACGGCTTCACGGCTTCCCAGCCGTCTTCATCCATGCTGACGCCCAGCACGGCGAAGCCGCGATCCTTGAACTGCTGCTCGAATTCGATGAACCAGGGAATCTCAATCTTACAGGGCCCGCACCAGGTGGCCCAGAAATCCAGCAACACAACCTTGCCCTTGTAGTCGGCCAGATGCACGGTTTGGCCGTTGGAATCTTTCAGGGCAAATTCGGGGGCGGTTTTACGGTCATGCTCGGGTTTAACCGCGGCGTGGACCGAGCGAGGCCCAAACCCGGCTTCCGGAATGTTTGAGCAACCCGTCCCTACCAGGCACGCTCCTAGGGCAACGCAGCCTATCGCTGCTCGGATTGGCTTTAGCAAGACCACCTCAACTCAATTATATCGGTATCCGCCGCCCCTCAAAAGCGGCGTGAAACCATTCCGCGCGCCGCGTCCGGTGGCGCTGGGCCAGCGTGAACTCCCGGTGCCGCGCGGTGCCGGAATAGAGCCAAGCTGCGGTATCGCAGAAGCTTTCGCACGCGTAGTCGCGCCACTTTGAGAGAGCCAGAGGGCGTCGCTTGCTCAAGAGCACCGACTTGCGCATCTCTGCCGACCATCCTAACTCGCCGCGGGCGCGTTGTTTCCATTCGAGTCGTAACAGTTCCTGGTAGGAACGGCGCGTTTGGTTACCCATGCGCACCCACGCGAAGTGGAACAGCTCATGCGTGAGAATACGCGCCAGCTCCTTCGGTTTCGCGGCTAGTTCCAGATCCAGCACTATGCGGCGTTTGCGGATGAATGTCCCGGCGTAAACGGGCTGGCCGTACATCCGCGTCGAGTAGAGTTTGCCGCTGCCCGCGCTCAACTCAGGCAGGCAGCGGATTCCAATCGCACGCCCCTTCAAATCCGGCAGCCGTTTCCGGAGTGCCTTAACGCACCGTCTGGAGCTGCGGGGGACGCTTAGGTGTAAAGTAAGCTGGGTTGTCAACCTTCACCGTGAAACGAGCCTGAATACTCTGTATCCATTCCTTGAGGCGCGAGTCCCTCAGTTCCTCGATAACCTGCGGGCGAACCTCATTGAATGGCTGCGTGATCACGGAGTCTGCACGGATGAGATAGAAACCGTTGGCTTGCTTTACCGGCTCGCTCACCTCACCCTCCTTGAGCGCAAACACCGCTTTCTTGACAGGGTCAGGATAGGGGCTGTTGTGACTAATGGTGCCGAAATCGCCGTCTTTGGTTGCCGAGCTCTTGTCGTCGGAATTCTCGCGCGCCACCTTGCCGAAATCCTCGCCCGCGACGATCTGCTTGCGGAATTCGTCGATCTTGGCCTTGGCCTCCGCCTCGCTCAACATCTTTTTGCCGTCGGGACCGGGCTTGTCGGGGGTGGCGCTGAAGGACAGATGAATTACTTTCACCTTGACCTGTTTAAAACGATCCGGATTTTCTTTGTAGGCCTTCTCCTGATCCTCCGCTGTGATCTGGATCTTGTCTTTAAAGTCATTGACTTCGGCATTGGAAAGAGTTTGCAACCGCTGAAATTCGAGGGTGTCCTTCCACGGGGCCCGCTTGTCGAGATTCGCCTTCTCCGCTTCCTCGGCCAAGTAGCGAGACATGAGAATCTGCATCAGAAAGTTATCGGGTCGCATCCGAGCGGCTGTCTGGTACTGCGCTGGTAGGCCTGCAAAGAGGCGATCAATCTCCCCGGCCGTCAGCTTCTTGCCGTCCGGCAACTCCGCTACGACAGTGTCCGGAGTTATGGGAGCCGGTGGTGCAGCTTCGGGCGGTGGCGTTTGAACGGGAGGGGCCGGCGTGCCAGGCGCTACCGGCGCGACCGGCGGTGTTGGTGTTTGGCCACAGAGGAATGCAGAAAACAGAAGGGTTGTTGCCAAATATTTCATTGAGTGTTTCCTTGACGCGGAAACCATAAGTCTAACATGCGCGAAGGGAGCATCTGTACTTTACCCGCCCGCGATAGCTCAACCGCCGCAATCCAGCATTGATCGCTCGATATTCCTTTCTTCGCTATAGCGAAGTGAGCTATAGTGACGGTATGCGCCCCTTCGCTCTTTCGCGCGACACTTTCCACATCCTGGTTGCGCTCGCCGATCGCGACCGTCACGGCTACTCCATCATGCAGGAAGTAAGCGAGCGCACCGGAGGCCAGGTGAGCCTCAGTCCCAGCACATTATATTCGGCGATCAAACGGCTGCTCGAAGCAGGCCTCATCCAGGAACTGGAGGAGCGGCCCGATTCCGAGCATGATGACGAACGCCGCCGTTATTACCGGCTGTCCAAAGCTGGCCGCCGCGCTGCCATTGAAGAAGCGCGCCAATTGGAAAAACTCCTCTCGGATGCGCGCTCCAGCGGCCTGGTGCCCAAGCGACTTGGGGCCTAGTGGGGCAGGGCCAAGCCCTGCCGTGACCTCGATGGAGTGACGGCCCGATTAAACCACCGGTGCACCTGGCCGGGCAAGGCCCTGCCTTAAGAGTAGCTTTGATAAACTCATATGCCATGAACTTCCGTTTTGGCATCGGATTCCTGTTGGCTGCATCGCTATTTGCGCAGCAACGGTTGCTCACCGTCGACGATATGCACAAGTTCCACGACGTACGCGATGTGCAAATCTCAGGCGACGGCAAGTGGGTAGCCTATACCGTCAGCTCGGTGGATGTTGCCGCGGACAAGAGTGACACGGATGTGTGGATGGCGAGCTGGGACGGCACGGAACAGTTGCGGCTGACATCGAGTCCGGAAAGTGAGAACGCGCCGCGCTGGAGTCCCGACGGCCGCTACCTGGCTTTTCTCTCCGGCCGTCCCGGAAAGGCCAAAGGCACACAGATCTGGCTACTCAACCGCATGGGCGGCGAGGCGCAGCAGTTTACCGATTTCAAGAATAAACTGTCGTCCTACGAGTGGTCGCCCGATTCGAAACGCCTGCTGCTAACGATGACGGAGCGCGATCCCGCGGATACCGACGACGACAAAACCGCGCAGGGCCCCAATGCGAAAGCGCCCAAACCAATCGTAGTAGATCGCTACAAATTCAAGCAGGACATTCAAGGCTACCTGACGCAAAAGCCCGGCCGCTTCTATCTGTTCGATATGGCGACGAAGAAGGCAGAGCCTGTAACCGCGGAAGGATTCGAAGTGGCTTCGCCGGCTTGGTCGCCGGACGGACAATGGATCGCGTTCCTCGGCAAGGAAGGCAAGCACGCGGAGCGCTACAACACCTGGAACGTTTATGTTATCGAAGCGCGCACCGGCGCCACACCGCGCCAGATCACGCATTACGATGGCGTGCATGCATCGGCCTCGCGCGCACAGCCCGAGTGGAGTCCGGACGGCAAGCGGCTGGTGTTTCTCGAAAGCACCGGCGCCAAGAACAGCGCGTACAACATGAGCCGGCTGGCCGTAATTGCCGTGGACGGTGGCACGCCGAAGCTGCTTGCTGAAAAGCTGGACCGTTCTGTCTCGTCGCCTCGATTCACACTCGACGGTTCCATGATCTTGTTCCTGGTTGCGGACGATCGTTCCGAGTATCCTGCGCGCATTCCGTCGAACGGTGGAGCAGTAGAACGGCTGGTGCAAGGCGAAAGAATGATTTCCACTTTGGCGCAGGGCAAAGACGGACGCCTGGCGGTCTTAGCCGCGAACGATCTGACCCATCCCGAAATTCATGCGCTCGAAAACGGCAGTCTGCGGCCGCTGACACATCAAAACGATGCATTGATGGCTGAGCTGAAACTGGGCGCCACTGAGGATTTCAGTTGCAAGGCGAAGGATGGGACTGAAGTTCACGGGCTGATTGTGAAGCCGCCCGATTACGAGCCTGGGCGAAAGTACCCCACCCTGCTGCGCATCCACGGCGGCCCCAACGGGCAGGATTCCCACGCATTCAATTTCGAGCGGCAGATCTTCGCTGCCAATGGTTATGTAGTGGTAAACGTGAATTATCGCGGCAGTTCGGGGCGCGGCGAAAAGTATCAGACTGCGATCGCGGCCGACTGGGGCAACAAGGAAGTGATCGACCTACAGGCGGCCATGGATCACGTGGTGGCAATCGGGCTAGCGGACCCCGACCGGCTAGGCGTGGGCGGATGGAGCTACGGCGGCATCCTCACTGACGCCCTCATCGCGAAGGACCATCGTTTCAATGCCGCCACCAGCGGCGCAGGGACGGCGTTTCCCCTCGCGCTCTACGGCGTGGACCAGTACATAATGCAGTACGAAGAGGAGATTGGTCCGCCGTGGAAGGTTGGGCTGGAGCCCTGGATCAAGCTGTCCTATCCCTTTTTGCACGCCGATCAGATCAATACTCCGACGCTGTTCCTGGGCGGCGAAAAAGACTTCAACGTTCCCCTCGTTGGCGGCGAGCAGATGTACGAAGCGCTGCGAAGTCTCGGCGTACCGACGCAACTTGTGGTTTATCCGGGCCAGTTCCACGGCATCACGCGGCCGAGTTATCAGAAGGATCGGGTTGAGCGCTATTTGGCCTGGTATGCGAAATATCTGACGGTGGCGGAAACGTCCGTGCCAACCGCGAGCAGCCGCTGATCTAGCTTACTTTAGTTGTTTTTTTAATTTGCCGACAATGCGGCTGGCCAGCTTGTTTTCGCCGCCGTGTATACCCATTACGCCGCGCTTGTCCGTCACTTCTTCCTCCCACAGAAGGTGGCGGCCCGAACGATCGTAAACACGGACGGTGGCGCTCTCGTGTCCCTTCGCACCGAGTACGCGAGCGGTGGCGTTGGTAACTTTGTGGCCGCCCTCTTCCTTCTCAACGTCGCAACGCATGATGGCGTCAGCCTGGTCAAGAGAGGAAACCACCTCGAGACGATTGTGTAACTGCATGCGGATCTCGTCGCGGATGAATCCGTCCAGCCCTTGCGGCATCCGGTCCACCAGCAAGGTTTGGATTTCGTGGATCGATCGGACCGGCGGCGCGGCGGGAATCTCTCTTGCAACCGGAGCGGGATTAGCCGGGATGCTGGGAGGTGGATCGGCGGGGGCGCTCAGTGCCGGCGGAGCCTCCACAACGGGCGCGGGGGCAGGCGTGGCTTGGGAGGGCTGAGAGATCGCGCTGGGAATTGCTTGCTGCCTCTGGCGTCGGGGCGGTTCAGGGTGCGGTTGCTCAATGGGTTGTTCAATAACGCGTGCGGGAACAGGCGTCACAATCGGAGGTTGCTCAGCTTCAACCCGTGCCGCTTCCGCTGCCGCTTGCTGCGCCCGTAGCTGCCGAGCCTCCTCGGCAGCCTGTTTCACCGCTACGGATCGCCCGTGCATCACGACCGTCCCGAGAGCAGCCGCTATTATCAGAAGCACCGCGGCCGCGATGATCCATAACATGCGCGAGTTCTGGACGGGTGCACTGAGTGATGGTTCCGGAGCCAGACGCGTCTCCTTAATCACCGTACTAATCGCCGGCGCTCCGGACTCGGCTCGGATTTTCGCAGCCAGCAGCGCTGCGGCCATACTGGCGCCATTCGGAAAACGTTCTTCCGGATTCTTAGCGAGCGCCTTCATTAGGACGTCCACCACCGGTTGTGGCACCGAAACGCCAAACTCCGTCAGCGGCGGGGGTTGCTGTTCCGCTTGCGCGCGGATCAGTTCATAATCACTATCGTTTTCGAAAGGAACCCGGCCGGAGAGCATTTCATAAAACACCACGCCCGCGGAGTACAAATCCGAGCGCTCGTCAAACGGCTTGCCCATCACGCGCTCCGGCGCCAGGTACTCCAGCGTTCCCACCATGCGGCCTTCGCGCGTGAGCCGCGCGGTTCCCAATGCGCGTGCGATCCCAAAATCCGTTACCTTCACTCCGCGCGTGGGAGTAAGCATGATGTTGGCGGGCTTGATGTCGCGGTGCAGGATCCCCAGAAAATGCGCGTGCTGCAAAGCTTCCAGAAGATGGATCAGCAGATCGGTAGCGGCTCGCCAGGGCATGGCGCCGTCGCCGCGAATCACGTCGTCGAGCGTCCTCCCGGGAACGAACTCCATCACCATGAAATATTCGTCTTCCTGGCGGAAGAATGAGTAAAGTGTTGCGATGGAGGGATGGTTCAGGCGCGCCAGCGTAACGGCTTCGGACCGGAATCGCTCCAGGATCTCGGGATTGCCCGCGATCTCCGGTTTCAGAACTTTTATGGCAACTTGACGCTCTACCATGGCGTCCACGGCTCGATACACCGCGCCCATTCCACCCTCGCCCAGCTTCTCGAGGATCCGATAGTTGCCCGCCACGCGGCCAGTCATCGTCATAGGGAATCAACCTCGCGAGTCGCCTTGCTACCGGCGCCATTGGATAGGCCATGTTCGTAGACTCGAAGCACGGCCACCGTAACGTTGTCGGTGCACATGCGCTCGAGCGCCAGATTCAGCAGGCGGGAGCTTGCTTCCGACGGCTCCGTGGAGCCGGTGATGAAGCAGATTTCCGGGTCCGTCACGATATCGTGCAGCCCGTCCGAGCACAAAACAATCCTGTCCTCCGGCCACAGCACAAACGGTGCGTCCCAGGTGGCCACTTCTACTTCCGGATGTGTTCCCATGGCGCGCAAGATCACGTTTCGCTCTTCGTGTTCGCGCGCTTCGTGCATGGTGATCAATCCCTGTTTCACTAGCGCCATGGTGGCGGAATGGTCCTCCGTCATGCGATAGATTTGGCCGCCTCGCACCAGGTACGCCCGGCTGTCGCCGACGTGCGCCGAATAGGCGGTTCCGTTGACCACCGCCACGGCGGTGCAAGTGGTTCCCATGCCCGTCAACTCGCTGCGCTGGCGGGAGAGAGCATAGATCTCGCGGTTCGCAGTTTGAAAGGCCTGCACCAACGCCGTTTGTGGATCGGTCCGCGCTGCGGAATAGGCCTCGCTCACGGTGTGTACGGCCATGTGGCTGGCCACTTCTCCGCCTTCGTGGCCGCCCATGCCATCGGCCACAATCGCCAGCACGCCATGGCTCACCAGTCGTTGCGGATCCTGTGGCCATATAACCTTGCCGCAGTCCTCATTAGATTCGCGGCGCGGACCCTTGTCGGTCAGCACGCTGGCTTGGACGGCGCAGTTGAAGATTCCCGGGTTCGTTGGCCTTATGGGCCGTACCATCGCGCGTTTTTTCTTTTCGAACATCAACATTGCCCTTACTTACGCGCCCGCTGCAGCGTGTAACTGTAAACCTTGCGCTCGGTGACGTCGAACTGCACCGGCTGATCCACAAAACCAGGCCGCCGCAGCTCGAGCTGGATGCTATCGCCCGTACGGGCACCCATCCGGTACGGAGTTTTTCCCACGCGTTCTCCATTTCGAAAGACATCCGCCGGACCGTCCGCCGACTCGATGGTTACTGTCTGCGTATCGCCGCTTGCCGCATTTCCGGCGAGATAGTATAGGCCGATGAGCAGAGCGACGCATATCGCGGTCAGCGTCGCCGTCCGCTTAATACGTGGGCTGAATGCGGGCCAGGCTTTCTGGCGCAAATCCTCCCGCGACGCGCAAGTACTCAGCGCAGCCTTCAGATCCTCGCTGGACCCATAACGGCGGCCAGGATTCTTTTCGAGACATCGTAACAATACTTTTTCGAGTTGAGCCTCGACCAGCGGATTGTGTACGGAAGGCGGCACGGGATGTTGTGTTCTTACGGCCTGATACAGCGCTTCGTCCGAAGCGCCCTCAAAAGGCATGCTTCCCGTCACCATTTCGTATCCCAGTACGCCCAAGCCCCAAATCTCGGTACGCATGCCGGCCGGACGTCCGTCCAGTAATTCCGGCGCCAAGGTTTCTGGAGTGCCCATCACGGCGCCTACCCGCGTCAGCCGCTGTCCGCCCTCCATGCGTGCGATACCGAAATCCAGCAGCTTGGTTTGTCCCAGCGAATTGATCTTGATGTTGCAGGATTTCAGATCTCGATGAACGATGCCTTTCGAATGCAGATAAGTCAGCACGTCGGACAATTCAGCTAGCACCCGTGCCGCCTCCTCCGAATCCAATCGCCGTAGCCGGGCCAAGCGCTCAAATACGGTCTCTCCATCCACGTATTCCATTACGATGCAGGGCTGGCCGCCGAACAGAAACATCTCACGGAAGGCTGCAATTCCCGGATGTTCCAGGCGCGAATGGATTTGGCCCTCATTCATGAATCGCCGCCACAATTCGCTGCCTTCCCGCGCATTCACCAGCGTCTTCAATGCCCAAACGCGGCCTGTTCCGGATTCCTCGGCCCGATAAACTTCGCCCATTCCACCCGCGCCGACAGCCGAGACAATGCGGTAGAGGCCGACGCGAGTGGAGGGAGCGATGGACATGCAACGGACAGGCTTTAAATAACAGGTTTAAATAACCTCAGGCTCACATCACTTTCGTCAGCCCCATCAGCTCCATGCCGTAGCGGATCGGGACTGCGAAAGTCAGTTTTGTGCCCTGGGAATCGTTGCGTGATGAGGTGAAGAGCCCCACCACTCGGCCTTGATCGTCAAACACAGGACCACCGCTGTTTCCCCCGCCAGTGGCCGTAACGGTGAGCTGATAAACGTCGCCGTAGCTGCTGCGAATCGGCTCAGTCACCGAGGCTTTGCCGCGAATCACGCGCGCGATATTTCCGGTGGTGACGGTGGGGTCTGGAATCTCGCGAACCGTCACGCTCCTCTTGAAAGGATCTTGAGACCCTACCGCGCCGTCCACTGCCGGCGAAAGAACCGGGTAGCCCATCACTGTGATGGCGTCGCCCGTTTTGATGGTTTCATAGTTATCGTTCAAATCGCATTTCCGTAGAGCGCGCGGCATATCCACTTTGATCATGGCCACGTCAATGTGATCGGAAACGCGCGCCAGCTTGGCCGGCACTCGAATCCGGTTGCGGGCAAAGGTCACGTCCATGTAATCGTTGCGTCCTTCCAGGCTCTTACCGGCCGGATACTGGTCGATCCCTTCGAGCTTGGCGGGATCGGGCGAGTTGACATGCGTCAGCACTCTTGCGTCAGCGGGAACCCAACCGCCCGGCGCTTCAATCGGCTTCACTATAAGGTGGCCGCCTTCGCTCGTCAGCAGCACTCCTTTGGAATCCGTAAATGTGTAGGCGGTATTCCATGACGCGGCTACATGACGATTAGTCAGGATGAAACCGTCCGAACTCACCACGAATCCGGATCCGTCCATGCCCGATTCGCCGATTGCCTTGTTGTGTCCGCCGCCAGTTTCGGTGGTAAGCAACGGCTCCACGCCGTCGTTAGTCGAGACAAACATAGGCAGATAAGCGGGGCCGCCGGGAATAATAGGCTCGCGGACTTCTCGCACGCGCGTGCAACACGCTGTGCGGTAGGTTTGCCGCACCACTTTGACGTTGGGAAAGTAAAGCTGATTCAGCTGCCGGCCGCTGCCGGTGTCGATCAGCTTCCAGCCGAATTCCACTTCCACCACCGAATCTAGATTCTGCGTCGAAATGTCGGTGGGGGTGAGGGATTTCGGCTTTACGGCCTCGCGCACCCGCGCCCAGAACACGCTAGCCGTGCCCAACAATACGACTGCAATGGCCGCAGCCACGAAATAGAGATTCTTGCGTGAGTGTTGCTGCCCCTCCTGGATCATCCGCTCCACCGTGGCTTTTCCTACTTGCGGTCTCGCCGTTACCCCGGCGGGAATTGGCGTTACAGTGGGGGTCGCTTCGCGGGGGGAGGCCTCGCGAGTCATCGCGATCGGCTTTTGGCCTGGAGCAATATCGGTAGCCAGCCGCGTGGCGCGTAGCAAGCCTACTGGAGCCGGATCCACGCTGAATTCGAACTCTGGACCACCCGGGCCAAGCTGAACGACATCGCCCGGCATCAGTTTCACGCGGCCGCTGACGCGCTGCGTGTTGACATAGGTTCCGTTACGGCTGCCTAGATCGCCGATCCAGAAGTTGTCTCCCTCTATGGATATCTTGGAGTGCGCCCGGCTGACCAGATCGTCCTTGTCCGGGTCGAAAGCAACCTCGCAGCTCGGGTCGCGTCCGATGGTAATGTTTGGGAACTTGCCGGCCGGTATCTCCACGCTGGTTCCGGCCTTGCTTGAATTTCGGAAACGAAGGATAATCTTTTGATCCATGTTGCCTACCATGTTGCTTACTATGTTGCCTCCATTCCTAACAGCGCAATCCAGGGGCGAAACGCCTCACCGAATGACCGGAAAACAAGATCGCTTGCCGGACGGATGGTACTATTGGTACCCCGTGGCATGATGAAGCCGTTGATCTATTGTTTCGCTGCGCTGGCCGCTATTGGACTGGCGCTGAGCGTTGCCTCTCACCTCGCGGCACTTCAAGCAAAGTCCGGGCCGTTGGGTAATTACACTTGGACTCTACACCTAGGGGCCTTGGCTGTCTGCGTTCCGGCAGCCCTGGTGGCGCGCCGCTTGACGCGGGGCGTTCCACGCGAGGATCAATGGAAGGCGCTGCTGGCCGGATGTCCCGCGTGGATGAGGTACACGCTCTACGGCTTCTTAGGATATGCGGTGGTGAATTTCGCGATCTTCATGCTTACGCCGCACAGTGGCGGCACGGGCCCAATGCCAGCCTCAGTAGTGCGCGGATTTTCGGGGCACTGGATGGCAATTTATGCGGGCGCGCTGGCGATACTGTATTCGGGCGCGAAGCAGGGCAGCGCGGTTTAACCCGCGCGCAGGATGCCATCCCAGTCACTTAGTTTCCCAGAACCCTGGTGGGGCAGGGCCATGCCCTGCCGGGACCTCGAGGAAGTGACTTTCCGGCGTCGGCGCGCAGCAAACCATTGGTTCGGCTCATGCCCCCATCTGGCAGGGCATGGCCCCGCCCCACCAGGGCCCCAATCCTACAACTAAGTGAGATCGGGATGCCATCCTATCCAACAATCGACCCACACGTCTTTTCGATTACTGCCTTTAGTATCGCCACGCACTTATTCAGCTCCGCGGTCGGTACAAACTCTCCTGTCCTGTGCGCCGTTTCCATATTGCCGGGACCGAAAACAATCGTCTCCGTCGTAAGGGTGCATAGGTGCGCGGCTTCCGTGCCAAAGGCGACAGTGGCCGGGCGGCGGCGGGCGAGCAACTGAACCAGCGCTGCGAGGTCGTCGGTTGGCGAAGGATCGAAAGCAGGGTCGAGGCGCTGTAGATCTATCCGGGCGTGGAATCCCGGATAGCGGTGCCGCAGGCGCGCCAGCTCTTCCTGAATCAATACTGCAGGCCTGCGCGGATCGTCGCCGGGGACCGGTCGCCACTCCACCGTAATCCGGCATTCGCCTGGAACGATGTTTTTCGCCGTGCCGCCTCGAATCAATCCCACGTTGAGCGTTGTATACGGCGGATCGAAATCGGCATTCTTCCGCGCGGCCAGCTTCTTGGCAACTTGTTCCAACCTGGCGACCACACGCGCAGCATCGTAGATGGCCGAGCGACCTCGATCTGGAAACGCACTGTGCGCCTCTTTGCCCCCTACGACAATTTCCGCCAGCGCGTAGCCTTTGCCCGCCCGGACCGGATGCAGCCCAGTTGGTTCGCCGATGATCGCGTATCGGGCACGAATAGCATTTCTCCCGGCGATATATTTCGCGCCGACGCAACCGATTTCTTCATCGGCGGTCAACAGGATGGCCAGCGATTTCGACAAGCGGTGCACGTTCAGCCCGGAAACCGCAGCCAGAACGCAGGCTAGGTATCCTTTCACGTCACAACTGCCGCGTCCATACAAGCTTCCGTTGCGGACTTGCGGATGCACAGCTTCCGGCCACGCTGGATCGAACGGCACTGTATCGGTATGGCAGACCAGCAGCAACTCCGCGACACCTGGCCCTGTCGTCGCCACCAGATTCACCTTTTCAAGGCCGGCCGCGTCGCCATATGGATAAACCTTGATGCGCCACACGCTCGCATCCAATTGGCCCAGCGCGTAATCGATCACCGGCCGATTGCTCATCGACGAAACGGACGGGATAGCTACTAGTTCAAGCAGATGGTCGACTGCGCTTTTCATGCGGCGCTCCACACACTCCGTTGCACCCCGGCGAATTGGCGAATGATTTCCTCCGCCAGCGCATGCCGCCCGTCACGAACCGCGAACTCTCCACCTACCGCGACGTCGCGCACAGCCGTGCGTTCGAGCGAAAACACCACGTGGTTCAACAACGCATCGCCCGCGCAGGCTACCGACGAATCGTCCAGATCCACAGTGAAAAAGTCGGCCTGGCGGCCCACCTCCAGACATCCCACTGGCGCGGCCAGACTCTCGGCGCCCGTTTCCGTTGCGCTGGCGAAGAGACACCGCGCCAGCGCGTCTCTCTCTGAGCCCGGAGCCAGCACCACCCGCTCCAGTTTATTCATGCGCAGATGGTACTCCAACAGGCGGGAATCTTCTAGCAAGTCAATCTGTACATTGCTGTCCGATCCAAAACAGATTCCTGCGCCCGCCGCGAACAATCGATCCGCCGGGACCGCCCCATCGCCCAGGTTGCGCTCAGATGTGGGACACGCACATACCCGCGCTTTTGCTTTTCCCAGATAACCCGCTTCTTCCTGGGTGATGTGAATCGCGTGGATTCCAGTGAAGTGAGATTCCAGAATGCCGTGTTGATGCAGCAGCTCGACAGGCCGCCGGCCATACTCGGCCAGGCATGCTTCCACCTCAGCCGGCTGCTCAGCCACGTGGATGTGTACCGGCAAGTGCTCCGATTGCGCGTAGCTCAGGAGATCACAGAGATAATCCAGAGGAACCGCTCGAACGCTGTGCGGCGCAACACCCACCCACGCCCGGCCAGGTCGCGTGATCCGTGGCAACGCGCCGCGTACGCTTTCGGTATCGCCGATGAAATCCTCAAAACGCGGCGTTAGAAAGCGAGCCTGCCCGGGATCCTCGGGCTTATGCCAGCCCGCCCGCACGTACGCAGTACGCAACAGGCAGATCCGCAGACCTGTTTCATCGGCGGCACGCAGAACCTGCCAGGCCAATAGATTGCGATCCTCATACGGAATCCCGCCAGGCGCGCGATGCAGGTAATGAAACTCACCGACGGTGGTGATTCCCGAGAGCAGCATCTCGAGATACGCCATGCGCGCGGAATGGTAGATGGCTTCGGGCGACAGCAGGTTGGCGGCGTGGTACATGGCCTCGCGCCACGTCCAGAAGGTGTCGCGCTCAGCGCCGCTCCGATATTCGGTGCGGCCACGGATGACGCGCTGGAACGCGTGCGAGTGAACATTCACGAGACCAGGCAGAATCGCCCGATTCCGCAGCCGTTCCGCCCGGGCCAGGTCGGCTGGGTTGCGGGAGAACCGCGTGATCCGGCCGCTCGCGTCAGCAAACATCGCGAGCCCGGTTTCAAACGCGCCGCCCGTGTAAATGAAATCGGCGAGCCAGCCCGTTTCGGTTTTGGATTCAGGATTTCCGCTCAGTGTTGCGCCCCATGGAATATGGTGGCACAAAGCCGGGAGCGAGCCAGGATTTGACAGGCTAGGTCTTGCGGCGCCGCGCGGGATTCAACTTTGCGTCCGTTTCACCCAGACGAATCCGGCATTGTTCGCACTCAATGAGATGTTCCCTCAGCCGGATGATGTCGGCTACCGCCAATCCCTTACCCACCAGGAAGAAACTCATTTCATCGGCCGAGATGTGATCTCCAGTCGCAGCCTGAGCCTGAAAGACATCCAGAATCAGAACTCCGGCGTAAAAGATCATGCCGGATCGCCTGCAATAGCGGACCTCGCCCAAAATAACTACCTGCCTGGGCAGGTTGATCTTGACTTGTTCCCCTCGGCCGACAGCAGCCGGGAGTTCCAGCCGCAATCCGGAGCGTGAGACATCCACCACCATAGCTGGCATGCGCAGAATCTCGCCGTGCCGCACCTCAACTTCAGCGGCATCCTGGGTGGGATAGCGCGTCTCGCGTCGCCTTTCGGCCAAACGAGCCCGCTTCAGCGCGAAAGCGGTGGTAATTACCTGGGGCACGCCCCATGCATCTTTGAATTCGGGGACCATTTTGTACTTAGGTGTCCATCGTCTGTTTACAGTACATACTTTATGTCCGAGGGTGAACCGGGTATCCTTAGAGTTGTGACAATCAGAATCAACCCGGAGCTAGAGGCGCTGATCAAGCAAGACGTTCAGAGAGGCCCTTACCGGACGGTTGAAGAGTTCGTGGAGAGCGCAGTGTCAATGCTCCACGAACAAGAAGCGTGGTTAGCGCAGCACCGCGCTGAAATCGCCGCTAAAATCGAGGAGGGTTTCAGCGCCGCTCAACGAGGCGAATTGATGGATGGTGGCCAATTGCGCGCCAGGATGGAGGAGCGAAAACAAGCCTGGATGGCTGACCAGCGCCGGGAATGAGTGAGTATCAGTTCACTCCTCAGGCGGCTGACGACCTATTCGAGATTTGGAGCTACATCGCGAGAGACAGCATCGAAGCAGCCAATCGGGTCGAAGGGGCAATGTGCGAAGCCTCTGACTTCCTGGCCGTAATTCCCCTCGCCGGACACGTTCGGAAGGATCTGAGCGACCTCCCGGTTCGGTTTTGGCACTTACGAGCCAACACAAGTAGCGAAAAAACGTTCCGGCTACGCCAAAATCTCTTTCACCACATTACCTGCCACATCCGTCAACCGGTAATCCCGGCCGCCGTGACGAAACGTCAGTTTGGTGTGATCGAAGCCCAGGCAATGCAAAATTGTGGCATGGAAATCGTGGACGTGGCATCCGTTCTCTACGATGTTCGAGCCCAGTTCGTCCGTCTTTCCGTAGACCATTCCGCCTTGGATGCCGCCGCCTGCCATCCACGACGAATAAGCTTTGTTAAAATGACCGCGTCCGATTGAGCCCTCGGCCCGCGGAGTGCGGCCGAATTCGGTGGTGAAAACAACTAGCGTATCCTTCAACAATCCCCGCGACTTCAGATCAGCCAGCAAGCCCGCGATCGGCTGATCGATTTTGCGCGCCAGCGGCCCATGTGAGCGAACGTCCGAATGGGCATCCCAATTTTTGCTGGATCCAGTGTCGATCAACTCCACAAATCTCACGCCTTGCTCGATCATGCGGCGGGCCACAATACATTGCCAGCCGAATCCGGGGGTGGTTCCGCGCTCCATACCGTAGAGCTTCAGAGTGGCATCGGTCTCCTTGTTCAGATCCAACACCTGCGGCATGGTCATTTGCATTCCGAACGCGGTCTCATAGGATTTGATCCGCGCATCCAGCATGGGATCTCCGGGATGCTCGCGCGCATGCTTGCGGTTGAATTTGTCGAGCAAACTCAATTCCAGCTTCTGCAGCTCTGCCGAAGGCGCGCGCCGGTTAAGATCCGGAATAGGCTCGGGACCGCTGGTGATGCGCGTTCCGGAGTAAACGCCGGGCAGAAAATCGGAAGACCAGACCTGGCTCCCGGCATAGGGCATGAGCGGCGCCAGCACCACGTAGCACGGCAGATTCTGATTCTCTGTGCCTAATCCGAATGTTACCCACGAGCCAAGGCTGGGACGCTGAAACGTAACTGATCCGGTGTGGATCCCAAGCGTGGCCTGGAAATGGTCGCTATGATCGCCATGCATGCTGCGGATGATGCATAGGTCGTCTACCGAATCTCCGATATGCGGAAACAGGTCGGTCACTTCAATGCCGGCTTTCCCGCGCGGCTTCGAAGCCCACTGCGAGGGTAGGAATTTCTTGCCGTTCTCACCGTCGGGGGCGGGCTTGGTCTTGGGATCGAACGAATCGATATGCGACATCCCGCCGCTCAGGTAAATAAATATGACGCGCTTGGCCGTGCCGGGAAAATGCGGAGCTTTCGGCGCTAGAGGATTCTCGGAGCCCGGCGCAGCATCCTTTGCCAGCAATTCGCTCAGCAGCGCGGGGAACAGGCTGGAGCCGAGAAACAAGGACCGTATGCTCTGCCGCCGTGTGATAGGAGAAAAGTTCATATGCGTGTTGTCAACCCTCACAAAACCGACTCCCTCACGGTCGCGGCTCGGTAACACCCGTTCGAAACACCGGCGCGTCCTTCCGAACCGCGACCGTGAGGGAGTCGGTGCATTTCTTATTCCCGTCAATCCAACGTTAGGAATTCGTTACTACTCAACAGCACTCGCATCAGGCTGGCCCAAGCCTCACGGTACATACGGTCTTCCAACATAGAAGTTCCGGCCAGCGATTCCTTGGCGCGAATCAAAAAGTGGCTGCCCTCGCGGATTTCGTCCGGCGCCGGCGCTCTCCCATAGACCAGCTTGTAGGCATAGCGCAGCCGCTCCAGATCGGAACTGTACCGCATCGCCACGCGCACCGCTAAAGCATCCGCCTGTTCGTGAAAGAACGGATCGTTCATCGTATACAGCGCCTGCAACGCTGTGGTTGTTACGGGACGCCGCCCGGTGACGGCGTTCGGATCGGCGCCATCAAAAAGATCCAGAAACGGCTGCCGCCGGATACGCTGCTGCATCAGATACACAGAGCGCTTGTTGGTGGGGTAGTTTGCAATAAACGCTTCGTGCTGCGTGTATTTCCACTGCATCTCCGGCGGAAAGGGCTGCTCACCGCCCGGCGCTGTATCCAGATTCCCGCTCAGCGCCAGCAGCGAATCGCGGATCTCTTCGGCATCCAACCTGCGCGGATTGAACCTCCAGAGAAACTTGTCCGCCGCGTCTTTAGCGGAGTTCACGGCATTGTCCGGGGAGGCCAACTGGTACGTTCGCGACAGCACCATGAGCTTATGCAGTTTTTTGATGGACCAGCCGCCCGCGATGAATCGGCTGGTCAGAAAGTCCAGCAGCGCAGGATGTGATGGCGCTTCACCGCGCGTTCCAAAATCGTCCGGCGTGGCGACCAGACCTTGACCGAAATGCCATTGCCAAACCCGGTTCACAATCACGCGCGCCGTCAAGGGATTTTTGGGATCAGTGATCCATTGGGCCAGTTCCAGCCGCCCGCTGCCCGGCTCCTCGGCCGGCACTTCTTGACCACCCAAAATCTTGAGGAATCCGCGCGGCACGTCCGGGCCCAATGTCGCCGGCTCGCCCTTGATGAACACATGCGCATTCACGGGTGTACCTTCAGTCATCGCATAGGCTCTGTCAAAGTAAGGATAAAGCGGCACCAGCTTACTCAGCTTATCCTTGGTCTCTTTTTCGGCGGCCTTCTTTTCAGCATCACTCGCGAATTTTTCCTTGCCATCCTGGATATCGTGGAGCCGATGGTCGATCCCTGACAGATCGTCCTCGAACTGCTTCAACGTGGACGCCAGTTCCGGCTTCAACGCCACGAACCCATGGGTGTGCGGGAAGATTTCCGTGCCCGGATGCGGATAGTTGGTGCTTTGGAAGATGCCGTATAGTGCGTAATAGTCGGCGTTCGGGATGGGATCGAACTTGTGATCGTGGCAGCGCGCGCAACCGATGCTCAGCCCCAAAATCCCACGGCCCAAGTTGTCAATGGTGTCATCAATAGTGAGGTGAAACTCGCCCACCGAGGAGCCGAAACGCCGCGAGTTGGCCAAATAGCCGGTGGCAATGATCTCCTGCTGCCACTTTTCTTTGTTGCGGGAAACCAAGTCGTCCTTCGACGCCAGAATGTCACCGGCGATCTGTTCGCGGACAAATTGGTCGTATGGCTCATCCTTGTTAAACGCCGCGATCACCCAATTCCGGTAGCGATACATGGCAGGCACCGGAAAATCCGCGTTGTCGCCGGCGGTATCGGCGTAGCGCACCACATCCAGCCAATGCCGGCCCCAACGCTCGCCATATTGTTGGGAAGCGAGCAGGCGATCCACTATTTTTTCGAAGGCCCGCGGCGAGGTGTCCTTCAGGAATGCATCCACTTCGCCGGGCGAGGGCGGCAGCCCTGTAAGGTCATAGGTCACGCGGCGAATGAGAGCGAGTTTGCTGGCGCGAGGTTGGGGCACCAGCCCCTTCGCATCCAACTTTGTCTTGATGAATTCGTCAACCGGCGATTGCCGCCACTCGCCCGCAGCCACTTGAGGAGGCTTCGAATCGCGAACCGGACGGAAGGCCCAGTGCCGTCGCGCCTTGTCCCAGTCATAAGTGGGCGTTGGAAGCGCCGCGACGGGAGCCGACTCCGTGCGAGGATCGGGCGCGCCCATCTTGATCCACTCCACCAAGTTGTCGATCTCAAACGCCTTCAGCGCTTTCCCTGGAGGCATTTGGAGATCCTTATTCACTCGGCGGACGGCGGCGATGAGCAAGCTTTCTTCCGGCTTACCCGCGACGATAACCGGGATTCCGGTCTTGCCCCCGCGCAGCATTCCAGCTTGCGAATCCAACAGCAAGCCGCTCATGGGTGGCTTGACCTTGGTGCTGTGGCAACCGTAGCAGCGATCGGCCAGCAGCGGCCGTATGTTCTTTTCGAAGAAAGCGATTCCGTCGGTGTTTGTTGTTACCGGGGCGACTGAGTGGGTCTGCGCGACTGCCAACGCTCCTAAAAGGAACAAACCGGCAACACGATTAGTAGAGCCGCCCGGCATGCACTTGTCTTCTTTAGAATAACAAGCCGGGGTTGCACTTCTATGTGGGGCAGGGCCATGCCCTGCCAGGCGTCTTTTGATCCCGCTTGTGCAACCTGCGGATGGGCCGGGGCTTATTGCGAACCGGAAATGGGCTCCCCCAGGACCCCGGCAGGGCGGGGCCGTGCCCCCACAAGCCCTCCAAGTTTCGATTCTGGGAAGACCAAGTGGCATTGGGATGCCATCCTGCAACGGGTTGTCAACCCGCTCTGTGCTTGGCCTAAACTCTAATGCGGGCCCAGATACATCACGTGAACGTAGGTGCCCAGCCTGACGTTGTAGGCCAGATACCAACCGGGATGGTCAGGATCGTCATAGATCACAATCTGGTCGGTATCCCACAGCCAACCTGTGACAAAGCCGACATCGTAGGGTGCGACACTGAAACCGAAACCGCCGAACCAAAAGCCACCGGGGCCGCCGCCGCCGAGGTGCCACACGTGACCCTTGCCTATGCCGCCTGAGAAGCGTCCATGTTCCCAGGGATGATCCAAATGGTAGTGAGCATCGTCGCGCCCGGTATCATGGCCCACCCATTGACCATTGGTGTGGACATGAGGCGCTTCGGGATGTCCCTGTTTGTCGTTGAATTTGCGGTTCTCCTGCGGTGCTTGCCGCTGTTCGGCCGGTGCTTGCCGCTGCTCCTGGTGCGGCGCAGCCTTAACGGGAGCAGGGCCCCGTTTGGGAACATATCCTCCGCCGACATCCGGTTTGCCACCATGCTGTTGGCCTTCGCGTTCCTTTTGCGCAAGCGCAGAAAGGCCGACTAGCAAAAACATCGTCGAAAGTCCAATGAGTTTTTTCATAGCCACCTTCGAGGATACCCTATCCAGGACGCTTGAGGCGTTTCCGTTCTTCGTTCTGAGCAACTCGCGCTTTCACCATCTTTTTCACCAGTGCGGCCGGCAGGGGCTTATCCAGCGGAAAGTGGATCGTGCCTTTGGATGTATGAAAGCCCTTCAGCTCATTCTTGAATTCTGCGATCACAGCCATGCTCATAGGGAATAAACTGCAATGGTTCTTAAATGCGGCGAAGGCCATGAGCGACCCTTTGTATTTGAAAGTCGGCATCCGGTAGCTGATGGCCTCAGTGGCCTCGGGTGGAACAGAGGACCGAATCGCGGCGCGAATTTTGCTCAACGTGGTGCGGGCGGGTTCGGGAACGCCGGCCAGATATTCGTCGATGTCGGCGGGAACTCTCGAATTCGACATGCTCATGCGTGAAATCTTATCATTCCCAAGCAGCCGGTGAACAAAAATAAATTGTGTGTTAAGCGCAGGTTAATGACACCCCACGTCGAAGAAGGTGAGGGCGATTGAATCGCACTTAGGAAAGGGAACGAAAATGAAAACTCTGACTAGCTTAATTATGGGGACGGCGCTTTTGATCGGACCGGCGCTGGCTGCTCAAACCAGTACGGCCGCGAAGCCGGCCGCCGCCAATAGTTCCGCAACCAAAAAGACTGCTGTAAAGAAGGTTGCGCATAACAAAACTGCACACAAGAAGTCCACGAAGAAAGCAGTGGCAAAAAAGACCCCTGCGCCGGTTACTCCGGTCGCGGCGAAAAAATAAGGGTGCAGCAAAATCAAAAGCACCGGTCGCTTACGCTCGCTGTTCGGTAACGGAGCCGAGCCGCGACCGTGAGCGAGTCGGCGCTCCTCGCCGATTTTTCGGAGCGCGCCACGAGGGTTAGCCCTCCGGGTAATCAGAACGGCAAGATCTCTTCCCGTTGCGGGTCGAAATCGATGCGGCGCTTCTCCAGATACGCGATATTTCCCAGGTGTGAAGCCTGCGCCGAGCGATGCCCGATCAGTACATCGGCATCCGGCCGCTGGCGCGTCCGCACGCACTCCAGGAAGTTGCTGACGTGCGCAAACGTCATGTCCGGATCCTCCGCCTTTACCACTACCGCCTCCGCGTTCTTGCCAACGGGATGAAATTCGTAGTGCTGCCGATCGATCAGCAGGCGCCCCTCGGTTCCGCACAACTCCACGCCCTCGCCTTTGATACCGGGAACTAGCGTAGCTTCAAACGTCGCGGTGAAATCGGCGGGATATTCCAAAAGAACATTGATTGTGTCGGGAGCCGTGCGGCCATCCTTGTAAGCAAACACGCCACCCGCGGCCGTTCCCGATTTCGGCACATCCGATCCCAAGAACATATGCACCACGTCGATCCAGTGCGTGAACAGATCGGTGACTTGCCCGCCACCAAAATCCAAATACGCGCGCCAGTTGTAATATTGCTGCGGATCCCAGTCGCGCCATTTTACCGGACCTAGAAAGCGCGACCAATCCAGATTGGAAGGCAGCGTCTGCAGCGACGCGGGCGCCTTGCGCAGATGATAGCCGTTGCCATGCCACCAGGTTCTGGCCAGCGTCACCTTGCCGAGTTTGCCGGAATCCACATACAGGCGTTTGGCTTCGATGTAATGCTTACCGGACCGCTGCTGCATACCCACCTGGCAGACCCGGTTATTCACCCGCGCGGCCTTCACGATGCGCGGACCCTCTTCGATCCTTCGGGTTAAGGGTTTTTCCACGTAGACGTCGCGGCCGGAATTCAGAGCGTCGATGGCGCAAGTGGCGTGCCAGTGGTCCGGCGTGGCGATCAATATCGCATCCAGGCCCTTCTCTTCCAGCAGCTTGTGATGATCGCTGAAGCTCTTGGCGTCCGGCGCCTTTTGCTTGGCGCGATCGATGTGTTCGCTGTAGATATCGCAAAGAGCAGCCACATGGACGCTGGGATTTTGCTGGAAGCGGGACATCACGTAGGTGCCGCGGTCGCCTGGGCCGATCACTCCAAGCTGAATCGTGTCATTAGCCCCGAGGACACGGGAATAAGAGGCGGCGGTTAGAGCGGCTGCTCCGCCGCGCAGGAAACCACGCCGGTCAATCTGGTCAGGATTCATGTGCGAATTATAGCGCTGAATTGCACTTAACCTGTATGAAGAGATTTTTCGCAATATTTTCCCTGTTGTTGTGGTCTTTGGCGGCTTGTGCCGGGACCCTCACCAAGTCGCACGCTCAAGGCAAGTTCAGCGATGCTGAGATTGAAGCCACTATTAAAGCCAAACTCGCCAACTCAAAGATCGGCAAGGATGGCTTCCAGGTGCACGTCAAGAATCAAATTGCCACCTGGACCGGCTCGACCGGCGTCATGCAGCACAAGGGCGCGGCCACGCGGATGGCCAAGGCGGCCGGCGCTATTCAGGTGGTGAATAACATTAAGGTCTCCGATCAAGCCAAGGCGAAGGCCGCCGGCAATCTAAGCGGCACCCCGCGGCGGGCATTAGTAAAGACCGATTGAAGCTGTGGGGCAGGTTGCCAACCTGCGGCGGGTTATCGACCCGCCCGAGTGTGTGCCGGTTGCCAATCGGCACGCAGGATTCCATCCCAATGCCACTTAGTTTTCCCAGAATCGAAACTTGGAGGGCTTGTGGGGCAGGGCCATGCCCTGCCGGGCTCCTGGGCGACCCCATTTCCAGTTCGCAATAAGCCCCGGCCCCTCCGCAGGTTGCACAAGCGGGATCAAAAGATGCCTGGCAGGGCATGGCCCTGCCCCGCCAGGGGCCCAGTCCCTGAGGTGAGAAAACTAAGTGGCATTGGGATTCCATCCTGCCCCCACAAAGTGGCCCACGGTCCCCTGGTAACATGGGGATTTGGTGCGTACCAAGCCATTGGTTTTCGCGGTCGGCTGCTGCGCCGCCGCCGCGCTGGCCCAGGATATCCGAATCACTTCGGGTCCGCTAGACAATCAGGTCATTCAGCGAAATGGCGACCAGACCGCGGATATCAAGCTGGCCGGCACGGCGTCCGCAAAGAAAGCCAATGGCAAGGAAATCGAAGCCCGGCTGGTTGCCACGGACAGCAGCACCGTGCCCGGCTTCGATTGGACCGCGCTAGGGAAGATCCAAAAGCTCAAGTGGAGCGGCGAATTGATGCACGTTCCCACCGGCGGACCGTACCGGCTGGAAGCGCGAGTGCAAGGCGCGGAATCATCAGTCTCCATCGCGAATATCCTGGTGGGCGACCTGTGGGTGCTGGCTGGACAATCGAATATGGAGGGCCACGGCGACCTCATCGAAGTGCAGCCGTCCTCGCCGCTGGTCCACAGCTTCGATATGGCGGATCGCTGGGGCGTCGCCGAGGAACCGCTGCATACCCTGGTGAACGCGGCGGATGCCGTCCACTGGCCGTTGAATGCACAGAACCAACCTGAGCGGTTAACGGGCGAGCGCCTGGAGACTTACGTCGTCAACCGGAGGAAGGGCGCGGGATTAGGCTTGCCCTTTGCAGTCGAAATGGTCAAGCGCACGGGCGTCCCGGTGGGCCTGATTCCCTGTGCTCACACCGGCACTACGATGGAACAGTGGAACCCCGCATTGAAGGATCGCGAGGGCGAGTCGCTTTATGGCTCTATGTATCGCCGCGTGCAAGCGGTGGGCGGGCAGGTGAAGGGCGTCCTTTGGTATCAGGGCGAGTCTGATGCGAATGCCACGGCGGCTCCGCTCTTTTTAGCCAAGTTTGAAGCGCTGGTTAAAGCCATGCGGGCGGATTTCAACCAGCCCGACCTGCCGTTCTATTACGTGCAGATCGGCCGCCACATCGACAAGACCAATTTTGCCGAGTGGAACAAAGTGCAGTTGGCCCAACTGCGTGCGGAAACCGAGATTCCGCATGTATGCATGGTCGCGGCCGTGGATTTGCAACTGGATGATGGAATCCACGTTGGCACACAGGATTTGAAACAGCTGGCGAGTCGGCTGGCGGAGTTGGCGTGCCATGATATCTTTCCGCGCATTAAGAACTATGGCGAGCTGAAGCGCGGCCCGCGCCCGGTTGCCGCGGTATACCAGGACGGCGTGGTGAAAGTGACCTTTTCCGGAGTGAATGGCCGGCTGCAATCGGAGGGGCGCATGGCCGGTTTCACTATTCGTGAAACCAGCGGAGGCGAAATTCCCATGATCTATAGATCTCGCGTGGACCCAGCTGAGGCCAGCACGGTACTGCTCTATGTCCAGGGAAAGCTACCGCAGAATGCCACTCTGTGGTATGGCTTCGGAAAAGATCCTTATTGCAACGTACGCGATGCTGACGATTTGGCCGTTCCCGTCTTCGCCTTGAAGATTACCACCACTGTCACTGGAACCCGCTGAACCGCGACCGGAAGGAAGCGTCACCGCGAATTACGCCGATCAGTGAATTCTCCAGCCATTCACCGGCCCGCTATGGAAGAACTTCTCGGGCGTCATGACGCCGTCACGCTTGAACACCACGCCATCCTTCATCACGAAACGCACATCGCGCAGCGCATCGATCTCCTCCAGAGGATTGCCTCGCACGGCGATCAGATCCGCCGGAAGGCCGGCCTTGATCGGTCCGCGCTTGTCGTAGATGTCGCAAACTTTGTACCCATTCACGGTCATGATTTTCAAAATCTCTGGCGCCGGAATCCCCGACGCCTTCCAGCTCTTTAGAAAATCGATGGAGATCTCGCCTCGCGTCATGCCGGGGATAAAGTAGTCGGCATCGGTGGAAAAGGCCATTTTCACGTGATTGGCGTAGGCGTTTTTCATTCCTTCCACCTGCCGCCGGAACCGTTCTTCGTTGGGGCTGTAATAAGTGGAAAGCGGAGTCTCGGTGCCCACCCGCCAAATACCTTTCTGCGCCATCAGCTTGTGCGCTTCGTCGTCCAGGCCAATGGAATGCTCGATGGACCAGATGCCGGCCTCGATGGCTCGCATGGCGCCGGCGTGCGTTTGCACATGTCCCGCAACCTTTAAACCGCTCTTGGCGGCTTCGGCAACGAATAGCTTCATTTCGTCCACGGTATAACCATATGACTTCGCATCCACCATGATCTTGATCACCTTGGCGCCGTACAGAATATTCCGCCGTACCGCCTTCACGATCTCATCGGGTGTGTCGGCATCCAGATATTCCGGATACACCAGGCTGGCGCGCTCCGGTACCGGAGAAAACTGCCCGCCCATGCCGCCGATGATGATGCCGGAATTGATTACCGTAGGCCCTGGGATCCAGCCTTGATCAATGGCCACGCGCAGCGCGGTATCAGCGTAATTACCGGCGTTTCCAAGATCGCGCTCCACCGTAAAGCCCGAGTTCAGCATGGTTATGCCGTTGGAAACGGCCTGGACGGCGCGAATCGCCGTCGAATCCATCACAGTGGTGAGATAGTAGCTGTTGTTTTCGGGGTCTTTCTTATATGTCAGCGCCAGGTGGTTGTGCGCATCCACCAAACCCGGCGACACATAGTATTGCGCGAGATCGATTACCTCCGCGTTGGGCGGTATCGCGATATTTGGCCCGATGGCTGTGAACTTTCCCGCTTCCACCAGGATTATTTGGTTGGCCGCGGCGTTTCCGGTATCGGGATCAATCAGGTGTCCCGCCCGGATAGCAATCACTTGTGCACTCGCGGCTACGCTCAGCGCCGCCCACAACAAGCACGCGATTCGTCTGGTCATTCGCTCTCCTTTTCCTTTATCTCGCGGTTACGAACCAGTTTCGTGCGCGAGTACACGATGTGAAAGCCGGCCCGTTCGAAATTACGCTGCGAAGCTGTCGCCGGTCCGGTGGTCGTGGTTGCGATTTTACAACCTTGCTGCGCGGCCCAGGTCATTCGTTCTGCGATCAACGCCGCTTGCACGCCCCGATTGCGAAATCCCGGCAGCGTACTGGCTCCGTAGAACTCTCCGATTTCATCCTGCGCTGCTACGGCTGCCGCTCCGGCGATTTCTCCATCCACCAAAGCGAAGAAACATTGTCCTCGCGGGCGGTGAAAGAAGCCTTCTACTACTTCAAGTAGCGACTGCGTGGGTGGCACCTGTTCGGCAAATCCGTCCGTCACGACCTTCGTATAAAGCTTCGCCTCCCCAGGTTTCGCGGTTCGGACAGTTACCCCGGAAGCAGCCGGTCTGAACGCTTCCGCCCCCGCGATGTCACGAACCAGGACGTTTGAAAACTCCTCCAGCCGGTACGGCCGCGCCCCCAGCAGTTCCACCAGCGTCCGATCGATAAAGGGACACAATTCCAGCGTGACCGCCGCGCCATGGCTGAAGAAAAAGGCTTCCAGCCGATCCAGTTCCGCTGCGCTCACCGGACCGTCCAGCCCGAAACCGAACGCCTGCGTAACCGGTGAATCCACGCCCGTGAAGACGGCGATCCCTCCGGCAATCTCCTCCGCGGCGGTAAGTACGTGCGGCGCAAAAACGTGCAGCGCCTGAGCGCATTCTCGGCCTGAGACAGCGGAAACCATTTCCAGACGCTTCGCAAAAGCGAGATCGACAAACTGCCCGGACTTCACTTGGCAAGCGCGGCGGCGATCGCTTTTTCCGCCAGCGGCCCCATAACCTCGTACCCGGCGTCGTTGGGATGCAGACCGTCGTAAGTCAATTCCTTCCGAAACATCTGCTTGTCATCGAGCATGGCGGAGTAGTAGTCCAGATACACGAAACCGTTCCGGGCTGCGTAATCCTTGATCCAGGCGTTCAACGCGATCACTTTTTCGGGCGGACGGCGCTCCGTTTGCGGCTTGATGTAATCGCATACCGGAAGCACCGAGCTGAGCACTACCCTAATATTGTTAGCCGTCGCCAGTTCCGCCATGGATGCCAGGTTGTCCTCGATAGCGTCCAGCGTCATTGGGCCGGTGTTGCCTGCGATGTCGTTAGTTCCGGCCAGGAACACGACAACTTTCGGTTTTAATGCGATCACATCCGGACGAAAACGGATCAGCATCTGAGGCGTGGTTTGTCCGCTGATACCGCGGTTGACGTACGGCTTGCCTGGAAAGAACTGCCCGTGTTGCCTGCCCCAGCTATCCGTGATGGAATCGCCCATAAAGACCACCCGGTTTTCGTCGGCCGCCGCAGGAGCCAGATGTGCATTCTCGTCGTGGTAGCGCGCCAGGTTGGGCCAATCCGTCGACGATTGGGCGAAGGCGCACCCGCAGCAGAAGAGCGCCGCAAGAAGTTTTTGCATATATAGATTGTAGGTGAAGCACCGATTCCCTTACGGTCGCGGTTCGGTTACTGGCGCCTGTCCCCTTGCTCATTCGCGGGGCTACAATTCGGGCAGAGTTGCGGACTTCCCAAAGTAGCCCGGCGCGTCAGCAAGGGGACCAATATTTCACGGATTCTCAGGGTTGCGGTTCGGTTACAAACGATCGTTACCGAACCGCGAGCGTGAGCGACCGGTACTGTTGAATTTTTCACGGATTCTCACGGTCGCGGTTCGGTAAGCTGATCCGCACGAATCAGGTTGCTTCCAAAATCCGCGCGATGGCCGCCGTCATCCTTCCCCAATGCGCAGTTTCTTGTGCCAGCTGTTTGCGCCCCGCCGCTGTCAGCCGGTAATACTTGGCGCGCCGGTTGTTCTCCGAGACGCCCCATTCGGAAGCCAGCAGCCCGCGCAGTTCCAGGCGGTGCAGAGCCGGATAGAGCGCGCCTTCCTCAACTCGCAGAGCATCTTCTGAAGTTTCCTGGATGAATTCGGCGATCGAATAACCGTGCAATGGCCCGCGCGTCAGCGTTTTCAGGATCAGCATGTCGAGGGTGCCCTGCAGTAGCTCGCCGGGGTGTGGTTTGGATTCTCCCATAAAAGACTTAGGGAAGTGTAGCAGGGCCGGCAGCTAAACCGCAAGCACTGCCGCCGTCCCGGACTATAATCGAAATTGTGAATCGCTTAACTATTGTTACTGCCTGGCTCGCGCTATGCCTGACCGTCCTGAGCGGCTGCAAGCGCAATATCCAGAGCACCGACGCAGTGCGACAGGGCGTGCTGAATTATCTTTCCAAGCGGTCCGATCTGCTTTCGATGGACGTCAGCATCACCAATGTCGCTTACCGCGAGAACGAAGCCACGGCGACGGTGCACCTTCAGGCCAAAGGCAGTAACGTACCTGGATCCGGGATGGATCTGCGTTACCTTCTGGAACGGAAGGGCGACGATTGGGTGGTGAAGGGGCGAGCCGGCGGCGAAGCACACGGCCAAGGGATGGGTGGTCACCCTGGCGTCCCAACGGGTGGACAACCAAGTGGACAAGCAGGCGAGCCGGGTTCCATCGGCGCCATGCCGCAGACTCTTCCGCCCGGCCATCCAGCCGTCCCTAGCAAACAGCCCGAGCCACCGAAATGAAACGAGTCGCCGTCCTAGGAGGCGGTCCGGCGGGAGCATTCGCGGCGGAACGCCTGGCCAGAGGTGGGCTGGATACCCTTGTTTTTGATGAGAAACTGGCGTGGGAAAAACCCTGTGGCGGCGGGCTTACCTACAAAGCCTACCAACAGTATCCGTTCTTGATCGAAAATGAAACGCCCAAGCGAGTGGTCACAGAAACGTGTCTTGCGGCGCCGAAGGCCGGTGCGGTCACCATGGGCCTTACCCGCCCGCTAGTGATTTATTCCCGCCTGGATCTGAACCGCATGTTGCTGGACCGCGCCCAGCAGGCCGGTGCACAACTTGAGAAAACCCGAGTCTTAGAAATCGAGCGATCCGGTCGAGGCTGGAGGCTCAAAACCCAGCATGGGTCGCTCGAGGCCGATTTCTGCATCGTGGCCACGGGCGCACGCAATCCACTTCGCAACGTCGGCACCCAATGGACGGCATCCGACACTATGTTCGCGCTGGGCTACTATGTTCCGTCCCAGCAGGATCACATCGACATCCAGTTCCTGGCCAACTTGGAGGGTTACATTTGGGTGTTTCCACGTTGCGGCCATCTTTCGGTGGGCATCTGCGGGAAAGGCGAGCCGGCGCAATCGTTGCGAGCGCGCCTGGAACGCTACATGGACGAAAAAGGAATTTCCTATAAAGGCGCGGCCTTTTACGGTCACATGCTGCCTTCGCTCGAGAGTCCCGGCTGGAAAAAGAATCGATTGGCGGGCGACGGTTGGATGGCGGTGGGCGATGCGGGCGGCCTGGTGGATCCGATCACGGGGGAAGGCCTTTACTACGCGATGCGATCGGGCGATCTGGCGAGCCAGGTGGTGCTGAACGATGCGCACTCGCCGGCCGAGAAGGCGCAAGCTTACTGCGGGATGCTGCGGCGCGATTTTGCCGCTGACCTGGAATTCGGGGCGTCGCTCGCCAAGCGCCTGTTTCTGGGCCAATTCCTGTTCAATAGCGTCCCCGCCCGGATGGTCGGATTCGTTCGCCGCAGTCCCCGCTTCCGCGCACTCATTGAAGACCTGTTGGCCGGCACGCAACCATATCTCGGCTTGAAGAGCCGCCTATTTAAGAACTTGAACGGCACGCTGCAGGATGTAGTCTTGAATTTCTTCCATCAAAAGCTGATGCCGCGTAAGACTTAGCTTCCACGTAGCTATGAATCGCTCCCGTTCCGACCGTCTGTTCGTCCGAGCTCAGAAATTGATTCCGGGCGGCGTGAACTCGCCCGTGCGCGCGTTCCGCAGTGTTGGAGGCACCCCGCCCTTCATTGCGCGGGGCGAAGGATCGCACATTTTCGACGTCGACGGAAACGACTACATCGATTACGTCCTCTCCTGGGGACCGCTCATCTTCGGCCATCGGCCGCGCTTCCTGCTGGATGCTCTGCAGGATGTTTTGGCCACCGGTACCAGCTTCGGCGCGCCCACCGAGCGCGAAGTGGAGCTGGCCGAGTTAATCCGGGAATGCGTTCCGTCAATAGAAATGGTCCGGTTAGTGAACTCGGGTACCGAGGCCACCATGAGCGCCCTGCGCGTAGCCCGCGGGTTCACCGGACGCGACCTCACCATCAAATTCGAAGGCTGCTACCACGGCCACGTGGATTCGTTGCTGGTGAAAGCCGGATCCGGCATGGCCACGCTCGGGATCGCGGATACGGTGGGAGTTCCGGAGGCTTTCGCCGCCACCACCATTGCGTTGCCCTTCAATTCCATCGAAGCGGTGGAAGTTGCTTTTCGGGAGCGCGGCTCGAAGATCGCCGCCGTAATTGTAGAACCAGTAGTCGGCAATATGGGCTGCGTGCCTCCCCGCGATGGCTATCTGGAAGCCCTGCGCAGCTTGACCGAACGGCACGGCGCGCTCCTCATTTTCGACGAGGTGATGACCGGATTCCGCCTGGCCCTGGGAGGCGCGCAAGAGCGCTTCCGAATAAAGCCCGATCTCACCACGCTGGGCAAAATCATTGGCGGCGGCCTACCCATCGCCGCATATGGCGGCCGCGCGGACGTGATGAGCCAGGTTGCCCCGCTGGGTCCGATTTATCAGGCCGGGACGCTCTCGGGAAATCCCCTCGCGGTGGCCGCCGGAATCGCCATGCTGGGGCATCTAAAAGCGAATCCGGATATCTATGAAACGCTGGAGCGGCGCACCGCCCGGCTCTGCGCGAATCCGCCGCCCGGTGTCACTGTGAATCGTGTGGGATCGATGTTTACGTTCTTTTTCACGCCTGATCCGGTCACCGATTGGGAATCGGCCAAGCGATCCGATACCGGGCGCTTCAAGGAGTTCTTCCACTGGATGCTGGATTGCGGAATCTATCTTGCGCCGTCGCAATTTGAGGCAGGGTTCGTTTCCACGGCTCATCGCGACCAGGACATCGCCCAGACAATCGAGGCCGCAAAGGGGTTCTTCAGCCGGGGTTAGCTCCGGTTTGACCCAGGGAGGCTAAAATAGAAAGAGTATGAGTGACAGCCTAGTGGAATCGGCCGAGTTGGGGCTGTCTCCCGCTAATGCCGATCTTCCGGCCTGGAAGAATACCATTAGCGGCGTTGCTGCCCTGCTGCTGGCCATCCTCTTTTTCGCTTCCGGTGCCTGGAAACTCACGGATCCATTTCAGTGGGCGCACGCTTTGACCGAGTTCAAGGTTCCCTCCGCCTACGCACTGCCTTTCACCCTGGCGCTGGGTATTGGTGAAACGCTCTCCGCCGTTTTGGTTCTGGTCCCGCGTTTCCGGCGCTGGGGAAGTTTGCTGATTGGGCTGATGCTGGTGGCGTTCATGCTCTACGTCGGCGCCAATTACGGAGCGTTGGCCGGTAAGGATTGCAGCTGCTTTCCGCTGGTGAAACGCACCATTGGTCCGGCATTCTTTGTGGGTGACGCTGTGATGCTTTTGATGGCAGTGATTACTGGCTGGTGGGCACGTCCGGCGGAAAATATCCGAGCCGCGTTAGTGATTCTGGGAGCCGTCCTGGTATTCGCGGGGGTTTCCTATGGAGTAAACGCAACCCGGCAGAGTGGATTGAAGGCGCCTGATTCCATTACCGTCGACGGGCAGCCGTTCTCTCTTCAACAGGGCGATATTTTCCTGTTCTTCTACGATCCGGAATGCTTGCATTGCGATGCGGCCGCCCGCCGCATGGCGAAGTTGAACTGGAAGTCTAGTAAGGTAATCGCCATCCCAACCCACGATAACCAATTCGCCGCTGCGTTTCTGCATGATACGGGGTTGAAGGCCGGCACCTCGTTCGATCTCCAGCTGCTACGCTCGACATTCCAGTTCGTCGATCCGCCTTACGGGGTCGCACTGCAGCATGGCCGGCAAGCGGCGGTGGTAGCGTCGTTTGAGGAAAACGAGCCGGCAGCCACGCTGCGCCGGCTGGGTTTTGTGGAGTAGCACTGGTCGCTTACGCTCGCGGTTTCAGTAACGATCGTTCGTAGTCGAACCGCGACCGTAAGGGAGCCGGTGCCTTTGCGGAGTTTTTTTCACGGCCTCTCGGCCGCCGAATCAGTTTCGCGCAATGCCTTCTCCGCCGCATCCAAAAGCAGTGGCCCAAGATGCGTAAAATCGCTTCCTTGATACAGCCGCCGAAGCTGAAAATTCCACCGTTTCTCAAAGAGAGCCCATCTCTTCGCGTGCGCTCTCAGTGGCAGATCCCCGAGGCCGCTAAGATGAACTAGCGCGTCCATCAACACGCTCTCGCCCCGGATCAGGACATACAAATGTCGCCGGCTCTTGCTCAATTTCTGTACGCTATCCAGAATCGCGGAGGCGCGCCTGGGTGCGTATTGATCGGCCAACTCCCGGAGCCCTTCCACGCGGAGCCTTTCCTCGGCTTGCGCCAGCAGTTCCACTAGCTTCGGCTTGGCCCTCCGGAACAGCATCGCGATCAGAGCTGGATTCAAGACGTCGTAGGTGAGCTCGGTGCGCTTCTTGCCGCGAAACGGAGGGCTGGCCTGATACACCAACATTGGCCCCGCCGTTTTCATGTCGCGATATTTCCCAATGTCTGAGAAATATTCCACCGGAACGTGTTCCCGCAGAACCGATTGGATTGCCACCGACATGCGTACGAATGTTGGAAGAAATGCCGCGCTGCGTTCAGCCGGTATCGTGAGCCAGCATGGATGGAGCGTGGGGGATTGCACTGGTCACCTGAGCGCTAATACTGCCCGAAGTATACATCCAGGAAGCGCGTTTCTAACGAAATCGTCGCCAGGCATTTCGCAGCCACATAAGCGAACCGGTACAGAGCACAGGAGATAGAACTCGCCGGCGATTTGTGGTTTGCCTGTGACTGGCGCAAGGGAGCGCCGCACCACTTTCACCCCGACCCTGATAGTCTTATATATGCCATGAAACACATCGGGATCGTTTATGGGATGGAAAACACGTTCCCGGGCGCCCTGGTGGACCGGATCAACTCCCGCCACATTCACGATGTGCGCGCCGAGCATCTCCACATCGGCGGCATCCGGATGGCGGAACCCAGCGGCTACGCCGTCATCGTAGACCGCATTTCGCACGACATTCCCTTTTACCGCGCGTATTTGAAAAACGCCGCGCTAGGCGGGACGCGAATTATCAACAATCCGTTCTGGTGGGGCGCAGATGACAAGTTCTTTAACTACGCGCTGGCGTCCAAACTCGGCGTGGCCGTGCCCAGAACCGTGCTGCTGCCGCACAAGCAGCATCCCACCGGAACCACCGATCAATCCATGCGCAACCTGGTTTACCCGCTGGATTGGCAGGCGATTTTCCAGTACGTCGGATTTCCCGCCTTTCTCAAACCCTACAGCGGCGGCGGCTGGAAGAGCGTCTACAAGGTGGATTCCCCGGAGCAATTCTTCGCGGCCTACGACGATACCGGCGATCTTTGCATGACGCTGCAGCAGGCCATCGACTTCGATCTTTATTTTCGATGCTATGTAGTAGGCCAGAAGAAAGTGCACGTCATGCAATACGATCCACGGTTGGCCCATCAAGATCGCTACATCCGCGAGCCGCGTCACGTGGCGCCGGTTCTGCATGCCCGCGTGGTGCGCGATTCCATGACATTGTGCCAGGCGCTTGGCTACGATCTGAATACCGTGGAATTCGCTGTGCAGGACGGCGTGCCGTACGCTATCGACTTTATGAATCCGGCGCCGGATGCCGACTATCATTCCGTAGGTCCGGAAAACTTCGAGTGGATCGTGGATGCGGTAGCCGACTTGGCCATCGAGCAAGCCCAGGCCGGGCCGCGCGTGATCGAGGAGCTTCGCTGGGCGAATTTCCTGAATCCAGTGCCCCGAGGAGCGGGAGCAGCCGGATGAGCGTGAATCCTCATTGCCGATTCGATCGCTGCTTCCAATTCGACGGCTTTTTCCGAACCGCGACCGGAAGGGAGCGCTACCACGATTCCGGTGTCCCCCAACGCTCTGACGCTCAGTTGCAGACGCCCGTGGCGCACGCACTCTTGTGTGCTGCATCGACACTCGTGTCGATGTCCGCTAAACGCCGACACGAGTGTCGACGCAGCACGCAAGAGTGCGTGCGCCACGGGCGTCTGCATCACCTTTGGCGGGCCAGCAGGCCCCTGGTCGCTCCCTACCTGTCGCGGCTCGGAAACGGGTTTCCATGCCGGGGAACTTCATGAAACCGAGCTTCACAATCGGGATCGAAGAAGAATACCAAACCATCGATCCCGAAACTCGCGATCTGCGGTCGCACATAGACATGGAGATCATCGCCAAGGGCAAGGCGATCCTGAAGGAATCCGTAAAGCCGGAGATGCACCAGTCGGTGATCGAGGTGGGCACCGGCGTCTGTAACGATATCGAGCAAGCACGCACCGAATTGATCGGATTACGGCGCGACATGATACAACTCGCCAAAGCGGGCGGGCTGCGCTTGGCAGCCGGCGGCACCCATCCGTTCGGCGACTGGCGCAAACAAGAGATTTATCCCGACCAGCGTTACCTAGACATCGTGGAAGACATGAAGATTGTCGCCCGCGCCAATCTGATTTTTGGATTGCATGTGCACGTCGGCATCGAGGATCGCGAGACCGCCATCCACCTGATGAACGCCGCGCGTTACTTCCTGCCACATATCCTGGCACTCTCCACCAATTCGCCCTTTTGGCTGGGCATGGATACCGGCCTGAAATCGTATCGCTGCAAAGTGTTCGACAAATTTCCGCGCACCAACATTCCGGATTACTTCCCGAGCTGGGGCGAATATGAGAGTTTCGTGAATCTGCTGGTGCAAACCAAGTGCATCGACAATGCAAAAAAGATCTGGTGGGATATCCGTCCGCATCCGCATTTCCAGACGCTCGAATTCCGTATCTGCGACATTCCCATGCGCGTGGAAGAAACCCTAGCCATCGCCGCGCTCATCCAAGCTACAGTCGCGAAGTTATACAAGCTGCACGCCGCCAATCAAGGATTTCGCCTGTATCGCCGCGCGCTGATCATGGAAAACAAATGGCGCGCGGTCCGCTACGGGCTGGACGGCAAACTAATCGACTTTGGAAAACGAACCGAAGTTCCGGTGCGCGATTTGATTTACGAATACCTGCACCTTGTGGACGACGTAGTGGATGAGCTGCGATCGCGCAGAGAGATCAACTACATTCACAAGATCCTGGAAATGGGGACGGGCGCCGACCGCCAGCTCCGGGTCTTCAAGGAAACCGGCGATCTCACCAAGGTTGTGGATTACATGATCTCAGAAACCGAAACCGGTGTCGTGGAAAAGGACAAAGCCGACGCCAATATAGCCACATGAGTACAAATGGAAAATTAAGCGTTCTGGCATTCGATCCGGAGTTGACGCCGGGCGCGCGCAACGCGGTAACGGTTTGTCTCCGCATCCAGCCAACTGAAAAAGTTACCGTGATCACTGACGACGCCTGCCGTGAGATCGCAGCCAGCCTGGTCCGTGAGATCGAACAAGTAGGCGCGCCCTATCACGCGTTTGTTTTGGAAGAGATCACCGCGCGTCCCATGCCGGAGATGCCGCCCGAAATTCTTGCCGACATGGAATCGAGCGATGTCAGCATCTACGCGGTCCAGGCCCAAGCCAACGAACTGCGCACTCGCATGCAGATGACGGACGTCGTCAACCGGCGCAAAATGCGGCACGCCCACATGGTGAACATCGAGAAACGCATCATGCTGGAGGGTATGCGCGCCGATTACGAAAAAGTGGACGAGCTTAGCCGCAAGATCTGGGAAATCGCGACCGCCGCGCAAACCGTGCGCGCCAGAACCGCCGCCGGCACCGACGTAACAGCCGGACTCAATAAGAACTACAAATGGGTTAAGACCAGCGGCATCATCAGCGTAAACAAATGGGGAAATCTGCCGGGCGGGGAAGTGTTTACAACTCCCGGGGAAGTGAACGGCACCTTCGTGATTGATGGCGTGGTGGGTGATTATCTGTGCGCGAAATACGGCGATCTCGGCGAGACGCCGCTCACCATTCGAGTGGATGCGAGCCGCGTGGTGGAAGCTCATTCCGAGAACCGCGAGCTGGAGCAGGAATTCTGGCGCTACACGCACACCGACGAAAACAGCGATCGCGTCGGCGAGTTTGCCATCGGGACCAACATCGGGCTGCGTGGCGTGATCGGCAATATTTTGCAGGATGAAAAACTCCCCGGCGTTCACATGGCGTTCGGCAATCCCTATGGCGCGCACACCGGCGCCGACTGGTGGTCCGGCACGCATATCGACGTAGTGGGCCGCGATTTCGACATCTGGGCCGACGATCGTCAAATTATGTCTGCCGGCAAGTTTCTGATCTGACGGCTTCAGATGGTCCCTGAGCAAAGAGAGCGCTTCAACCGAAGCTTCACTCCGGAAAAATACGCCCGCTTCCTCTCCCAACTCACCGAGCGTTGCGGCACGCCAATCGCATTCCGCAATTGCGAGACACCCTGTTTCTTCCCCGCCGCGCTGATTGACAAAATGGTCCGCTACGGCAAGGAACTGGTCGACCAGCTGATGTCCAGCCCGGAGTATATGGCGGCCTCATCCGCGTCCATCCCCGCCGAATACAATGTTCCGAACCAGACCCCGCATCCATTGTTCATTCAAGTTGACTTTGGGATCGACGAAGATCTAGAGCCGAAGCTGGTGGAAATCCAGGGATTCCCGTCGCTTTACGCCTATCAGCCCATCGTTGCGGAAACCTACCGCGATGTGTACGGACTGGACGCGTGCCTCCGTCACTTTCTGACCAGCAGCGACTATTGGCCGTTGTTGCGAAAGGCGATCGTTGGTGATTGCGATTCCGAAAACGTGATCCTGATGGAGATCGATCCCCATCATCAGAAGACTCTGCCGGATTTCCTGATGACCGAGAAATACTGCGGCGTGAAACCAGTGTCTCTGACAGATATCCGCAAGCGTGGCAATCGTCTGTTTCACGGCGACGTGCCGATCCACCGCATCTACAACCGCGTGATCGTGGACGAGCTGCAACGTAAGCAGATCCAGCCGGCCTTCGATTTTCGCGACGATCTGGACGTGGAATGGGCCGGCCATCCGAACTGGTATTTCCGGATCAGCAAATTCTCGCTTCCCTATCTGCGGCATCCCAGTGTTCCCAAAACATGGTTCCTAAACGAACTGCCCGAAACGCCGCGCGATCTCGAAAACTACGTTCTAAAGCCGCTCTATTCGTTCGCCGGACTGGGTGTTGTGATCGGCCCCACGCCGGAACAACTTGCGGCCGTGGATCCAATGCTGTTCATCCTGCAGGAAAAGGTCGACTTTGCGCCGGTCATCGCCACTCCACACGGCGGCACCAAAGCCGAAGTCCGCATCATGTATATCTGGCTGGATCAGCCGGAGGCAGTCATGACGATCGTCCGCATGGGCCGCGGGAAAATGATCGGCGTGGATCACAATCGCGACCTGGAATGGGTGGGCGCCTCAGCCGGCTTAATCCGGTGACGGCTTAATCTGGGGCTTAATCTGGTGACAGGATACTCATTCCCCGATTTTCGCCGCCATGCTATCCTCAATCAGTGCTGTTGCCGGCCACCCGGCTCCAACCGCGGTCGTATAGCGCTTTTCGCTGCATCGGCGCCGACTGCGAAGATACCTGCTGTATCGGTTGGGGCGTCAATGTTGATCGAGAAACCTTCGAAAACTACCAGCGTTGCGCCGATCCCGAATTAGGCCCGTCGCTACATGAGCTGGTTAGCATCAATCCCGCGAACAGTAGCGACGACAACTACGCCAAAATCACCATCACCGGCACAGGTTGCCCATTTCTAGCGGAAGGACTCTGTTCAATACAGAAGAAGCTGGGCGAACAATATCTGTCCAAAATGTGCGCGACATATCCACGCGTGATGAGCATGGTGGATGATGCGCTGCATCGTTCGCTGCATCTGTCGTGCCCGGAGGCAGCCCGCGTGGTTTTGCTGAATGCCGATCCGATGCAGTTCGACGAGGAGCCCTACCAGCCGGACGGCTTTCGACTGGGAAATCTAGGCGTGCTCAGCACCACCAGCTCGAAACACCCGGATAAGCCGTACCGGTTTTACCGGGACGTTCGGAGCCTCACGATTTGGATTTTGCAAAACCGGAAATATCGCCTATGGCAGCGCATGGTGATCCTTGCCTCGCTGTGCGATCAGTTGAATGACGCCGCCACGCCGAATTTCGAAATCCCGCCGCTCTTAGAGGGATATCGCGATGCCATGGATCGGGGCCTCTTCAACGAGTCCCTGGGCCAGCTTCAGCCCCGGCCTGTGTCGCAATTGGAAACGGTAGTGGAATTGATCGTGAGCCGCATCAGCTCCGACTTCACCAGCCTACGCTTCCGCGAGTGCTATCAGGATTTCATGCACGGCCTGGAATGGACGCCCGAATCCAGCATGGATGACATCGGACGCCGCTACACCGCCGCCCATTCGCAATACTACGCGCCGTTTATGAGCCGGCATGAATACATGCTGGAACATTATCTGGTGAACTACGCGCATGGCAAGCTATTTCCGTTCGGTCCTCAAGAGACCAGCCAGAATCTCAGCGTCGAGAAGGTGATTAACACCATCGGCAAACAATACATGTTGATGGCAACGAATTACGCCATTATAAAAACCGTCCTGATCGGCATAGCCGGTTTTACGAAAACGGACTTCAGCTCGGCCCACGTGATCAAAGTAGTTCAATCCTGCGCCAAGACCTTCGAACATAGCGTAGCCTTCCCCGCGCGGGCGCTAGAGATCCTATCGGAACACGGTATGCAAAGCTCGGTCAGCATGGCGATGCTGATCCAGAATTAAGGAGCGCTCGGCTGCCCATCGCACCAGGGTTCAACGATTTCATCATCTAAAGCATCAAACTCGGCCTCGATCTCTTTGACGCCTGGGTCCGAGTTCACCGTGCCGCATGCTCGGAGTAAGCGTTTTTCGGTGCGGGCTAGTTTGGCCGCGATGGCCGTTGCAATGTATCGCGAGCGCTCACCCGCTGCGACTCTCCGGATGAAACGAGCCGCCAGATCTTCCGGAAGAGTAAACGTCATTTTACGCATTGCATCCATACCAACAGCCAGCAACCAGCCACCAGCGGCTATCACCCGCCCCGAGCTACTCGCTCTCCCCCGTCACCTTTAACACCGCCAAAAACGCCTCCTGCGGAATCTCCACTCTTCCCACCCGCTTCATGCGCTTCTTGCCTTCTTTCTGTTTCTCGAGCAATTTCCGCTTGCGGCTGATGTCGCCGCCGTAGCACTTGGCCAGCACGTTCTTGCGCATGGCCGGGATGGTCTCGCGCGATACTACTTTGTTCCCGATGGCCGCCTGCAGCGCCACTTCGAACATTTGCCGCGGAATCAGCTTGCGCAGGCGTTCGATCAGCATCTTGCCACGCTCATACGCGAAATCCTTGTGGACGATGATGGTCAGGGCATCCACGGGTTCGCCCGCCACCAGTACGTCGAGTTTCACCATCGGCGACACGCGATATCCGGAGAAGTGATAGTCCAGCGACGCGTAACCGCGCGATGCGGATTTCAAACGATCGTAAAAATCCAGCACAATCTCGTTCAACGGTAGCTCATACAGCAGCATCACGCGGCCCGTGCCGATGTGTTCGAATTTCTTCTGGCTCCCGCGCTTTTCTTCCAGCAGCTTCAGTATTTCGCCCACGTACTCTTCGCGCGTGATCACCGTCGCGTCGATGATCGGCTCCTCAATCTGCTTGATCTCCGTAGGATTCGGAAACTTGGTGGGGCTCTCTACCTCTATCACGTCCCCGTCTGACTTGGTGATCCGGTAGCGCACGCCGGGCGC
>DASYNU010000283.1:0-5836 GCA_036008345.1 Bryobacteraceae bacterium
TCTAACGACCGTCTGGTGGCCGCAACGTCGGAAAGGGCCATTCTGAAATCCGGAGTGGAGATCCCGTGCAAAACCATCATTTCCACCGTTCCGTCCGCCAGTCCGCCGGTGCTTCAGAAGCTGGATTGCGCTAAGGATAAAGGCAGCTTAGTGGTGAATACTGGCCTGGAGCTGCTGGGGCGCGAAGGCCACGTTTGGGCCTTGGGCGATTGCGCGTCCATCACAACCGTTTCGGGCAAAGTGGTTCCCCCGACCGCGCAACATGCGGTGCGCGAAGCCACCACGTGTGCAACCAACATAACTGCTGCGATTCAAGGCGGTAAGCCGTCGCGATTCACATTTGAAGGCTTGGGGACGCTCGGCTCGCTCGGCCATGGCTCCGCGGTGGCGCAGATTCTCGGGGTAAAAATTTCGGGATTCCTGGCCTGGATGCTCTGGCGGAATATATATCTGCTCAAGATTCCCGGCTTGAAATCGAAAGTCCGCATTGGGATCGATTGGTTCATCCACCTGCTCTTCCCGTCCGATCTGGCCCAGATGCGATTGGAGCATGAATCCGGAATCAAAAACCAGCATTTCGAGCCAGGCGATATTGTTTTCCATGAAGGCGACCTGGGCGATAGCGTGTACGTGATCGAACAAGGCGAGTGTGAGGTGATCAAGGAAGAAGATGGCGTAGCCAAAACCGTAGCGACCTTGCAGGCGGGCAACTATTTCGGAGAGATGGCGCTGCTTTCCGATGTCAGCCGCAATGCTACGGTCCGGGCCCGCACGACACTGGATGTTTTGCTGATCCCGAAAGGCGATTTCAACCGCCTACGCCAGAGCGTGCCGGCCTTTGGAGAAGTATTTAACGAACTGGCCAAGAAACGGACGTCCAACGTGGAGCGGGAGCAATGAAGAGAAAATCGGTAAGGCACCGACTCCCTTACGGTCGCGGTTCTGTAACTCTCTCTAGGCATGAGACATTCTTTCCGAACCGCGAGCGTAAGCGACCGGTGCTTTTGAACCCGCGGTTGCACCCTGCTCTTCGAAGTTGATAAACTAATACTTCCACTCAAGGAGCGAAATCACCATGGCGAAAGTATGTGAAGTTTGCGGGCGCGGCCCCAGGTTCGGCAACAAAATCAGTCATGCCCACAATGTCACCGCGCGACGCTGGAATCTCAATCTGCAGACCGTGCATGCCATCGTGAAGGGTGCGGCCAAACGCATCCGCGTGTGCACTTCCTGCATTCGTAGCGGTAAAGTTCAAAAAGCCGCTTAAGAAGCCAATCGCGTGAAATTCGTCACCTTTCGGAAGGCCGGGGGAGATCCTCAAGCGGGAGTTCTTGTCGAAGACCAGGTGTTGGGTCTGGCGCAAGCCGGATACCCCAGCATGCTGGACGTACTGGCGGGCGGACCTGGAGCTCGGGCCAAAATCGAAAGCTGGGTGAAATCTTCAGGCGCACCTGTCCCGCTGAGCTCAGTAACGCTGCTGGCGCCCGTACCGCGCCCCCCCAAGCTGATCTGCGTAGGCCTGAACTATCGGGATCACGCCATCGAATCGAAGATGGAGATTCCCAAAGTCCCCACCATCTTTTCTAAATTCCCCAGCGCCGTGATTGCTGCAGGCCAGCGCATTGTTTTACCGAAGAATTCCGCGCAGCCCGATTACGAAGCCGAATTTGCGTTTGTCATCGGACGCGGCGGCCGGCACATACCAGCCGAACGATGGCAAGAGCATGTGTTCGGCTACACCGTCATCAATGACGTGAGCGCGCGCGATTTTCAGATGGCCACCTCGCAATGGTTGATGGGGAAAACATTTGACACTTTTGCACCCATGGGTCCGCATATTGTGAGCGCGGACGAAATCCCCGACCCGCATGCTCTGGATATCAGCTTGACTATAAATGGCGAGGTTTTGCAGCACTCCAATACGCGCGAGCTGATTTTCAAGATTCCGGAATTGGTTGCCTTTTTGTCCAGCGTGTTCACGCTCGAGCCGGGCGACGTCGTGTCCACAGGCACACCCGCGGGAGTTGGTGTTGCGCGCAAGCCGCCGCGCTTCCTGCGGCCTGGAGACGATGTGGTGGTGCGCGTGGAACGGATCGGCGAGTTGCGGAATCCGGTAGTAGCGGAAAGCTAATTACTGCGTGGGCGGTTCCCGGTTAAACAACTCCTCCAATTCCTTGATGCTGGGCGTGCCTTCCACCGCTTCATTCATGTCGTGCGCGAAAGTCCGCATTATTTCCAGCAACTCAAATTCACGTCCGAGGACCGCATACAACTCGACGCCGGCTAACAGTAGAGCCAGACGCTGATCTCCGCGCTCCGCGACCTGACGCCTGAGGCGCCGCAGCAATTCGATGGAGTCTTCGCTACTTGGCTGCCACGGCATGGCGAAAAGAGGGCGGGGTTTTCCCGCCCCCTTTAGGATAGAGCAGCCTGTTGAACTACGCCGAGATGCTCTTGCGCTGCTCGCCCGTGTGAATCTGAACCTGCCGAGGCTTCATCTTCTCGGACACCGGGATCTGGATGTCCAGCACACCATCGTGCAGACGGGCGTTCAGCTTATCCACATCCAGGCCGGCCGCCAATGTTACAGCCGTGTGGAACTTGCCGTAAGCGAGCTGTGTGAAGCCATTCTTGTCGAAGCCTTCCGGAGCCTTCCGCTCACCCTCGATTACCAACTGATTGTTCTGAACGCTAACCTTCAAACTGTCCTGTGTGACACCGGGAACGATAACGCGCAAGTTAAGAGACGATTCTCCCCATGCGGTCTCGACCGCTGGAGTGAACATCCACTGGGATCCGGGGCCGATCTGCGCTCTGCCAGCTTCGGCTGGAAACCCATAGAAATTCTCGAATAATTGATCCACCGAGCGCCGGAAATGGTCCAACGTTTGGCGGACATCGCCAGTAAGCACACTACTCGTCATTGGAATTCACCTCTTGTAACCGCTTGACTTTGAAGGTGTTCCGGGGCCTTGGCCCTAGTGCCTTCACTAGGATATTAGCACCGGATGCTTATTTAAGAGCCGCGATTTTCAGTCGTAACCGTGACTGTTTCAGCGAAAGCGTTCATCAATCTCAACCTGATAACCGCTGGCCAGCCGGTTGGTCTCATTCGCCATTCCAACCACGGCCATCAGCTCGGCGAACATGGCATCGGTCATTCCAGCTTTGCGCGCGGCAGCCGTGTGTGACGCGATGCAGTAGCCACACTGGTTGCTAACGCTCACCGCGACGTACAACATCTCTTTGGTGAGCGCGTCGAGTGCGCCCGGCGCCATGATTTCCTTAATGCTGTTCCAGGTCCGGCGTAGCGTGGCTGGATCATTGGCCAGCGCTTTCCAGAAATTGTTAATCCAGTCCGTTTTTCGGGTTGCCAGGATGTCGTCATAAACTTCACGGACCTCCGGGCTCGCGTCTTGGTACTCGATCAATCCCAAAGTCGCCACTGATTTCCTCCGGCCGCGTTCGTGGTATCGCTCCCTGCCCGTCGCGGTTCGGCTACACCCGGTCGCGGCTCGTTCTCTATCCATCCTACCCATTCGGGCATAATAGAAGTTACTCCTTCATGATTCCAGAAGCCATTCCAGAAGGTCTCACTTTCGACGACGTACTTTTACAGCCGGCCCGCAGCAGCGTGCTTCCCGCCAACACCGACACGCGGACCTGCCTTACGCGGCGCATCGGCCTGAACATCCCCATCGTCAGCTCCGCCATGGACACGGTCACCGAATCGCACCTCGCGATTGCCCTCGCGCAACAGGGCGGCATCGGCATCATACATCGCAACATGTCCATGGAGCGCCAGGCTGAAGAGGTAGACAAGGTGAAGCGCAGTGAAAGCGGCATGATTGTCGACCCCGTTACCATCGCACCCGACAAGAAAATCTCAGATGCCTTGGAGTTGATGAAGCGGTATCGCATCTCGGGAGTGCCGGTTACGCAAGGCGGCAAGCTGGTGGGCATTCTTACCAATCGCGACCTGCGCTTCGAGACGCGCTACGACCTGCCCATCTCGCAGGTGATGACTAAGGAGCATCTGATTACGGTTCCGGTAGGCACCACGCTCGAAGAAGCCGAGAAGATACTGCACCGCCATCGCGTGGAAAAGCTGCTGGTGGTGGACGATCAATACACGCTCAAGGGCCTGATCACGGTAAAGGACATTCAGAAGAAGCTGAAATATCCGAACGCGGCCAAGGATCAGCAGGGGCGCCTGCGCGTGGGCGCGGCCGTGGGATCCACTGGCGATTTTTTGGAGCGCGCCCAGGAACTGGTTGCCAGAAAAGTGGATGTGATTGTGGTGGATTCCGCGCACGCGCATCAGGAGCGCGTAATGGAGGCGGTCCGTACCATCAAACAGAAGCTTCCGGATGTGGATCTGATTGCCGGCAATGTGGCCACGTTTGAAGGAGCGCGCGATTTAATCGACCTGGGCGCCGACGGCATCAAGGTGGGCATCGGGCCTGGGTCCATTTGCACCACCCGCGTGGTGAGCGGCGCCGGCGTGCCGCAGATCACAGCCATCGCAGAATGTTCCCGCGCCACGCGGGGTTCAGGCGTACCGCTGATCTCCGATGGCGGCATCAAATTCTCCGGCGATATCAGCAAGGCCATCGCGGCCGGCGCCGATTCTGTGATGCTGGGAGGGCTACTGGCCGGGACGGAGGAGAGCCCCGGCGAGACCATCCTATATCAAGGACGCACCTTCAAAAGCTATCGCGGGATGGGTTCCATGGGGGCTATGTCGCAAGGGGCGTCCGATCGCTATTCTCAGGAGGACAGCGGCAAGCTGGTACCGGAGGGCATCGAAGGGCGCGTTCCCTACAAAGGACCACTGTCGGACCTGGTTTATCAACTAGTGGGCGGACTTCGCTCCGGCATGGGCTATTGCGGTTCGAAGACGATTCGGGAGTTGCAGGAACGCGCCAGCTTCCTGCGGGTAACATCGGCGGGCTTGCGCGAAAGCCACGTTCACGATGTGATCATCACTAAGGAAGCACCGAACTACCGGCTGGAATAGCCTTTACGCGCCGGTGGTGCTGAGAGTCCTACCGTAGTTAACATAGTTGATGCTCTGAACCTCTGCGTTGACGGTGTTTTGATCGGATTGCAGTTGGGCTACTAAGGCATCGGCAGCTTCGAGCCTGGCTACATTCTCGTGGTGGGTTAGGGCTGCCCGAGACTGCAGAGTGCTAATCTGACTGGCGAGATTGGTGTTCGAGGCGTCTATCCCATCTTCCTCACTAAGAATGGAGCCGCTGATAGGGTCACTGAGCGAGGTGAAATTGTTAGCGAAGGCGGCGAAGCCGGAATTGGAAGAACCGAAAAACTTGAATGCATCGGCCATCTGGGTGCTGGAAAACCCGGCAACCACTGACGGGTCGACAGACATCTGCCCGCTGTCATTGAACGTGACGCCCAGGTCGGACAGGCTGCGTACCGTGCTGGTGCTCGACGCGAAGTAGCCCGAGAGCTGTCCCAAGTCGGTGCTGATATCGCGGATGAGCGAGTTTCCGCCCAAGGCTCCGGCACCGGTACCGGTTTCCTGGGTCACCTGATCTGCCATGGAATTGTAGGCACTTGCGAATGTCTGCAGAGCGTTGGTTAGCTGAGTGGGATCTGTGGCAAGCGAAAGATTGATTGTGCCCGGGTTGCTTTGTAACAGACTAAAGGTTACTCCCGGAATCACACTGCTGAACACATTGGTCGCCTGGTTCGTGACCTGGATCGAGCCATTCAGCGTGAAGGACGAGTTCCCGCCCTGGGTGGCGGCCTGGGTAATGATGCTCACCGGAGTGGCGCTCGGCGTATCGTTCAGTGTGATAGCGGTTGGCCC
>DASYNU010000284.1:0-14666 GCA_036008345.1 Bryobacteraceae bacterium
ACTATCATCCTGAATCAGGGATGCCGACCGGAAGAAATCATGTCTGCGCGCAAGTGCGATCTCGACGTGGAAGCGAGCACGCTGACGATCCCTGGTGGCAAGAGCCGTGCCGCACGCCGCGTACTGCATCTTACGCCCAGAAGCGAGGAGGTCCTCGCTGCACGGTTGATGACACAGGGTCCATGGTTGTTTCCCTCGGAACGGTATCCGGGAAATCACATTACGAAGCTGAACAACAGCCATGATCGTGCTTGCATCGCTGCTGGCGTTTCATTCGTGCTCTATGACCTTCGTCACACGTTTGGTACACGGCAGGCCACGGAGTTGAAGACGGACCCGTTCACCCTCGCCGCTATGATGGGGCACAGCAACCTGCGGACAATCATGCGCTACGTTCATCCCGATCAGACGGCACAGAAGGATGCGATGGAACGTTACGCCACTGCTCAGCGAAGGCGCAAGTTCAAGCGTGTGAAGTGAGAGCCGGTTTGTCCGGTGGCCTGTACGGCTTTGTCCGTCCGGTTCCGGTCAAAACGGGATGATTTCCACAGAACCGTCGTTATCGTGGATGAGTTAGCGTTAACCCGGAAACACTTGAGATGTCAGCTGGTTTCCGGCAAGTTGTTGGAGGCGCGGACCGGAGTCGAACCGGTGAATAAAGGTTTTGCAGACCTCTGCCTTACCACTTGGCTACCGCGCCCGATTGCATGAGGGCTTGGCCGGCTGGTTTGAGCTTCTCTCCGCACCATACCGCGACCAGACCGCCAAAGTCAATTCTACCGCGCCTGAAACGTGAGGCCCTTGTCCTGACTGCTCGGACTCTTCTTCGCACCAGACCGGGCCGCGGTCGCGGCATTAAACTCCGGCACCACCGGCAATAGCACATGCGACGGATAAACCCGGTCATGGTAAATGGTCTGCTGCGCCTTCTTCAACACCGTTTCGTCCGCCATAGGACGGCCGGTGTTCGGATTGCGGTCGAACCGCGGGAAGTTGCTGCTTGAAATCTCCAACCGGACGCGGTGCCCTGCCAGGAACACGTTGCTGGTGACGCCGGCGTCGATGGTGAGTGGATAAATCTCGCCCGGCTCACCTGGCTCTGCTTTCTCGAGTCCGTTGCGGTAGCGCACTCGCAGCAGGCCGTCGGTGAGATTGCGCGCCTCTCCTGTAGGAAACACATCCATCAGTTTCGCCGTAAAATCCGTATCCCGCGCCGACGTTGATGCGTACAGCACCACGCGCACCGGGCCAGTTACTTCCAAATCCTGCTTCAACGGATCGCTCGAATAAACCAACACGTCTTTGCGCTTTTCCACCGGCCGTTGATCCATGGGTCCCCAGGGAAAAATCTTCGGATCGCAGCAAACCGCGCCGCCCATGGTCGGCACCGGATCCCGCGGATCGTAAACAAATTGATCCGGCTTGGCTTTCTTTCCGGGATTCCAAACCAGAGCGCCGTCGCCCTTCCCGGTGTTGGCGTGGCCTTTGCTAGTCAGATAAAAAGCTGTGTAGCGAGTGCGCGCCAGAGGCCATTCCTGCTCGTCTCGCCAGCGATTCACTCCCATCACGAAGATGTGCATCGGAGCTTCATCCACTTCAGCGCGAACATTGTGCCAGGTCCAGGGCGTGTAATGCGTGGCCTCCTCCGGCGCTCCTTTAAGCCAATGATCAAACCAAGCGATTTGATATGCGCGGATGGGCGCTCCGGAATCGTTACCGAAACCAACACCCGCAAACGGACTCGACATGTTATGCGGCCAGGGACCGATCATAATGCGGTGTTTTGTATCGTCTTTGCCCGGCTTATGCAGCGCCGCAAAGGCATCTAGATCGCTCTCGACATAATTGTCGTACCAGCCGCCCACCGCAAACACGGGCACCCGCACATGCTCGATGTTTTCGCGAACGCTCAGATCCTTCCAGAACGAATCGTAAGTGGGATGTTCCAGGATGGTCTGGTAAATCGGAAGTGTCCGGCCCGTGGCGGCTGCATCCGATGTCCGTAGCGGCAGATGGCCGATGTAGCTGCCGAACTTCGGCTTGGGTAGCCCGGCGGGCGTCAGATTTTGCGATAACCAGAGCAGCCGGTGTCCCAGCTTCATGGCGCCGCCGGGCGAATAGAACCGGTCCAGATAGTCGTCGCTGCCTGACACCACCGGAAAAATGGCCTTGAGATGCGTGTTATTCAAAAGCGCCACTCGCCACTGTGCGATGCCGAGGTACGACCCGCCGATCATTCCCACTTTCCCGTCTGACCAGGGCTGCGAAGCAATCCAGTTGAGCGTGTCGTAGCCGTCCGGACCCTCCTGATTCAACGCATCGAATACGCCTTCCGAGCCGTAGCGGCCGCGCACATCCTGCAGCACAACGGCGTAGCCGTGCTGGATAAACGAAGAATAGCCGGGTGGAAAATCCGCTCCTTTTCCATAGGGCGTTCGAATCAGAATGGCCGGATATCGAGCGCCGCCCGCCGGGTGGAAGACATTGGCGTCCAGATGGATTCCGTCACGCAAGGGAACGCGCACATGCAGCAGCTTCTCCACCTTGACAGCTGGGGCCGTGACAGCCGCTGTCATGGGCGAAGCCGTGAGTAGCGCCGCTCCAAACCAGAGTGATGCGGTGATTTTCACCGGGCAGCTAATAGCGCCGTTACGAGGGCGCTCTCCAAACTAAATCGATTGATTTAATGATAACAGGCTTCGAGCACCTGCCAGTACAACTCGGCCACCCGTTTGGGAGCGTGAAACTCGCGAATATACACGGCCGCCCGTTCTCCAATTGCGCGCGCATCCTGCGGAAAAGTGGCCAGCCAGACCATGAATTCCACCAACAGGTCTTCCTCAGCGGGCCCCGCGTCCACGCGCAGACAAGTGGCTTCTGGAAAACTCGCCGTCTCCTGGGACGCACTCATCAGCACCGGTTTCCCGATGCCCATCAGCCGGATGCTGATCCCGGAGGTTTCCCCGGCCGTGGGATAGCGCAGGTTTATGCAGGCGTCGACAGCCGCCGCATGCAGCCAGAAATCGCGCTCCGGTACGTAGCCAACCCGGAAGATTCCTTCCGCGCCGAGCAGCGGTTCCATCGATCTTTCCAGGTCGCGGGATACGAAATCGCCTGCCACCAATAGCGCGATGTCCGTCGCCGCCCGCGCCCGCTCGAAAGCCCGCAGGACAACGGCCAAGCGTTTCGATTCCCGGAGATGTCCAAACACGCCGAATAAAAAGGTCCGCCCGCCGATACCCAGCTTCTGGCGCAGGCCGGCGATTTTATTTGCACCATCCTGACTGGGCAATTCCAATAGGTGGGGAATTTCGTGGATTACCGCGCCCGGCGCGTGGGCTCTTAGCATTTCCACCGCTGCGGGATTGTGAACAATTAGCGCCCGGGACCGTTCCGCCACGCGCTTCAGCATCGGATAGCGGAAATATTGCGGATCGCTAGCCGAGCGCGCGCGCCGGCGCCACATTTCGCGCGCCTGATCTTCGCTCCACGCGCCGTAGTTGTAGATGAATTCGGCAACGTACTGCTGCTCTGAAAAACTTCCCAGGAAGAAATGCTGCAGAACCGCATCGTGGAGCACGACCACCCCGGGCTTTTCGAGCGCCCACTGATAAATTTCAGCATGCAGCTGGTTGTTGCCCAGATGGTAAAGATTGATGTCACCGTGCCCCAGCTCAACTTCGCCGGACGCCCGAAGGGCCCGCAACAAGGACGCCGAGTAATCCGCCACGCCGGTGCGCGCGGGTGGAAGCGGCGAAAAGAAACCAACCTTCAAGCCTTTGTCCGCGGCCCAAATAGCGCCGTGCCGATGCGCAGCATGGTCGCGCCCTCCTCAATGGCCACTTCCAGATCGTGCGACATGCCCATGGAAAGTTGCTTCAGGCCGTTCTCGTCCGCCAGCGCTCGCAGTTTCGCGAAATACGGGCGCGAAGGCTCGGCATCGTCCGACCAGGGAGGCATGGTCATCAGGCCCAGCAAACGCAAATGCGCGCATCCCCGGATCGCCTCCACCAGCGCCGGAACATCCGCCGGCGCGGCACCTGCTTTGGCATCTTCCGGCGAGAGCTTCACCTCGATCATCACGTCCAACGGCTTTTGTTCCGCGTCCAACCGGCGAGCCAGCTTCTGAGAATCCAGGGTCTCGATCGTGTCGAAAATCTCCACCGCAATTTTCGATTTGTTCGATTGCAGATGCCCAATCAGATGAAAGCGCGCGCCGCTGCACTCCCCCAGCTCCTTGCGTTTTTGCTCAAACTCCTGTACGTAGTTTTCGCCGAATTCACGCAGTCCGAGGTTGTAAGCTTCGTAGATCACCGCGGCTGGAAATTTCTTTGTTACGGCTATTAACGCGATCTCATCGCGTTTGCGCCCCGCCCTCGCGGCCGCGTTCGCGATCCTGATTTCCACTTGCTCTAGTTTTTCTTTGAGCGCCAAGGTACCACACCGGAATAAGATAATAGATTAGCGCAGGCCTTGTTCAAGGCTTGCTTCTCACCGCCTCCGCCCGGCCGCGACCATTTAGGGAGCGCACCCACTGACCGACATCCTCCAGACCATCCAGAGCTTTGTTAAAAATAGCACCGAGACTGTGCTGTGCGAGCCCGGCGAAGAATCCCTCTCCATTACCGCCGATAATTTTCTGCTCGAAATACGCAACGGCTGCGTCAGCCTGCAAGCCTGGAACGATCGGCGGAATCTGGTGCGCCGCGTTACCGGCATCGAAAGCCAGACCCGTGGAAAGTTGGTATTGCGCATCCAGCGTTTCGGCCAACGGACCGGCACTCTATCGTTGATCGACTTGCGGCGCAGCGCGGGTGATAAAGTCACTCTCGAGAGCGGCCGCCTGGAGTTTCGCGAACACTTTCGCCGTTTTCTGCGGCGTCAATTCCCAACTTATAAGATTGCGGAGCTGACCACTGGCGCCGATCTGGAGCATAGCCTTTCGCCCGCTTATCCGCGCGCTTTCCTGCGGCAAGGTGCTTCCGCCTGGGCTGCCATCGGCGCTTCGCCGGACGCGTTTCACTGTGATGGAGTCCTCACTTTCGGACTAATCTGGCTGGACTATTTGCGGCTCCGAGAGCCGGCCGCAGTGATTCATGGCCTGCTGCTGTATCTTCCCGCGGAGCTCGAGAAAACCACTTGTCTGCGTCTGCTGTTCCTGAATCCCGATCTCGCGCAATACGCCGCGTTCGTATATACCAAAGAGCAACTGGAAGAGCGAGTGGATTTACGTGACTACGGCAATCTCGATACGCGTCTCGAACCTTATCGCCGCCGCCTGCCCGCGCCGTTGGATCGAGTTCTCGCACCGATCCGCGAAATCGCCGGCGTCGAAACCATCCAGCGGTCCGATGGCGAGCTGAGCTTGCGGGTACGGGGCATGGAGTTCGCCAGAACCTGCGAGGACGAATTGCGATTTGGATTGGAACGGAGGCGCGTTGCTGGTCCAACCCATACGGTTGAAATCCGGCGTCTGGCTGAGGAACTGTCCCGTTTCCGGTCGGCTGAAGCCATCGATCGACAAAACCCGTTGTATTTGCGAAATCCGGAGGCGTGGTTGGAATCGCAGGTTCGCAACGATATTGAAGCCATCGACGCGCGCTTGCTCCCCACGCCCATTTACGGCCAGATGCCGGCTTTCGCCGCCGCCGATCGTGGCGTGCTTGATTTGTTGGCCGCGGATCACGCCGGGCGCCTCGCGGTGATCGAGCTCAAGGCATCTGAAGACATCCACCTGCCCTTGCAGGCGCTGGACTATTGGCTGCGCGTGAAGTGGCACCTGGATCGACAGGAGTTCAGCTCACGCGGCTACTTCCCGGGAATCGAATTGCGCTCTGAACCTCCGCGTCTTCTGCTAGTATCCCCCGCCCTCGATTTTCACCCGTCTAATGAGCGCGTCTTGCGATACTTTTCCCCCGCCGTCGAAGTGGAGCGGGTCGGCATCAGTTTAGAATGGCAGAGGGAGCTCAAAGTGGTGTTCCGCTCGTGACGTGCCATGCAAGTTCAATTTTTCCAGAATATTAAGGAAGCTATCAGTAACCTCGATCCGGAGGAAGCGCGCCGCCACGCTGAGCGTCCCGTTCGGCTGTTCCTCTATGCCGATAGCGATCGTGCCTATCGCCAGATGGAACAGTTTTTCGCGCCGCCGGAGCTATCAGACGCCAGGCGGGCGCAACTCCAACACTATATCTATCGCGCTACCGAAGGATTTTTGCCCACCGAGCGCAACGATCTGGAAATCTACTACGAAGATTCACCGCACGAAATCCTCACGCCGACCAGCCAGGTCTTTGCGTTTCGTCCCGATCGGCCCATGCAAACGGTTCACCAGGTTCTGCACCATCGCCGCGATCTGGCCATTCCATTGGCGGTCCACATCCAACCGTTTCGCGAAGAAGTTTCGAACAGAATCATAAAGAAAGTTGCAAAGGAAAACGCGCTGTTCGCACTGGCCACCGCGCTCCCCGACATCGTCCCGTTCTTGTCCCTGCCTTGGGCCATCGGAGAATTCGCATCCGACACCGCACTTCTGACGGCCAACCAGTTCCGCATGGCGTTTCTACTGGCTGCCGCGAACGACCGCGACATCGGGTATCGCGAGCAAAAGGCCGAAGTAGTATCCATCATGCTGGGAGCGTTCGGATGGCGGGCGCTGGCGCGCGAACTGGTCGGCAAAATCCCGCTGGGCGGAGGCTTGATCCCCAAAGCCGCCATCGCTTACGCCGGCACGCGCGTGGTAGGCCAGTCGCTCGAGCGTCTGTACCGTATCGGCCGCGCCTACACGCGCGAAGAGCGCCGCCTGGCATATGAAGATGCGCTCCAACGCGGCAAAACCTTGGCAGCTTCGTTACTGGACGGGATAAAAGCTAGGAACCCGCGCGCCAGAATCGGGTAGCAGACCGTAGGGCAGGTTGCCAACCGGCGCGCAGGATACCTCCCAATGTCACTATAGTTTTGCCGGAACCGAGATTGGGGGCCTGGTGGGGCAGGCCATGCCCTGCCGAGATATCGAGGATGTGACTTTCTGGCACGCGGCACGCCCTTGGTCCACCATTTGCGACAGCCGGCTCATGACCCACCTGGCAGGGCATGGCCCCGCCCCACCACGGTCCCGATCCTACCACAGGGAAAACTAAGTGGCATTTGGGATACCATCCTGCCCTGCTACCCAGAAATCGAGTAATCGGAATGCTCCCCCGCACGTCCAATATTTGAAATTCTTGTAAACTATTCCAAGGGAGGACACCAATGTTCTTTCGCGTTTCAATGGTTTTACTGGCAATCGCGGCCCTCGGCGTAGCGGATAGTCTTACGCTTCGTAGCGGCCAGATAGTTCGCGGCGAATATTTGGGAGGCGATGCCCGTCACATCAAAATGGCGGTTGGCGATCGCGTAGAAACGTACTCGGTAGAGGATGTTTCGGATCTCTCTTTCGGAGGCGGACAACGCATGTCTTCCGACAGCGACCGCCGCGACAATAACGACCGTCGGGACAATGGGGTACGCGAAGTTCCTCCCGCGGGCCAGGCGCCGCCCGCAGTGAGCGGAATGGTGGTCCCGGATGGTACCTCCATTACCGTCCGCATGATCGATCCAGTGAACTCCGAGCAGAGCCGATTGGGCGACACCTTCCGCGCCAGCGTGGATGAACCCGTGATGGTGGATGGACAGGTGGCGATTCCGCGCGGCGCCGATGCCATCACCAAATTGGTGGAGGACCAACAGTCCGGCAAAATAGCGGGCAAGACCGTTCTCACGCTGGTGCTTCAGCAAGTGCTGGTGAACGGGCGCATGATCGATCTCACTTCAGGCGACGTCTCCCAATCCAGCGGATCGCGGGGCGCGCGGTCCGCGAAAGTAATTGGCGGCGCAGCGGCGTTGGGCGCCATTATCGGAGCCCTGGCAGGCGGCGGAAAGGGCGCGGCGATTGGAGCCGGCTCAGGCGCTGCCGTAGGCACCGGCGCCGAGGTGCTGACCAAAGGCCAGACCGTCAAGATCCCATCAGAAACGCGCTTAACATTCATCTTGCAACAGCCCGCCCAATTATGAGGCGGCTCTTGGGAGCGGCTATTCTGACTGCCATGTCTGCATATCCAGCAACTCAACATTTGATCGAAGGCGCGGCGCAAAGCCCGGTGCGAGTGGTGATCTACGAAGACCTGCAATGCCCGGATTGCGCGGATTTCCGCGTGATGCTGGATGAGAAACTGCTTCCGCGCTACGCTTCCACGGTCCGGTTTGAGCATCGCGATTTCCCGCTCGCGAAGCATGCCTGGGCGCGGAAGGCCGCCATCGCGGCGCGATTTTTTGAAGAGCAAGAGCGGGGCCTCGGCTTGGTATACCGAAAATATTCCCTGATGAACCTGCGCGAGATCACAGCCGACAACTTCAACGATCGTCTCTCTCACTTCGCCAAAGACCACGGCGTGGATCCCGCCAAGGCCGTAGCCTCGCTCAACGACGCGCGATTGGCGGCGCTCGTCGAAGAGGACTATCAGGAAGGAGTGGCGCGCGGAATCGCCCATACCCCCACCGTTCTGGTCAACGGACGGCCCTTCGTTGAGACCTTTGCCGTGGAAGACGTTGCCAAAGCCATCGACGCCGAACTTGCCGCATCCAAATAAACCTGTCGCTCTGGTAACCGGCGCCAGCCGTGGAATTGGCCGCGCCGTCGCAATCGAGCTCTCAAAAACTCACTCGGTAGTGGCCACCTACCGTGAGAACCAGGCAGCGGCTGAGTCGCTGCGCAGTGAAACTGGGGCGGAGATCATCCGCAGCGATATCGGTTCTTCCAGCGATCGCGACGAACTGGTAGCCCGGCTTAGAGCAAACTACCCCGGTTTAGACCTGCTGGTGAACAATGCAGGCATCGCGCCGCGCGAACGCCGCGATATGCTGGAGGCCACCGAATGCAGCTACGATGAACTGCTTTCCACCAATCTCAAGGGTCCGCATTTCTTGACTCAGCAAATCGCCCGCTGGATGCTGGAGCAACGCCGTGGCAGGATCGTATTCATCACTTCCATCTCCAGCTACACCGCGTCCACTAATCGCGCCGAGTATTGCATCTCGAAAGCGGGCCTCAGTATGAGCGCCGCGTTATTCGCCCAACGGCTGGCTGCGGAGAACGTACAGGTTTTCGAGATCCGCCCAGGCATCATTCGCACGGACATGATCGCGGCGGTTGAAAAAAGCTACGAAGACAAAATCGCGGCGGGCCTCTTACCCCAGCGACGCATGGGAGAACCAGACGACATAGCGCGCGCAGTCCGCGCCATCGCCGACGGCTTGCTGGACTATTCTACCGGCCAGGTAATCGATGTCGACGGCGGCTTCCATATAAGAAGCTTGTAGCTCGTGCCACAATGTACCCAATGCCCCGTAAGTTCTTCGGCCGGTGGATAGCCGCAGCCAGTTTCATCACATTTGGCTTAGCCGTAGGCATCCCGTACTACAACATCGGGTTCTTTTACGATTACTTCCAGCGCGAATTCCACTGGTCGCGCGCCGACATCACGCTCGGTTTTCCGCTCGCCGCCGCGCTCACCATCTGGTTCGGCCCCATCGTCATTCATCGCTTCAGCCCGCGCAAACTAATTCTGGTCGGCACCGTTCTCACCATCATCGCCTTGACCGGCTTCGCCAATATGGGCGGCGCGCTCTTCATCTACTACGGCTTCTGGGTGCTCTACACCATCGGCTACATCCTATCCGGCCCCATCCCGCATCAGTTGATCGTTTCGCACTGGTTCCGGGTGAATCGCGGAAAAGCTATGGGCATCGTCTACGTCGGCGTGGGATTGATGGGATCGCTCGGATCGTTTCTGGTGAAGCCGCTCACGGAAAACTTCGGCTACCATGCCGCCCTGATGGTGCTGGCGGCCCTGATTCTATTGGCTTGGCCAATCGTGCTGTTCGTCTTGAAGGACAAACCGTCGGACATCGGCCAGAATCCGGACGGCGCCGCCGAGCCGCCCGCTGAGACCAAAGTTGAGTCCCACACTTTTGCGCAGTTGCTCGGAAGCTGGCCATTCTGGCTCCTGCTTCTAGGCAGCTTCTGCTCCATCGGATCCATCGGCGCAGTTAATTTTCATATGAAGTTCGTATTTCTCGACGCAGGCTTCCAAAAAGGGCCCGTTGTGGATGCGGCTTGGCGCACGGCCTCAGTCCTGGTGCTCTGGTCCAGCATTGGCGGGCGTTTGCTGATTGGCGGCCTAGCGGATCGCTTCTCGAAGAAGTGGGTCATGACCGGCACATACTTCCTGGTGGCCGGGACCATTCCAATTCTGTTGATGGTCCGGCCATCCAACGAGACATTCCTGTACGCCTTTGCGATTCTGTTTGGTTTCGGAATGGGCGCCGATTACATGTTGATCCCGCTGATGGCCGCCGAACAGTTCGGCGTGAACTCGCTCGCCCGGGCGATGGCCGTCATTCTGCCGGTGAATACCATCGGGCAGACCTGGTTTCCCTACTTCGTTTCCATCTTGCGGGACCGCTCGGGGAATTACACGATCGCCATGGGCACCGTGCTGGCAGTGGCTCTGGTCGGAGCGTTATCCATCGCCATTCTTCCGCGATACGAGGCGCGTTACCGAACCGCGAATGTCGGGAGCCGTGACTGAATCGGCGGAAACACCGACTCCCTCAGACTCAGAGTTGGCAGACGAAAGCCTCTGCCCCACGTTGGTGGCGCAGGCGCTTTCGCCTGCGAACCGCGAGCGTGAGAATCCGTGAAGAAATAAAAAGCACCGGTCGCTTACGCTCGCGGCTCAGAAAGAAAGTCTCATGTTCAGAGAGTGTTACCGAACCGCGACCGTGAGGGAGACGGTGCCTTCGCCGATTTCTTAAGCGACCGGTGCTTCCCGAGCGACTCACTTTTCCTTCGGCAACTGAAACGCGAGCGTAACCTCACTCGACGCCGGCAGCGGACCATCTTTCGAATACTTCCACTGTTTCACCGCCTCCAGCGCCGCATCCCGCAGTTCTTTCGGGCCGCTGACGACCCACGGGTCATGCACCTCGCCCTCTTCATTGATTTCGATGTGCAGCACCACATCGCCTTCAATCTTTTTATCCTTGGCTTCCTGCGGGTACTTCGGCGCCACGGTGTGAATCAGCTTCAGCGTTTGCTGCCCCTGCACGGGAATCCATCCGGCGATCGCAACCACTCCGGCAAGTATCAATAAACGTCTCTGCATAGTAGCTTTTATTGACTGAGTGTGAAGTTCACGTCTACTTGAGTCATAACCTCTACCGGATCGCCATTCAGCAACGTCGGTTTGTATACCCATTGCTGGACCGCATCCTTAGCAGCTTGGGCCAGCACCGGATCTCCGGACACCAGCGTCAGATTTTGCACACGGCCGTCTTTGCCGATGACAACGGTGAAGCGAACAATGCCCTGGATGCGGTTCGCCTTCGCGTCCGGCGGATAAATCGGTTGGACTTTTTGAACTAGGTTAGCCTGCTCCACGTTGCCGCCCACGCGAATTCTCTTGGGCGACTCGCCCGGACCCGCGCTATACAGCGTGATAAACATCATTGATCCGGTCTTGTCCGCATTCGGGTGTATGGTGATCCGCAAATGCTCGTCTACATCCTTGAGCGCAGTCGCGACATCGTTCAGAGCACTCTGTGTGATCCGATCGCCTTCGTGCAACGGCAGGTGACCTTCCAGCTTCTGCTTGATCGCGTCGGGTGCCTGGATGAACAAGCGGTCCAGCCTGGCGAGTTCTTCCGGAGGAGCCGTCAACGTTCCAGGCATCGCCTCTGCCGCAGGCACCCTGAAGTCGATGCTAACTTGAGTCTTGGGCTGCCCGTCGCTCGAATAATGCCATTCCAGTACTGACTGTAGCGCTGCCCCGCGCAACTCCTCGGGCCCGCTCAGCACGCGCGCATCGGTCACAGTCCCTGTTTCGCTTAAGGTAAGCTCCATCACCACCGTCCCCTCAACGTGTTTTGCCAACGCACTCTTCGGATACTGGACGGCCGCGCGGTGCAGAAGCGGCAACGGACCGGAATGGACTGTGATATTGGCCGAATCGTTTTCCTGCGGCGCGGCCTGCAACGGGAACGATCGCACGCCCAACCAAGCTGTCAGTGTGAGCACGGCCGCGAACGCAGCCAGCGAAGAAGTCAATCGAAATTTAGACATGGAAACCTCTTTCAGCAATGCAGCTACTCTTTTTTGTAAATGCCGCTTTCTCAAGAATGGCGACGCCGGCGCCAGGTCAAAGCCCGCGCGGGACGCGGCCAAAGCCAGTAACGACTCCAGATACTGGTCGCGCGAATTCAAAATCGCCACCACTTCGCGATCCACTGCTTCCTCGCGCGCCAATTGGATCTCCGCGATCATCCACCACATCGCTGGATGGAACCAGAACACGGATAAAATGCATTCTTCGATCACGGTGAACAGCCAATCATGCCGCCGCACGTGGACCAGTTCGTGACAAACAATAGATGCGTTATCCAGACACGCTTCCGGAAGGAGAATCACCGGACGCAGAAACCCGAACGTCACAGGACCTGCTACCCCTGTTGACACCTGCACATCCGCGAAGACGCCCAGCCGCCGTTGCAGATCGTCAAAAGCGCCCGGAACAAAAGTGGAATTGCGGCGATATCGCTGGAGCCGCAAAAGCCCTACCCCGAGAATCCCGAATCTCACGGCTGCGCCTGCTCCCGCCAATAGCAAAATGATTCCAGCCACGGGAAGATCCACACCGCGCGATCCGTGCGCCGCACCCGCCGCCATCGCTGGGCCCATGGATATTTGAACACTACCGTTGGTTTTCGCGGTGAGCCACGGTTGAATAGCGGGGAGCGCGATACACGCCGCGATCAAGGCCTGCCAGCAGATCAAGCGGATGCGGGGAATTTGGATCTTAAGCAGACGCAGAAGAAACGCGCCCGCTGCGGCCACGCCCGCAATCTGCAAGCTGTAAAACGCCAGATTTTGCAACCACAGGCCCAGCATCTCAGGCCTCCTTTCGGCGAATCATATTCGTGATCTCTTCCAGATCTTTCTGGGAAAGCCGCCGGTCTTCGATCAGATGCACCAACAGAGGCTCGGCCGATCCATTGAATACGCGGTTCACAAACTCGCGGACCATACCCTTGATCACCTGGTTCTTCGGCTTGGCCGGACGGTAGATGTAGGCCCGGTCCTCCTGCGTCTTGAGCAGGTACTTCTTCTGCTCCAGGATTTTCATCATGGTCATCACGGTGGTATAGGCGATCTTGCGGCGCTCCAGCAGCGCTTCATAAACATCCCGCACGGTGGCCACCTCGCGCGCCCAGACAATCTTCATGATCTCCAGCTCCTGCTCAGTCAATGTGGGGCTCTTAGGTCGCATACTAATTATTTAGTACTAAACCGTCTAAATGTCAAGCGAAAAACGCCCACCCTTGAATTTTCAGGGGCGCTGTGCCAGACTTCTGCCATGCTGCGCGACCTAAAATACGCCATTCGGGTTCTATTCAAGGCGAAAGCTTCCACTGCGACCGTCGTCACGATACTGGCGCTGACCATCGGCGCCACCACCGCCGTGTTTACGTTTCTGGATCGTCTGCTATTCCAGCCCCTGCCCGTTCCAAACCCAGCGCAGTTGGTGCTGGTCACGAATTGGGGCCATACCATCGGCAGCGGCGAAGAATTGAGGAACGGCAGGACGTTCTCGTACGAAAATTATTCCTACCTACGCGACCGCACCCAGACTTCGGAATTGGCTGCCGAAGCAAACCTGGCCGTTCGCGAGCATCGCAGGCACCAGAGGATCCAGCCTCCCGCCATAGCTACTACCGTCTCCGGGAATTTCTTCAGTGTCCTGAGTGTGCGTCCAAACTTGGGCCGTCTACTCAACCCCGCCGACGATATCCGCGGCGGAGCCTCGCATGTAGCTGTGGCAAGCCACAATTTTTGGCGCAGCCGCTACAATCAGTCGCCTGGTGCGCTCGCGAGCATCGTGTATCTCAACAACGTGCCCTTCACCATCGTGGGTGTATTGCCCAACGGCTTTTATGGCATTCACAAGGGCGACGATCCCGATCTCTACGTTCCATTCGGAAGCCTTCCGGAGCTATTCAGCTTCGACCCGCTCACTACAGGAGGTTTCATGGAAGTGTTTGGCAGGTTGAAGCCTGGTATCCCCACTATCCAGGCGCAGAGCAATCTCCAGGTCCTGTGGGAGCAATACCTCACCGCCAGGATCGCGACCGCGCGCGACCAATCTCCAAAGTTTGCAGCGAGTCTCGCCAAGGAGTTCTCCGGCGCGCGCATTGATCTGCAGAACGGAGCCGCCGGGTATGCCGGCACGGAAGGAGAAAAACGGCGCTCGCTGTTTCTGCTCTCGGCGATCGTCGGGCTGCTGCTTGTAGTGGGCTGCGCCAACGTCGCGTGTCTCATGATTGCCCGCGGCGTGGCGCGGAGGCGCGAAATCTCTATCCGTTTTTCGCTCGGTGCAAGCAAGACGCATATTCTGCGGCAATCTCTGACGGAGAGTTGCCTGTTGTCGCTGCTAGGAGGCGCCGCCGGACTGGCTGTTGCATTTTGGGCGGACCGCTTGCTGCTGATCGCGTTCGAATGGAAAGAGCGCCCCATTAATCTTTCACCCGATTGGCGCGTCCTGGCATTCGGTCTCGGCGTATCGCTCGCAACTGGC
>DASYNU010000285.1:0-76507 GCA_036008345.1 Bryobacteraceae bacterium
GAGTTGCGTGAATCACGGTATGATGAAGATTGGAAAGCAGTTGGAAACCTAATGCCCGAATCACGCCCTCCCGAGTTTGGAATCAACAGTTGGCTCGAAGACGAGCTCTATCAGCAATATCTGAACGACCGCCAGGCGGTAGACGATAGCTGGACAAAAATTTTTGAATCGAATGGCGGCGCCTCGAAAAGCACGAACGGCACGTCCACTCCCGTAGTTTCAAACGGTACGCCGGCTCCGGCGCCTCCAGTGTCCTCGCCCGGCGCGAATCAGCAATTAATTCCGCTGCGCGGCGCCGCCGCGCGCATTGCCGAGAACATGAACGCCAGCCTCAGCATCCCGCTGGCCACCTCGCAGCGAGTCATTCCGGTCAAAGTGATCGACGAAAACCGCCGTATTGTAAATGAGCATCGGGCGCTCACGGGCAAGAGCAAGATCTCCTACACACACATCATCGGCTGGGCCATCGTCAAAGCCGTGAAATCAAATCCCACTCTCAATCACGCCTATGCCGAGATGAACGGGGGGCCATTTCGCGTTCTGCACGATCAGATCAATATCGGCATAGCCGTGGACGTGGCCGCGAAGGACGGTACTCGTTCCTTAAAGGTGCCGAACGTCAAAAACGCAGGCGCTCTGGATTTCGCGAAGTATGTTGAAGCGTTCGACGATATCGTGGCGCGCGCCCGAAGCAACAAGTTGACCGTCCAGGATTTTGAAGGCACCACCATTTCGCTCACCAATCCGGGAACGGTGGGCACGCTCGGCTCCGTGCCGCGGCTGATGCCAGGCCAGGGCGCTATTATTGCCACCGGAACGATCGACTATCCGGCGGAATATCACGGGGCGAGCGATCAATTACGCGCCATGCTCGGTCTGAGCAAGGTGATGGCCGTCACCTGCACCTATGACCATCGCGTGATTCAGGGCGCCGAGTCGGGCATGTTTCTAGGCCGCTTGCAGGCGCTGCTCGAAGGCCAGGAACATTTCTACGAAGAAGTTTTCGAACATCTTAAGATCCCGCACAAACCCGTGCATTGGGAAAAAGACCGCCCGGTCTCCATGCCCGGAGGCCGCGGATCTGAGCTGGACGAAGTCGCCAAAGAAGCGGCCGTTCTTCAGCTCATCAATGCATACCGCGTGCGTGGACACCTGATTGCCGATTTCGATCCGCTGGGCTCGGAAGCCACCTATCACGCGGAACTCGATCCGGCCACATACGGACTTACTATTTGGGATCTGGACCGCGAGTTTCTCACCGGCACGCTGATGTCGGCCGAATACGAGCCGCAAAAAGTGGCCACGCTGCGCGAGATTTTGGAAACTCTGCGCAACACCTACTGCGGAAAAATCGGATGCGAGTACATGAACATCCAGATTCCGGAGCAGAAGCGCTGGCTGCAACTGCGCATGGAGCTCACCGGTAATCGCTGGCCGCTGCATCCGGACACGCGCAAACGCGCGCTCCAGCGGGTGATTGAGGCGGAGGAGTTCGAACATTTCCTGCACGCCCGTTTCGTCGGCCACAAACGCTTTTCGCTGGAAGGCGCGGAATCCGCGATGGTGATTTTGGATGAGATTCTGGATCTCGCCGCCAACACCAACGTGCACGAAGCGGTGATCGGCATGGCGCATCGCGGCCGGCTCAACATGCTGGCCAACATTGTCGACAAGTCGCTGGTAGAGATTCTGTCCGAGTTCGAAGGCATCGATCCAGATAGCACGCAAGGCTCGGGCGATGTGAAATATCATCTGGGCGCAAGCGGCGTGCGAAAGTCATCCAGCGGACGCGAGATCGTGGTATCGGTGGCATTCAACCCCAGTCACCTGGAAGCGGTCGATCCGGTTGCTGAGGGGATCGTCCGGCCCAAGCAGGATCGCCTCGGCGACACGAAGCGCGAGCGTGTGATCCCCATCCTGATCCACGGCGACGCGGCTTTCGCCGGACAGGGCGTGGTGGCTGAAACACTCAATCTCTCGCAGCTTGAAGGCTATACCACTGGCGGCACCATCCATCTGGTGATCAACAACCAGATCGGGTTCACCACCAATCCAGACGAAGCCCGCTCAACGCCTTATTCCACTGATGTGGCACGCATGGTACAGGCCCCTATTTTCCATGTCAATGGCGATGACCCGGAAGCCTGCCTGCGAGTGGCTCAGCTGGCTTACGACTATCGCCAACAGTTCAAGAAGGATGTCGTCATCGACATGTTCTGCTACCGGCGGCACGGCCACAACGAAGGCGATGATCCCAGTTACACCCAGCCCATTCTCTATCGCAAAATCCGCCAGCATCCTTCGGTAGCGGTGCAATATTCTGAGCGCCTGATGCGCGAAGAGTTTCTGGATACCGCGCAGGTGGCCGAAATTCGCGCACGCGTATCGGCCCGGTTGAACGAGGCTTACGAGGCCGCGAAGCAGAAGAAGGAGCGGTTCCAGGTGCAGGAATTGAGCGCCGTGGATCCGGAAGAGGTCTCGCGCCCGAGTCCTCACACGGCAGTCGACCGTGCCACGCTCGAGCGCGTTGTGGAAGGCATCACTACATTTCCTTCCGAATTCCACGTGCATCCAAAATTGGCCGTCAGCTTGCGAAAACGGCACGAAGTTTTGAATGGCGCGCCCATGGATTGGGCTACAGCCGAAACACTAGCTTTTGGAAGCCTGGTGCTGGAAGGCACTCCGGTGCGGCTTAGCGGCCAGGACAGCGGACGCGGCACTTTCAGCCAGCGCCACTTAGAACTATACGATAGCGAGACAGGCGATCGTTTCATACCTCTCCGCCATCTTTCGCCCAATCAGGCGCGCTTCGATGTTTTCGACAGTTCGCTCAGCGAATATGCCGTGATGGGTTTCGAGTTTGGCTATAGCGTAGCCGACCCGTTGACACTGGTGCTATGGGAGGCGCAATTCGGAGATTTCGCCAACGGCGCGCAGATTCTGATCGATCAATTCATCTCCAGCGCCGAATCCAAGTGGGGCCAGCCCAGCGGCTTGGTGCTGCTGCTTCCGCATGGGTATGAAGGACAGGGCCCCGAACATTCCAGCGCGCGCATAGAGCGCTTCCTGCAATTGTGCGCCGAAAACAACATGCAAGTGGTCAACGCCAGCACGCCGGCGCAGTACTTCCATGTCCTACGCCGCCAGATGCACGGCGGGCCGGACCGCCGCGGCGTCCGCAAGCCGCTCATCATATTCACCCCCAAGCGCATGTTGCGGCACCCCCGTGCCGTCTCCACGTTGGACGAACTGATGGCCGGGAGCTTCCATGAAATCATGGACGATACAATCGGGCTGGATCCAGCGCGTGTCACACGCGTACTGATGTGCTCCGGCCAGGTCTATTACGATTTGTTAGCCGCGCGCGAAGAACGCAAGATCGAACATGTGGCCATCACTCGGCTGGAGCAAATGTATCCTTTCCCCGCTAGCGGCGTTCAAGTGATTCTGGCTCGTTATCCGGCGCCGGCTGAAGTTGTATGGGTGCAGGAGGAGCCGCGCAACATGGGAGCGTGGCGATTCGTCCAGGGCGAGATGCAATCCATTCTGGAACCATCGCGCCGCGTACTGCGTTACATCGGGCGGCCGGAGAGTGCCAGCACTTCCTCCGGGTCGCTCAAGCGCCACCAGGAAGAGCAAGCGGAGCTGGTGGAATCGGCCTTCGCGGCGGAGATCCAGAGCCCGGTGCGCAAGCGGCGGATGGCGCGGCGGAAGCGCTAAGCATTGCCTTCGTGCTAATTTCGGGAAGAGATGCTCGACCGGGTCACTATCGCAGCGCCATGTTCCGCCGATTGGGATAGCATGCCTGGCACGGACCAAGTGCGCCATTGTGGCCAGTGCAATCGGAACGTCTATAACTTTTCCGCCATGAATCGCCGACAGGCGGAAGCGCTGCTCCGCGAAACAGAGGGCCGTCTCTGCGCACGTCTCTACCGCCGCTCGGACGGAACAATTCTGACCGAGAATTGCCCCGCGGGTCTGCGCGCCATCGGCCGGCGTGTTTCGAGAGTGGCTGGAGCCGCGATGTCCGCTGTGGCGACGCTTTCTTCAGCGACGGCTGCGCAGTTTCCGATGTTTCCGATTCCGTCAGCGCTGTTTGAAGCCCGCTCATCGATGATCGGCATAGTGAAAGATGCAACTGGCCGAGGGATCTCGAACGCTGAAGTAGTAGTGAGTCGACCGGGTTCCGAACTGAAACTGGCGACTACAACGGACAGCGTCGGGCATTTCCGCGTTGCATCTCTCCAAATGGGATCATACACTGTTCGAGTCCAGGTCCCTGGGTTCATGCTTTTCACGAAGCAGGTGACCCTGCGGCCGCTTCAGGAATACAGCCTCACGGCCGAACTGCGGGTTGGCACGGTGGGCACTGTAATCGAGGTTGAGCCGGCTAAGTAAGCGGGAACCGGATCCGAAACACCGAACCCTGCCCCAGCACGCTCTCGGCTTCCAAACTCGCGTGATGCCGCTCGGCGATCCATTTCGCGATGGATAATCCCAGCCCCGTACCGCCCGCGTCGCGATTGCGCGATTCATCCACCCGGTAAAAGCGCTCGAAAACGTGCGGTAACGCCGTCTCCGGAATCCCGATTCCTGTATCGCGCACCGCCACCGTCGCGCCCGCGGGTCCACGGTCCACCGACAATGTGATGCGCCCGCCGGATGGCGTGTATTTCACCGCGTTATCCAGTAATAGCAGCAGCATCCGCCGCAGCGCGGGATCGTTGGCGTCCACATACACCGGCTCATCCGGACTCTCAGTTGAAATCTCCAGTTGCCGCGCTTCCGCCAGGACCTGCCCCTGCTGGCAGACGTCGCGCACCAGCGGCGTCAACTCCAGCCGTTCCAGCGGCAATGAAGGAAGTCCGGCATCGGCGCGTGCCAGCAGCAACAAATCCTCCACCAGCCGCGCCGTTCGCTCGGATTCCAGAACAACCTGGCGCAGCGCTTCCCGATAGGTCTCAGGCGAGCGTTCACGCCTGAGCGTCAGTTCCGCCGTGGTGCGAATCAATGCGATGGGAGTGCGCAGCTCATGCGAGGCATCCGCGGTGAATTGCGAAAGGCGCTTCACTGCCGTTTCCAAGCGCGCCAGCATTCCGTTCCAGGTTTCAGAAAGCCGCTGAATCTCGTCGCCCGAAGGCGGAACCGCCAGGCGCTGCGAAAGATTCTGGATACCGATAACCCGCGCCTCGCGCGTGATTTCATCCACCGGGGCGAGCGCACGCCGGCTGATCCAATATCCGCCCAACCAGGCCAGCACAAGCACCACCGGTGTCGACCATAGCAACAGCATTCGAACTCGCTTCAATGTTGCCTCTGTGGCATCCATCGGCGTAGCTACCAAGACGCGATACGACTCACCATTTACCGATACAGTGGACGAAAATGTCCGGTATTGGCCAGACGGCCGGACCTGCACCCCGAAGGCAGAAGCGGAATTCCCAACATCCATTGATACCGTTTTGCTGGCAATTATCTGTTGGCCCTGAGCGTCGCGGACCTCCATCAAGTTCCCGCCGGGAGCGGCAAACGCGTACTCAGTCAGTTCTTCCCGGAGACGCCTCGGCCTATTCGGATTGACCGAGCGAAGCACTGTGAGAACGCCCTTGGCATGCTCATTCAGAGTGTCTTGGAGCGAGGCCCGCAAGCTATGCGAAACCAGCAGCCAAATCCCGGCGCTAAATAATACCAGGCCAGCCAACAGTACCAGTGAGTACCACAACGTGAGCCGCGCCCGGATGGACCAACGGGCCGTCACGCCTGCTCCGTGCGCATGCAATAGCCCACGCCCCGCACGGTGTGGATCAGCTTCGGCTCACCCGCCACATCCACCTTGTCGCGCACCAACCGGATGAACGCGTCCAGCGTGTTGCTGCGGACGTCGGAATCGAATCCCCACACCGCTTCGATCAGGTTCTCGCGAGTAACCACGCGCCCCGCGCGCCGCATCAGCAGTTCAAGCAGGCTGTATTCGGTTCGAGTGAGCGCCACCCGGCGTCCGCCCCGCGCCACTTCGCGGCTGGCTGGATTTAGCGTCAAGTCCTGAACCTGCAGATGCACCGGCTGTGGAATGGGGCCGCGCCGCGATACCGCGCGTAGCCGCGCCAGCAGCACGTCAAAGGAAAAGGGCTTCACCAGGTAATCGTCCGCGCCCAGATTGAGACCGGCCACCATATCCTCAATGGCGTCGCGCGCGGTCAGCATCAGGATGGGTGTTTGGTTGCGCGAGGCCCGTAGTTTTCTGGCCATCGAGAACCCATCCATTCCGGGTAGCATCACATCCAGCACGATCGCGTCAAAGGCATGCGATTCCGCGATGGCCAAGCCTTCTCTTCCGTCCACCGCCAGCACCACGGAATGGCCCTCTTCTTCCAGGCCCTGCCGCAGCAGCTCGGCCATGCGACGCTCGTCTTCCACCACCAAAACCTGCATACTCTTGCACTTTCATGCTAACGTTTCAATCTGAAGTTTTGCTGTAACCGGCTTGGCGACAGCATTCATTCGATTTTCAGTTGGGAGGCATATGCTGGACGAAATGAGGCGTTATCTGCTTCTCATTGCAATTGTTCCGGCCTTCGGGCAACAGGCTGCGCCTCAGAGCGCACCGCTCACAATCAGCTTTCAGGAGGCGTTGGACCGGGCGCGCAAATATGGGCTTGAAATCCAAAGCGCAAATATCGCGGCGCTGCTGGCGCGTGAGGACCGCATCCAGGCCAAAGCGGCGATGCTGCCCGCGGTCCAGTATTTCAACCAGTTCATCTATACGCAGCCGAACGGTACGCCGTCTGGAGTCTTCGTAGCCAACGACGGGCCCCACATCTACAATAGCCAGGGGCAAGTTCACGAGGACCTTTCCTGGAGCCGCCACGCCGAATACCGGCGCGCACTGGCTGCTGAAGTCGTCGCGAAAGCGAAAGCGGACGTGACGGCGCGCGGCATCATAGCAACCGTGGTACAGGACTACTATGCCGTAGCCATCGCCCAACGCCGGCTGGCCAACGCGCAGCGAAGTCTCGATGACGCGCGCAAGTTCCTGGACATCACGCAAAAACAGGAGCATGGCGGCGAGGCGGCCCACGCCGATGTAGTGAAAGCTCAAGTTCAGGTGCAGCAGCGCGAACGCGATGCATCCGACGCTCAACTGGCCATCGACAAGGCGCGCCTGGCGCTAGCCGTAATCATCTTTCCGGATTTCCGCCAGGACTTCACCGTCGTGGACGACCTGGATCAGATAAACCCGCTTGCGTCCTTCAGCGAGGTGCAGGATCTGGCTCTGGCCAAAAGCCCCGAGCTGCGCGCCGCGCAAGCCAATTTGCAGCAGGGCCAAGCCGAGATTTCAGTGGCGCGAACCGGCTATCTACCGGCGCTTTCGCTGGATTATTTCTACGGGATCGACGCCAATCAAGTAGCGATATACAATCGCGATCACGAGAAAAATCTCGGTTCCGTGGCGCAAGCCACCCTCACCATTCCCGTCTGGACGTGGGGCGCCACCCAGAGCAAGGTCCGGCAAGCGGAGCTCAAACAGAAGCAGGCCCAGATCGAGATCACTTTCGCGCAACGGCAGTTGATGGCGAATTTAAATTCGTTCTACCGTGAAGCGCAACTTGCGCAAACGCAGCTCGATTCGTTGCGGAAATCCATGGACTTGTCGGAGGAGAGCTTGCGGCTCACCTTGTTGCGCTACGAGGCCGGCGAAGCCACCGCGCTCGAAGTGGTGGACGCCCAAACCACTCTCGCACAAGCCCGGAATGCCTACGACGACGGGCTTTCCCGTTATCGCATCGCTTTGGCCGCGGTCCAGACTCTGACCGGGAATTTATAACTATGAAGAACCGTGGACTTCGCTATTCTCTCGATTCTCGTGCCCATGGGCCTGCCGGCCCACCAAAGGTCATGCAGACGCCTGTGGCGCACGCACTCTTCGGTGCTGCGTCGAGACTCGTCTCGGCGTTGGCCGGACATCGACACGAGTGTCGATGCTGCACCGAAGAGCGCGTGCGCCACAGGCGTCTTCAACGGAGCGTGAAGATGTTCCTGCTCCCAGCGATACTCATCCTGACAAGCTACAGCTGCTCGAAGCCGAAAGAAGAGGAAGCGCCGGAAGCCGCCGTCCCGGTCCAGGTTTCTGAAGTCAAGCAAGACTCCATCGACCGCATTGTCTCTGCCTCAGCCATCCTCTATCCGGTGGACCAAGCCGGTGTAATGCCCAAGATCAGCGCTCCCGTAAAGATTTTTCACGTAAAGCGGGGCGACCATGTCAGCAAAGACCAGCTACTGGCAGTCCTCGAAAACAAAGATCTCCAGGCCGCCGTAGGCGATAGCAAAGGCGCCTACCAACAGGCCCAATCCGCGTATCGAACCACCGCCTCCGCGACCGTCCCCGAGGACACCAACAAGGCCCAGCAGGACGTCCAAGCCGCCAAGCAAGCCATGGAAGCGTCGCAAAAAGTGTACGAGAGCCGCAAGCAGCTTTTCGATCAAGGCGCGCTGGCACGCAGGCTGGTGGAAGAAGCGAATGTGGCGTACGTCCAAGCCCGCAGCCAATACGAAATCGCGCTGAAGCATCTCGAAACGGTGGAAAGCGTCGGCCGGGTGGAACAAGTGAAGGGCGCGGAAGCACAGGTGGAATCCGCCAAGGCGAGATACGAGGGTGCCGAAGCTCAGCTTTCCTACTCCGAGATCCGCAGTCCCATCGCAGGAATTGTCGCGGATCGTCCGCTCTACGCCGGCGAGATGGCCAGCGCAGGAGCGCCGTTGGTTACCATCGTAAATATTTCACGCGTGATCGCGCGCGCCAATATTCCGGTGGGCCAGGCTGCGTCTGTTAAAGTCGGCAACCCGGCCACCATCTCACAGACAGATGCGCAGCTCCAAGCCACCGGCAGGGTGACGGTGGTGAGCCCGGCGGTTGATCCCAACAGCACCACCGTGGAAGTTTGGGTGGAAGCCGACAATCCTGGCGAGCGCCTAAAACCGGGCGCCACCGTACGCGTCGATGTCCATGCGGAAACGGTTAAAGATGCGATCGTGATTCCAATCGCGGCCCTGCTGCCATCCGCGGAAGGCGGAGTCCAAGTTCTGGTGGTGGGTGCCGATTCGAAAGCACATGAGAAGAAGGTCGACATCGGGATTCGCGAGCCTGACAAAGTACAAATCGTCAAGGGAGTTGCAGTCGGAGAGAAAGTGATTACTGTGGGTGGCGTTGGACTGGAGGACGGCGCCAAGGTGACCCTTTCGGCGCCGGGTGAGGACAAAGGAGACAAGGACGAAAAGCCAGAAAAAGCAGAAAAACCGGAGAAGCCGGAAGCGAAATGATCGAGCAGCCGACGATACCACCCCCACAAACCGATCAACCCGGCGAGCGCCACTGGAGCGAGCGCTTTGGCAAATCCATCGTCTTCGTCATTCTCACGTTGGTGGCAGCGGGGGTCTATCTCGCCTTTAGTATCCCGATCTCTGTTTTTCCCGAGACCAACTTCCCGCGCATCGTAGTGGGCGTCGACAACGGCGTTGCGCCTATCGACCAAATGCTGGTGGTTGTCACGCGTCCACTCGAAGAAGCTTTGAATACTGTCCCGGGTCTGGAGCGCGTCCAATCTATCACCAGCCGGGGATCGGTTGAAATTGACCTGTACTTCTCCTGGAAAGTCGACATGTTCCAGACGCTGGAGCTGGTGAACGCCGCTTTGGCGCGGGTGCAGTCCTCGCTGCCTCCAACGGCGAAGGTCACCTCCAACCGCCTTACGTTCGCCGCATTTCCAATTCTCGGCTATACCCTGCAGTCGGATAACGTCTCCCAGACCGCTCTGTGGGAACTGGCGACTTATGAGTTGAAGCCTCGCATCAACCGCCTGACCGGTGTTTCCATGGTCGTGGTACAAGGCGGCCAGGAACCGGAGTTTGAGATTCGGCCCGATCCGGCCAAGATGCTACAGACGCAAGTTACCGTTCCGACGTTGCTAGAGGCAGTGCGGCGGAGCAACATGATCGATTCGCCCGGCCTTATTGAAGCTAATCACCAGTTGATATTGAGTCTGGTGAGCGGGCAGACCCGCACTCCGGAAGAGATCGCGGACATTGTTGTCAAAACCACGGCTGCCGGAATTCCGGTTCGCATTGGCGACCTGGGGACAGTGCAGCCTTCGGTCAAACCCGTCTATACCATCGTAAGGGCCAATGGAAAACCGGCAGTCTTGCTGAGCATCAACCGCCAGCCCGATAGCAACACAGTACAAGTAGCCGATGCCGTTCATGCAGAAGTCGAGAGTATTCGCAAATCACTCTCGAAGGGCATCACCTTGCAGACTTTTTACGACCAGTCCGATCTGGTGAGAGCTTCCATCAAGAGCGTTCGCGACGCGATTCTTATTGGACTCGTTCTGGCTGCAATCATTCTGGTCCTGTTCCTGCGTGATTGGGGCAGTTCCATCGTCGCGGGGCTGGTGATTCCCGTTACCGTGGCGGTGACTTTCATCGCTCTGAAGGTGATGGGGGAAAGCTTCAATTTGATGACACTCGGCGGACTGGCCGCCGCGGTAGGTCTTGTGATTGACGACGCGATTGTGGTGGTGGAGAACATCGTGATGCATCGCGATGCCGGACTGAGCCGCGGCGAAGCCATTCGCACCGCCATGCGGGAGATCCGTGCACCGTTAATCGGATCCACGGTTACACCCATCGTGGTGTTCTTACCGCTGATATCGATTACTGGTGTGACCGGGTCGTTCTTCCGCGCGCTGGCTATCACCGTGGGCGTTGCATTGCTCACCTCACTGGCTTTGGCGCTGACCTGGACACCGACATTGAGCCACTATTTTTTGCGGAAACCGCGTGAGGTGTCGGGGATAGAAAATCACGAGGGGGGCCTGCGCCGCGGGGTTCTTGGCCGTGTGTTGAGTGTTTACGAGAAAGTGCTGCGATTCGCACTCGAACACTGGTGGGCCCTGGCGCTCTGCTGCGTGGTCTTGATTGTGGCTTCTTACTTCTGCTACGGCGCGCTGGGCTCGGACCTGCTTCCGGAGATGGATGAGGGTGGCTTCATCCTGGATTATTGGACGCCGGCCGGTTCGTCGCTGGAGGAAACCAACCGTTTAATGTCCGATGTAGAGAAGATCTTGCATGACACTCCCGAGGTGGAGAACATCACGCGCCGGACGGGACTTGAACTTGGACTCGCCACCGTAACCGAGGCGAATCGCGGAGACTTTACGGTAAAGTTAAAGGCCAACCGAAAACGAGCTGTCGACGAGGTGATCGCCGACGTGCGCGAGAAGGTGGCCAAAAAGCATCCAACCTTGCAAGTGGAGTTTCCCCAACTACTGCAAGACATGATTGGCGATCTCACAGGCCAGCCACAGCCTGTAGTGATCAAGATGTTCTCCCAGTATCCCGATCTGCTGCGGCAATGGTCCCCACAAGTAGGCGATGCCATCAAGAAGATTAAGGGCGTCGCCGATGTGCTGAATGGCATTGATGACACCATCAGCGGGCCGGCCATGGTCTTCCATGTGGATCCGGTGGTGGCTGCGCGCGCCGGCTTTACGCCCGAGGAAGTGGAACTGGATGCCAGCGCCCTTATGCAAGGTGAACCATCACCGACACCGGTGGTGGTGAACGATCGTGCGTATACGATCCGGGTTCGTTTTCCGGACTATACTCGCGCGTCAATGGATGCTATCCGCAATACCCTGCTATCCAGCCAGTCTGGCAGCCGGGCGACACTAGGATCGCTTGCTACGCTGGAGGAACTCCCGGGTCAAACTGAGATCCGCCGCGAGAACTTACAACGTATGGTCGCGGTCACGGCGCGACTGGAGGGCCTGGACCTCGGCAGCGGAATTGCAGAAGTAAAGAAAGCAGTGGCAAAGACCAACCTGCCGGCTGGAATTCGAGTGGTCTATGGCGGCGGTTATGAAGAACAGCAGAAACAGTTCCATGACCTGGTAGTGGTTCTGATTCTGGCGGTTGTGCTGGTTTTCATTGTCCTGCTCTTCGAGTTTGGTACACTCGGTGCTCCGATAGCCATTCTTTCGTCGGCGCTGCTTTCAACATCCGGCGTGTTTCTTGCTCTGCTCATCACCAAAACCACTTTCAACATTTCCTCTTTCATGGGTCTCATCATGGTAATCGGCATTGTTGCCAAGAACGGTATTTTGTTACTCGATGCTGATGCTAAATTCCGCCGCGAGGGCGCCGCGCCCGAGGATGCCATGATCATGGCCGGAGAGCGCCGTCTGCGCCCTATCCTGATGACAGCGCTGGCCACCGTGGCCGGTATGATTCCACTCGCTCTAGCATTAGGCGCCGGATCGCAGATGCTGCAGCCGCTGGCCATCGCGGTGATTGGTGGAATCCTGGCCTCGATGGTGTTGTCGTTAATCGTGACGCCAGCGGTGCACTTCTATTTGCAGAGAAAAACCGAGCCCCAAGCGTAAGCTCGGGGTGCTAATACTGAGGGTGAATTGTCCGCGTGCTCATCAGCACAAGCATGGAGAGCAAAACGATCAACCCCACATACTGCGTGAGGGTCATGTTGTCGCCCTCCGCCGGATAATCCTTGCTGAACAACCGATAGCCCGCGCCGAGCGCGATCAGCAGCAGCATGGTCTCCTGAGTAACCACCCACATAGTGAGCACAGCACCCAGCGCCATGCCGCGCTGCATACGGCTAAGAGCGCGAAATCCGCGGCCGCCATCCAATTGCCAGATGGGAATCAGGTTGAACAGATTGATCCAAGCGCCCGTATGCGCAATCGCCGACCAGATCGGAAGACCGGTGAGCAAAGCGCAAAGCCACGCGAACACCGCGGCCCCGAATCCCCAGATCGGTCCGGCCAATCCCACGCGCGCATCCTGAACCACGTTCGCCGGATATTGCTTCAACCGGACAAAAGCGCCCACGAAAGGAATGAACATCGGCGCAGTGGCGGCAATGCCGTACTTGCGCAGCGCCATGACGTGTCCCATTTCGTGGATGTAGATCGAAAGCACGAAGCCCAGCGCGAATTGCCAGCCATACATCGACCAATAGACGCCCAGGAACAGAAGCATGCTGGTAAGCGTGCTGAGCTTGGTCAGCCCCAACAGAACAAACTTGCCTTTGGCCAAAACCAACAGCGCAACGGTTTTGAATTTCCAGAGAACCACGCCGACGGGACCGAGCTTTCCTAATCGCTTCGCCCAGACATGTTTATCGGAAAGCTGCAGATCGATATTCTGAATACGCGACTTCACGGTGCGGTATTCGCTGGAATCAGGCGGCAGCAGGGCGAGCGCTCGCTCCCACGCCAGCTTCGCTCCGTTCCAATCCTTGGACTGGCCAGCCAGCTTGGCATGTTGCGAGAGCGTTTCGAATTCCTGCGCGTGAGTGAGCCGGCCACAGGAGGAGCAGGACAAAGCCTGGGGATCGAGGGCCGATCCACAATTCGAGCACGGAGTGGATGTCGCGGAGAGCACTACTTCAATTGTATCGGGTTAAACGCCGATATCGTCGAATAGATCGCCGAGGCGGATGGAGAATCCGGGGATTAGCTCGGATTGGAACTTCTGGTTCTCGTCGAGAATGGCTCGCTGATGATCAGAAAACACATGTGCCTCCCGCCCCTCGATATCGAATATCCAGACCTCTTTCGTCCCACACTTCCGGTACCGGCGGGCTTTTTTCATCAGCGCCGCGTACGTGTCGTTCTCGGAGACGATCTCGATTGCCAGATCAGGCACAAACATCTGCACCCGGCGCTTGCGACCGTAGAGCCTCTGCTTCTTGAGCCCGAAAAAACTTACATCTGGTCCATGCGCGTTGCCCTCGAAATCATATTCCTGCTCTGAAACTACCCTTCCCAACTTTCTATGTTTAACGAAAGGCAGCAGCAGGACAATGAGCATGTCCCTCAATCCATTGTGTTCTCCAGTATTTCCAGACACGTCTACCAACTCCCCATCCACCAGCTCGTGATTACGCGCGAGGGCGTCCGGGAGTCTCTCAAAGTCTTCGATTGTGAGACCGTCCATCACTTCAATTCCACCACTGTCGCTCCAGTACCGCCTTCACTTGGCGACGCGGGATAAAACTTCTCCACATGCGGATTGGTAGTCAACAACTCTGCGATCACCTTGCGCAGGATACCCATGCCGTGCCCATGTACGATCCGCACGCGATCCACCGACGCCATGGTGGCGCTGTCCAGAAATTTATCCACCAAATCGCGCGCCTCCTCGGCCCGCTGGCCAATCACGTTGATCTCGCGATAGGACACATCCCAGGTTGGCCCAGGCTCGTAAGAAACGTTCTTCGGCAACCGGGCGCCCTGGGGAGTGGCGGGCAGCACCTCCTCGACATCGTCAGTAGACACCTGCATCTTCATCAACCCGGCTTCCACTTCCAGCAGGCCACCGGACAATTTCCGCCGCACGCGCGCCGGCTCACGCACGCCTTTCAAACGAACGCGGTCACCTTCTTCGATCGTCAACGCTGCCTTGGCCACCGATGTTTCCCCGAACACTGCTGTACGCGCCTGCTGCTCCAGTTCCCGCCGCGTCTTCGCCAGCTTCCGCTCGGCCTGCTCGGCCGCTTTACGCTGCTCCGGGCTCGCCAAAACTTTCTGGATCGCCTCCTGCGCCTGCGCTTCAAAGCCCGCCACGGCGGACTCCAGCCGCTGGTCCACTTCTTTCAACTTCGCAGTCTCTCGCCGCTCCCATTCTTTAGCCAGCGATTGTTCGCGCGCCTCCAGCGCCTGCTGCTGCCGTCGAAACTCCTGCTCGGCCTGCGTCACTTGATCCAACCGTTGGTGCAGTTCGGATAGGAACTGTGCGATGTCGCGCTCATGCGTCGACATGCGGTCTCTCGCGCGATCAATCAATTCTGCCGGCAGCCCGAGCCGGCTCGCAATCTCCAGCCCAGCTGATTTTCCCGGCGCCCCGAGCCGCAGCAGGTAGGTCGGCTGCAAGGTCTGTTCATCAAACCCCATGGACGCGTTGATCACTCCGTCCGTGGTCGCGCCGTAGATCTTCAGAGCTACCAGATGCGTAGACGCCAGCGTAAAAGCACCATTCGCCCGAAACGTTTCAAGAATGGAAACTCCCAGCGCTCCACCTTCCTCCGGATCCGTGGCGCGTCCCAATTCATCCAGCAATACTAATGTCGCAGGCGTGACAGACTGCAACATTTCACGCACATGCGCGATGTGCGCCGAAAAACTGCTCAAACTTTCCTGGATGGATTGCTGATCGCCGATGTCCGCCAAAACCTGATCGAAAACCGGGATCTCAGCGTCTTCGGCCGGCACCGGAAGCCCCGCGTGCGCCATCACAATGAGCAATCCCACGGTTTTCATCGAGACCGTCTTGCCGCCCGTGTTTGGACCGCTGATCAGCAGCGTCCGGTGCGCTTCGTTCAGCTCTAGCGTGATCGGAACCACCGGCTTGCGTTGCCGCCGCAATACGTCTTCGAGCAGCGGATGCCGGGCATTCCGCAAAATCAACCGGCGTCCGGATTCCGGACTGAAGCGGGGAATGGTGCAGCCAAACTCCACCGCGAACTCGGCTTTTGCGAACAAGAGCTCCAGCGCACCGATGGCATCCACGGCAGCTTGAATTTGGGGAGCATGCGAGCGCAGCAGCTCCGTCAGCTCACGCAGGATACGCAGCGTCTCGCGCTGTTCTTCCTCCCTCAGGCGGACCAGCTCATTATTCAAATCGATGGTTTCAAGCGGCTCCACAAACAGTGTGCGCCCGCTGCCGCTCGCTCCATGGATCACGCCGTTCACCTTGCGCTGCTGGCCCGCCACCACCGGCACCACAAAACGATCGTTGCGGAGCGTGATGAAATCCTCCTGCAGTGTGCCATCGTCATGGTGCGCGCGCAAAAAGCGCTCGAGCGAAATCTGGATCTGCTTTTGCTGCCGCTCGATGTCGCGCCGCAGACGATGCAGGGCCACGCTCGCGTCGTCGGCCAGCGTTCCGTCCGGCAGAATTTTGCCGGCCAGATCGCGCAGCATGGATCGCGGATCGAAGATAGCCGCGGCCCGCGTGCCCAGCCGGGGATAGCGCGCTGCGGCCATGTTCAACACCGCCCGGATTTCGCCGGCTTGCTCCAGCAGATGCGTCAGATCCAGGATCTGCGTGGCTTCCAGGCCCGCGCCCTCGATGCGCAACATCGGCAGCGTGGTTAGAATGTCCGGGATCGAATCGAAACGGACACGGATAGCCGCGCCCCGCGTAGCCGGTTGCGATTCCTGCGTGGCGCGCAAATAAGCCAGTGCTTCCGCGACATCCGCCAACGCGTTCCCTAGCAGTCCGCAATCCGATTGCGGAGTAAGCTGTTCCAGCTCATGCCGGCCCAACTGGCTGCGCACAAATCGGCCCACCAACTCGCGTAGCGATTCGAATTCGAGCAGATCAAGGCTGAAGTTTTGCAAAGGCCCTCTCTACTACAGCTAAAGTCCCTTCTGTAAGACGATAGCCGCGCAGATTCTGTTCCGAAACCCACGCCGCCCCGCTTACATCGCTCGCCGCGGCCAATTTTCCGCCCACCACGCGGCATAAATAATCCATCAGGACATAATGATATTCGGGCCGCCCGTCCGCATCGGGCATGATCCGTTCGAAAATTTCAAACATCCCTAGCGTCTCAATTTCAAGGCCCGTCTCTTCGCGCACCTCGCGGCGGATGGCATCCTCCAGCTTTTCGCCGGCCTCCACAATTCCACCCGGAAGCGACCAGTAGCCCTGCAAGGGTTCTTTGGCGCGCTCCACCAGCAGAATATTGCCGCCCTCGAAAATGAGGGCGCCCACTCCCAGGAATGGCCGCGTGGGATAGCGCCGGCTTTCCGCGTTAATACCAGGCACTAATACTGAATACTGCCTTTCACATTCAATCGCACACGATAAACTGACCGCCGGGCCGTGACGTACAATCCCTGGAAATCGCTATCGCCGAACGCGCAATTCGAAGGCGTCTCCGGCAACTCAAACCCTCCGGCCGGCTTTCCTTCCGGCGTGTACACTTCCATTCGCGAGGCGGCCACGTAAAGCTTGCCCGATTCATCCACTTTGATACCGTCCGGAATTCCCGCGATATTCGAGATCAACACCCGCTCGTTGGATGCCTCGCCATTGTGGTCCAAATCGTAGGCGCTAACGTTGCGCTGGTCAGAATTCGTCACGTACAGGATGCGGCCATTCGGCGAGAGGGCGATTCCATTTGGGCGGCCCTTCGTTTTTGCGACCACCTCAAGTTCGCCCCGGTGCGAAATATGAAACACGCCGTAAAAATCCAGCTCCCGCGTGTCTTGCTGGCTTCCGAACGCGGGATCGGTGAAATAAATTTGCCCGTCCTTGCGCACCACGATGTCGTTTGGAGCGTTGAGGCGCTTCGCTTGCCAGCGCTCCGCCAGAACTTCGATTTTTCCTTTCTTGTCGGTGCGCGTAACCCGCCGTGCGTGGCTCTCGCAGCTATACAGACGGCCTTGTACATCGAACGTGTTACCGATCGCGCCATTCGAATTGTCGCGGAAACTCACCGGCTTTTCCCCCGGCTTGAACTCGAGCAGCTGGTTGCCGGGAATGTCGCTAAAAATCAAGTGGCCTTCTCTCGACCAGGCCGGGCCCTCGGTGAAAATGTATCCCGTCGCGACCTTTTCAACGTGCAGATCGGTGTAGTCCTGACTCGGGGCGCTGACACTGAGCAGTTGGAGCAATGCAAACGAGAGTGCGAGCCTCACTTACCGAACAGGTTAGCAGAGCGCGGTTTGTGGGGCAGGATGGTATCCCAATGACACTTAGTTTTCCCTGTTGTAGGATCGGGACCGTGGTGGGGCAGGGCCAAGCCCTGCCAGGTCGGTCATGAGCCGGTTGTCGCAAACGGTGGATGAACCAATGGTTTGCTGCGTGCCGGAAAGTCACTTCCTCGAGATTCCGGCAGGGCACGGCCCTGCCCCACCAGGCAAAACTAAGTGACATTGGGATGGTATCCCGCGGCGGGTTGTTAACCCCCCGTTTTTACGCCGGTTGACAAACCCCACACGGCATTCATCGAGGCGCTAATCTATAGATATATGACGCGCCGCGAATTGTTGGTCCTGGTGGCTACTGCTCCTCTGCTAAGGGCCAAGGAAGCGCCCACGGCTCCGGTCTCCATCGCCCGTTGCGCAACATATGATGGCGACCTCACGGGCACTCTGTCCACCATGTTCGATCAACTGGGAGGGCTGGGACGGATCGTCAAGAACAAAACCGTCACCATCAAGGTGAATCTCACTGGCAGCCCCGGCCTTCGCTTTCAAGGCAAGCCCTTGGGCCTCACGCACTACACGCATCCCAAGATGGCGGCCGCCACGGCTTATTTGTTGGATCGCGCGGGTGCCCGGCGCATCCGGTTTGTTGAAAGCTGTTGGGCCACCGCCGGATCAATGGAAGAGTACTTACTCGATTCCGGCTGGAACGTCCGCATGCTTTTCAGTGCGTCAAACAACGTGGAATTCCTGAATACCAACGCGCTCGGGAAGGCCAAGCGCTACTCGCGCTTCCCGGTACCCGGCGGCGGATGGATTTTCCCGGCTTTCGATTTGAATCCTGCCTACGAAGAGACCGATGTTTTCATGTCCATGGCGAAACTGAAAAACCACGCCACCTGCGGCGTGACATTGGCGATGAAGAATTGCTTCGGCATCACGCCCGCTTCCATTTACGGCGATGACGCCGGCTTGGATGAACCGAACGAGAAGCCGTCGAAAGGCCGTGGGAGCGTTTGCCATGACGGCGAGCGGCAACCATCGAAAAGCGCGCCCCAGGAAATCGACACGGCTTCCAACCGCGCACCCGGCTATCGGATGCCGCGTATCGTGGCGGATCTTGCCGCGGCGCGGTCTATCGACATCGCGCTTATCGATGGCATCCAGACGGTTGCGGGCGGGGAAGGCCCTTGGATCCGTGGGCTCCGAGCCGTCCAGCCGGGTGTGATCATCGCAGGCACCAACGCCGTTACTACAGACACGGTAGCCACCGCGGTGATGGGCTACGATCCGCGCGCTGCTAAAGGAACCGCGCCGTTCGTGGATTGCGACAACTCGCTTCGCCTGGCCGAAGCGCGCGGTGTCGGAACCACGGATTTGAAGAACATTGAAGTGCGCGGTGTTTCAATCCGCGAAGCTATGTTCCGTTTTTCCGCCTGAATCAGCGAGCCTAATCGCGATCAGCCCGTCCCGGATTCAACTGGGGTTACTCCCATTGCGTCTCCGGTTGTGATAGATTCCCCCGATAGGAGAATTTCATGAAGAGTTGCTTGCTCGGCCTCGTCCTGCTGATGCTCCCGGCTGCTGCCCAGGAACAGAAGCAACATTTTACGATCAACGTCAGCACGCCCGAAGGACAGATGCTTCAGGCCATCGGTCAGGAAGCGGATGACCAAAAGAAGCTCGCCCTGGCACAGGATTTTCTAGACAAGTATCCGAAAAACGAAGGCGCCGGTTGGGTGGCCAGCCAATTGGTGACGATCTATGTAACTCAGAAAGATTATGACAAAGCCGTGGAGGCAGGTGATAAAGCCTTTGCGAACAACCCTACCGATTTGGATGTCGCCTATAACACCCTGAAAGCGGCCGAGGGCAAAGAGGATCCCGAACTGGTGAAGACCTGGTCAGCCCGTGCGTCCGAGTTAGCGCACAAAACCATCGCATCCACCAAGGCGCCGGCCGATGATGACGAAAAGCAACGGCTGGAATACGTGAAGGGCGTGGACACGTACGCGGATTATGTGGTTTACTCACTCGCGCTAAAGGTAAAGGACCCCAAACAGATCGCAGAGCTCGGAGCGGCGCTGGAGCACCAAAACGTGAAGAGCCAGTATATGCCGCAGATCTCCGGCATCTACCTGAGTGCGTTGACGCAATCCAAGCAAAATGCGTGCCCCACCGCGGAGAAGCTCGCCGCAGCCAACGGCAAGGACGTGGATGCGGATGTGATTGCTGCCAACTGCAGCCTTCAACAAAAACAGTACGACCGCGCCGTTGCGCACGCAGCCCACATCACCGATGCACTCAGTTCCCGGCCGAAGCCGGAGGGATTGAGTGACGCGGATTGGGCCAGCAGGAAAGCCATACTGCTAGGACGCGCTAACTGGATCGCCGGTATTGCCTATGCCAGCCAAAGCAAACTGGGTCCGGCCGACAAGGCGCTACGCGCCGCTCTGCCCTCCGTGAAGGGCGAACCGCAAATGGCCGCGCTCGCGTTGTTCAATCTCGGTATGGCGAATTACCAGCTCGGCAAGGCGATTGGAGACAAAGCCAAGATGAAAGAGGGGCTGCAGTACTTCCAGCAATGCTCCGACATCGCGGGCCCCAACCAGGACCAGGCCTTGAAGAATGTGGCTGCGATCAAGCGCGAGTTGGGAATCTTGAAATAGAACTTCGCTCACTGGCGCGCGGCCGTAGCGGGCGCCGCGAAAATATCTTTCACCGGCATGTTGGCGGGGAACACCAAGTTGAAGAACCCCACCATCATCTCGTCCCAGCTTTGATCGCCCCACGCGACTTCTTTGGTCGGGTCCGCATTATCGGGATTGTTCGGCGAGTTGTCGAAATGCGCGGTACATTCGATCTTCGCGCCTTTGGGCAGAACAATCGGCTGAGCTAAGTTGTACCAAAGCTGCCAATGCCAGTTATAGCGCGGCACGCGCAGCAGCGTTTGCGTTTCGCCGTTCGGATAGACAATGCGATATTCGAAATCTTTTCCACGCCCGTGCATGTGCGGATGCAGGCCCGCCAGCTTCACGGCGGTGCCGAGTTGGAACTCGGAATCCACTTTGTAATTCGGGTCTCCCGGAGGAATCTTGAATGTTCCGTTCGTCGCCGACGTTGTAAGCACCCGTTCTTTCGGCGTTTCGCGGGCGAACACCAGTCCGAATTTGCTGCCATGATCGGTAGCGGCGGTGCCATTGGTTGTGTAGTGGATCTCCAACACTAAATCCGAGCCGGCTTTGATTAACTTGGCTTGGCCGGGCGGCATAATTTCGGGCGGCTGCCCCGGCGCATAGCCAACCAGGAAGTCACTCGGCAACGCGCTGGTGTCAACCTTTTCATCCGCGGCAGGCTTGGGCGCCACGAAAAAGACCCCGGGCTTCGCATCCTTCAGCCAGTGGGAGCCCGGCTCGCGGACATACAGGATCATGTGGTGGATCCGGGCGCGATCGCCGGGACGCGCTTCGGCAAACTGCACCCATTTGTCTTCCGTAAATCCGGAAGGAACAATTATCTTCTGATACTCAATGGTGCCGGTAGCCGGAATTTCAAATGTCTGAGGCGGTTGGAACACGACATCGGGCTTGGGAATGGACCATCCCTCCACAAAGCTGCGCGGCGCGGGCATGTCCTTCGGGTCACCCTCGGGCGCTCCGGCATCCGCCCACGCGGCAATGGCGTCCACATCCTTCGCCGCGAGCGATTGGTCATTCGAGAACTTACCGTAGTGCGGATCGGCGAACCAGGGCGGCATTTTCTTCAGACGCACCGCTTCCTTCATCGCCTTGGCCCAAGGACGCGCTTGTTCGTAAGTCAACAGCGAAAAAGGAGCTGCCTCACCCGGACGATGGCATCCCTGGCAATTCTTTTCAAGAATCGGCGCGATCTCACGGGCGAAAGTGACCGGGGGTGGGGCAGTGGCCGCTCCACAGGCCACCACGCTGAGCAACGCGGCTGCTACGGATTCAAGACGCATACTAGCAATTATCCCCCAGCCGGGCGACATCGCGGGTAGTGGGGTCTGAACCCCAGTAACACATCGCGTGCAACCGACATCGTGTGCCCGACATCGCGTGGTAATGTGCGGCGGCCGGGAGGGAGTGTGACAAGGAGGGGCAGTCCAGAAATCGGGTAGCGCTCTTAAGGAAACCGCGCAAAACGGAGTGCGGCGCGGGCCAGTTCCTGGTCCGTTTGGCGGCGCGCGCCGCACCCTTTGCGCTTCCTGCCGGTCACGACTCGGTTATTCGCATGTTCCTAACGGATTTTTCATGTCGCCCGACCGTTTTGAAACAAATTCCTCTGTAAGCGAGTCTACAAAACGGAGTTGTGTTTCATGTTGCCGTGTGGCGATTTTCCGGATAACTCAAAGCCAGGGGAACACTTAGTTCAGTTCTACCGGGCCGATGAGGGCCTTCTCACCAGCAATGTCGTTGATTTTCTGATAAGGGGTCTGAAGCAGGGCGATGCGCTGCTGGTGATCACGACGCCGGAACGTAACGCGGCATTCGCCAGTGGACTCCGTGAATCAGGCATTGATCCGGACGTTGTCATTCGAGAGCGAAAGCTGCTTTTTGCGGATGCAGATCAGACACTCCGCCGGTTCATGCTGGACGGACAACCGGATTGGCGCCGCTTCGAGCGGACCATCGGAGCCCTGATTGGGGAAGTGCGGCCGCACGCCGACCACGGTGGACTTCGCGCTTACGGCGAGATGGTCGGCCTGCTTTGGCAACGAGATCAGTTCCGAGCGGCAGTTCGGCTGGAGCAGTTCTGGAACAAGCTCATGGGCGCCAAAGCCCTAAATCTTTTTTGCGCGTATCCCATCGATCTTTTCGGGAAGGACTTCCAGTCGGAAACACTCGACGCGCTTTTGTGCGAACACACGCATCTGGTTCCTGCCGGCCGGAATCAGGATCTGCATAGCGCCATTGAACGCGCCATGGATGAGGTTCTCGGCTCGGACGAACTGCGAACTCGCATGGAAGTGGATCATCCACCGTCTTGGGCGTCGCTACCGGAAGCCGAAACGGTGATCCTGTGGCTAAGGAACAACCTTCCCGAGCAGGTGGAGGAGATTCTCCTGCGAGCGCGGCATTACTATCAAAGCACCCACATTCAATCAGTCTGTTGAAAGATTCTGCTTGACTCTGACGTAACGTCAGACCTTAGGATGAGTTCAGGACGACTCAATCCTATGCATCAGGCGCGGCTATATAAAGCGCAGGAATTCGCCGAACGGGCCGGGGTTACGGTGCGCACGCTGCATCATTACGACCGGCTGGGATTGCTCTCGCCAAGCGGACGGACCGAAGCTGGTTACCGGCTGTATGGCGATCGCGACCTGCTGCGGCTGGAGCAGATTCTGGCCATGAAGTTCATCGGATTTCCATTGCAGGAGATCCGGCGGCTTCTGAAGCGGGACGCGAAGGATCTACCTGCCGCACTACGCCGGCAACGCAGCATGATCCTGGAGAAACGCAGGCTGCTGGATTTGGCCGTGGAAGCCATCCAGAGGGCTGAAAAGGCCGCCGCCTCCGGCGAGCTTACGGATTGGGAAGCGATCCAAAAAATAATCGAGGTGATTCATATGCAAGACAACACGGAATGGGCGAAGAAGTATTACACCGAGCAGGCGCTCGAATCGCTGGGTAACCGGAAGGTTTCCACCGAGGTGATCGAGCAGGCTCAGCGCGACTGGGCGGTCCTGATTAAAGAAGTGGAAGCGGCTGTGGGCGACGATCCGGCCAGCCCGAAAGTGCAAGCTTTGGCTGCGCGCTGGCGGAAATTGATAGAAGGATTCACGGGCGGCAATCGCGAGGTCCAGGCCGGGCTAAACAAGCTCTACGCGGATCAGGCCAACTGGCCCTCCTCGATGAAAAAGCCCTACAGCGATGCGGCAGGCGCGCTGATGTGCCAAGCCATGGCGTTCGGAAAATCAAAGTAGGGTTGTGCTAGAGTGACGAAGTATGCGGATCTGCGCAGCGATATTACTCGCAACATGGTTCTTTGTTAGCTTGGCCTGCGGACCAAGATTACAGCCGGCCGTCCAAGGTGAATGGTCGAACGTGCATAACGACAAGGACAAGGTCAGCGAAAACGCCCGGCCTGCGGCGGCTGAAAGTCATTAGCCGCGAATTAACGCAAATAAACGCGAATAAAACATTTGCGTTAATTCGCGTTCATTCGCGGCCCAGAAATCAAACCCGGAACAATACGCTCTCGCTCTTGAAAATTCTCGCCGCCACGAAGTATCCCACCGCTGCGTAGACCAGATTGGCTCCAAACGCCACCGCATAGGCCACGCGCGAAAATTCGCCCAGGAAAATCTCTTTAATGAGTTGGCACACGTTGAAGATGGGAATCAACGCGAGTGCAGGCGTGAGTTCCAAGCCGGGCAGCATGCCCACCACTGCCGGAAACGCCGCCAGCATCACAATGGGCGTAAGATAACTCATGCCTTCCTTGTAGCTCTTGGCGAAGAGCGCGATGGCTACCATGAGTGATGCTGCCACAATGGCGGTTGGAATCACCGTGACCAAGGCGAGTGCGAGCGAACCCATATCCGGCGGCGCCATGTGAAAAGTCTCCTGCGCGGTGGCCGCTTGCGGTGAGAAGCGGAACGAGTAGGCCATGCTTCCCAACGTGAGCAGCGCGGTGATGAAGGCCGCGGTCGCGGTAGCGGCGATCTTTCCCAGCACGATCTCATTCCGGCCGGCGGGTGACGCCAGCACTGCTTCCAAAGTACGCCTCTCCTTCTCGCCGGCCGTCATATCGATAGCCGGATACATCGCGCCCGTGAACATCAGCAGGATGACAACGTAACCGAGTGCGCTACCGAAGACCAATCCGGACATCTTCTTTTCGGAGGCGACATTTACGCTTTTGGTTGTGAACGGGGTGAGGATCTTCTCTGGCAGCCCCGATCCACGCAGGCTGGCGCGAACTGTGTCGGTCTTGAGCTTCTCGATCGCCGTCTGGATCTTGTCGCCCGCGATTTCAGAGGCCTGCCGGGTGCGATCGATGTATACATTCAACAGCTTTTCGCCCGTGGTTGCATCGTCAGTTTCCTCCACCGCCGCCGCAACCTCCTTCTTCTCCACGGCGGCTCGCAGGTCTGCTTTTACCACCGGCTGGAATCCGGCCGCTTTCAGGCTCTGGATGACAGTGGGCAATTTGTCGTCACCCAAAACACCCACGCTGAGGGCTTCGCCTTGGGCTTCCTTCTCGCGCGACGACATGAACCCGTTAATCAAGCTGAACAACAAAGGAATAGCCAGCAGCGGCACCACCACCATGCTGATCATAGTGCGCCGGTCGCGAAACACTTCGAGCATCTCTTTTTGATAGACCGCCGCGCTGATTTTCAGATTCACGTGCGTGCTCCTTCAGCCCGTTGGCCGATCTCGAGCAGGTCTAGAAAAATCTCACGCAGCCGGTGCTTCCCGGTCAACTCACGCAGCTCTTGCATGGTGCCCAGCGCCCTCAATTTTCCCTGATGCACCACGCCGATACGATCGCAAAGGTACTCGGCCTCTTCCATTACGTGCGTGGAAAATAGGATGCACTTGCCGGATTCCTTGGCTCTCAGCATGTAATTTTCGATGAGCCGCGCAGTGGGAACATCCAGGCCTGAGCTGGGTTCATCCAGTATCAGGATCGGCGGATCGTGCAATACGGTTCGCGCGATGGCCACCTTCTGCTTCATACCTGTCGAAAGCTTATCGGTTTTGGTGTGGGCGAATTCAGCCATTTCGAAAGTTTCCACCATTTCGTCGATCCGCAGGCGCAGCCTGTCACCTTCCAGGCCGTTCAATTTGCCGAAAAAGCTGAGAACTTCGCGCGGCGTGAGCCGGGCCGGGATTCCCATGTCGCCCGAGAGAAACCCGATCTGCCGCCTGACCGCTTCGGGCGATTTCAGGATGTCCGCACCACCCACCTCCGCCGTGCCATCGGTAGGTTTCAGAATAGTGGCCAGCAGTCGCAGGCAGGTGGTTTTCCCGGCGCCATTTGGCCCCAGCAGGCCAAAGATCTCGCGGGGTTTTACGTCGAAGGAGACATGCTCGAGCGCGTGAACAATGCCCCGCTTTTTGTCATGGAACGACTTCGCGAGCCGGTCGACATGGATCATACAAGAAGATCCAGCCTATCATTAAAAGCAGGTGACTAGTTTCAGCGGCTTCCGTGACATGTGACATAAATATAGAGCCTTTTCGGGGCTTAGCCGCGCCGCGACAGGAAGGGGGGACCATGGGCCTGCTGGCCCACCAAAGGTCATGCAGACGCCTGTGGCGCACGCACTCTTGCGTGCTGCGCCGAGACTCGTCTCGGCATCGGGCATCGACAAGAGTGTCGATGCTGCACGCAAGAGTGCGTGCGCCACAAAGCGGATTCAAGCGGAGCGCTGCGCGGGCCAGGTCGCGGTTCAGTCATATTTGGCCAGGAAAGCTGCTTCCAATTCCAGCAGGCGCCGGTTACGCTGTCCGATAACGCGGCACGGGATTCCAACCACGATCGCGAACTCCGAAACGTTCTTATTCACAAAGCTGAGCGCACCCACTGACCCGCCCACTTCCACAGTCACGCCCGGCATGATCACACTGCCGCAGCCAATCAACGCATGCTTCTGGAACACCACATCGCCGCACTGTCCTTTCCTATACTCAGGCGGCACAGTGGGATTGCTCATGTATCCTTCGACGTAGTCGTCGGTGGAAGTAAACACCGATACCCGCGAAGATAGAGCGCAGAAGGATTCCACGCGGATCGAGCCCGAAGCGCCGAACAGCGCCACATACGCCGAGATGTGAACGTGGTCTCCTATTACGATGCCGTGGGAAGAAGCCGACAATATGCAAAAACAGTCGATGCGCGAATTCGATCCCACGTGGATGTTCTTTGGGGAATAAAAAACCACCGAGCGATTCACTGCCACGTTCTCGCCCACTGAGCCGAGCGTTTGCCTCAGTTCATCTGCCGTGTACAAGGATCCCAGGTCTTGGCCGGTCATGCCCCCGTGCCTCTCACGGGATCGCCCGTGCCAGTTGAACGAACAACGCGCCACCGGCGACGAACTGCGCGGCCAGACTCCCACGGAACATGCCGCAGAATTCGTCGGCCGCGGTCCTGGGGCCGTCACCAAACGGCCAGCAATAATCGTCGAATACAATCCAGCCGCGGGTGCGAACAAAATGCCGCCAGAGGGAAATATCCTGCCAGACCGCTTCGAGCGCGTGGTTACCGTCGATATGCAACAGCGCGATCTCGCCGGTATAAATGGTGCGGCCAAAGTCCTCCGTGGTGAAACAATGCGTGTCGGAATAATGGGATGCCGCGTCACTGGAGCGTGAGCGTGAGTAGTTCACCAAGCCCTGAAAGGGCGCCAGGTTCATTCGAAACGCTTCGAAGATATCGTCCATGGGGGCACTATCAAAAACCGCGTCTACCACGGCAATTCCCTGGTGCAGTTCTTCGGTTCGCCAGGGATCGACGCACAACGCCTTGCCTATTCTGAAGTGGCGCGCGAGAAACGCCAGCGCAACCGCGGATCGCCCCCACAGTGAGCCGATTTCCACTATGTCGCCGGGCGGCATCCAGCGGAAGATCGCGGCCAGCGCTTCGAGCTTGGAATGGGCGCATTGTCCGGGTACAAGTTGAAACAAGCGCACCAAAGCGGCCAGCTGCGGCAATGGCATGTGGGGCTGCGAAACGCCCGCAGCGGCTAGATCCAGCGGCTCGCGATGGAATCTGGCCGCTATGTCGCGATACCCGCGGTAATCCGACAGCTCAACCGCCCACGGCTGTGCCTCCAACCGGACCGCGCGCGCCATCTTGGGCAGCAGATCGTGCAGCGTGCGCCAGACCACCGGGTGCTCGGTGAACACTGCGTCGATGTTTTGCTCCCTGACGCAACAGTTGAGCGCTTCCGCAAAATCGGCATCACCAATCCACGGAAGCACTATCCACTCGGCGTAATTCGGACGCGCTGGATCGTGCGGCAGCGAAGACGCACCCACTACCCGGATACCGGATTCGGAGGCGTGCCGCGCCCATGTCAAAGACGACGGCATGCCGGCTGGAAATACCAGCACCGAACGTGATTCCAAACATGTACCTCCCTTTTGTTTGGTGACGGCCCGGCACTATTTCTCTCTGGAAACTCCTTCTATTCCCCAGGGACGCGTGGAAGTATCACTCCCGATTGTTAGTGGCCATCTGTTTAGGAATATCTCGCTAGACGATGAGGAGCTTTGAGGATCGAGGGCTGCCATGGCGAGCCATTTACTAAATCCGTTGCCGATCGAGTCGCGGAGAGCTACTCGACGGGCGCACCTGGCGCAGCCTGGTTTAGCCCCACTGCCCGTACTGAAGCCGCAGCTTCCGCCTGTCGCAAGTCTCCTGCCGTATCTCGAAGCGATCGACGCGCGGCGCTGGTATTCGAATGCGGGTCCACTAGTCACGCGGTTGGAGGAGCAGCTCAGTCAACGGTTGGGATTTGCGGAGGCTGGTGTAGTGACTGCGGCCAATGCCACGGCCGGGATTACGGTGGCGCTGCTGGCACGCAGGGTGCCGGCTGGCTCTCTTTGCATCGTTCCGTCCTGGACATTTGTGGCTACCGCACACGCCGTCCGCGCCGCCGGGCTAACGCCTTGGTTTCATGATGTGGATCGCCGCACCTGGGCGCTGAATCCGGACGAAGTGATGGAAACGCTCAAGGGGATACCGAAGCCGGTGGGCGCCCTGGTGGTGGTGTCGCCATTCGGCGCGCCCCTTGACATCGACGCGTGGCAGCAGTTCGAGGACCGTACGGGAATCCTAGTGGTGGTGGATGCCGCGGCCGGTTTCGACACTGCCCGGCCCAGCCGCATCCCGCTGGTGGTGAGCCTGCACGCCACCAAAATTCTGGGCGCCGGCGAAGGTGGCTTTATCTCATCCACAGATACGCGATTACTCGAACGGTTTCGAGCCGGGTGCAACTTTGGATTCCAGGGCGAGCGCATCGCGATGTTGCCCGCGTTGAACGCGAAAATGAGCGAGTACCACGCAGCCGTGGGCTTGGCCAGCCTGGCGCTGTGGCGTGAAACCCGGCAGCAGCACGCCCGGATTACCGAATGGTACCGTCAGATCATTCCTCAGCTCCCCCGAGTCTCATTGCAGCCTGGCTACGGGAACGGATGGGTCTCGGCCACAACCAGCATCCAACTGCCGGCGCGATCGGCAGCCAGAATCGTGGCTCATTTGCGCGGCGCCGGTATTGAGACCAAGGCCTGGTGGGGCGAGGGCTGCCATAGGATGCCTGCCTTCATGGATTGTCCTCGAGGCGCGCTGGCGGTGACCGAAGAACTGGGTACGCGCGTTCTCGGCCTGCCGCACTTTCCGGACATGCAGAAGCAGGACGTGGATCGGGTGGTGGACACTTTGGCGGATGCATTGCCGGATACTCGCAGTGCGCGCATTCGTGAACGCCGTCAGCAGGCCTGATCAGTTTCTGGTGCGGCACCAGATGCGCCACATGTCCCGAAACGCGGCTTCGACGCTGCGTACCAAACCCACCTCGTCCATTAACGGAGATGATTGGAGCGCCTTGCGTAAATTGACCCGGGAATCCGGTATCTTTGGGAGCGTTTGCGCCAGAAACACTGCAGTGGTGACATACTGCTCCGGTGAATGTGTCACCAAGTCCGGCAGGCCAGCGGCAGTGAGCAAGCATGCTCCGGTTCGCTGCACCGGCGAACGGCCTGCCAACGTCACCACCGGCACACCCATCCAAAGCGCGTCTAACGTGGTGCTGCCGCCGTTATATGGAAATGGATCCAGCGCTATGTCGATACGGCCGTACTCCTGAAAATAGTCGCTAGACAGGCTGCCGCCCGCGAAGAGTATCCGCTGGCTTGGGATCCCATCTTCCGCGAACCAGGCTAGCAGCGGGGCTTGCCGGACTTCTTCCTCCATGTTGTGAAACTTAAGCAGCAGCCGGCTGCCGCGGACCAGATGCAAGATGGCAGACCAGAGTTTCACCACCTCGCGAGTGATCTTACGCGGGCTGTTATAACATCCAAATGTGACGTCGCCGCGCTCCCGATAAGGCGCCGGCGCTACCGAAGCGTTGGTGCCAGGTTGATAACAGCAGAAGGCGCGCGGTAGCCGGTAGATAGTTTCCGTGAACAGATGCTCGGTTCCGGGACAAGGCATCTCGGCATCACCCAAGAAATAATCCATGGTCGACATGCCGGTGGTGCTTAGCACGCCTAGCCAGGAAACCTGCACCGGCGCGGGTTTGCGTGCGAAAGCCAGGTAGGCATCGCCGGTGGTATGCCCGGCCAAGTCCACCAGAATGTCGATCCCGTCGGTGCGAATACGCTCCGCGACTTCTCTTTCCTTCGCAGGCAATGTCACGAAGTGTTCAACACGCGCCCGGATGCACTCCGTGATGTGGTCCGATTTTGTTCCCACTGCATATGCAAATACCTCAAAGCGGGAGCGGTCGTGGAGCTCGAAGACCGGCATAACAAACTTTGCAATGGGATGCCCGTACAAATCCGGCGACACATAACCCAATTTCAGGCGGCGTTCCGGATCAGGCTGGTTCAGGTGAGGTTGAATTTCGGAAGCCAAGGGTGCGGAGTAGAGAGCATTCCAGCGGCAGGCGTCGGCATACAACATTTCCGCTGAGGTCTCTGCCAGGTTGGTCATGTCAAACAGCATGCTGCTGTGAATGCTAGCGTCCGGTACGATCTCCAAAGACCGCCGCATACTGTGAACCGCCTCCGCCATGCGCCCTTCGGCGGAGCAGGCTCTGCCGCGTATCACCAGGGCGAGGTAATAATCGGGATTTGCCGCGAGGGAGCGGTCGGCCGCGGCGATCGCATCCGTGTACCTCTCCTCCGTCCAGAACATGCGCGCATAGAGCGCTTCCACCGCAGCCAGCTTGGATGAATCCAGCTGCAAGGCGTTCGCGAGATGTTGGCGCGCGCGGTCATGCTGCACCAAGTGCTCGTAAGCGCAGCCCAGGCTGTATTGCCCTCGAACCCAATCGGGCCTTGCTTCGGCGATTTCTGCCAGCAAGCGGACCGATTCCTGCGAGTCGTCGGCGGCTGAGGCGCCGGTGCCCGATACATTGCGCAGAGTGACGGCCGCTTCTGAAAAACGGCGGCTATCGGCCTGCAAAACCCCCAACTCGGTCCAGGCGTCCCGGTTTTCGGGATCGATCTCGGTGGCGCGTTTGTAGCTTTCTTCGGCATTTATCCAATCGCCAGTCTCGCGGAGGCGGTTGCCTTCCGCGATCAGTCTTGCGGCAGTAGGATTTTCCGGCGCGTCGTGGATTGGTATGCGCGTGGCGTCGTTTCTGGCGCGGCACTCTTTGCCGTTACACCATGTCCGCCACATCTCCCGAAACGCGTCTTCGACGCTGCGCACCAAGCCTTGCTCATCCATCAGCGGCGAGGTCTCCAGCGCCTTGCGGAGATTGAGGCGGAAATCCGGTATGCTTGGTACGGTTTGGGCCAGGAGCACCGCCGTGGCGACATACTGCTCCGGTGAATGCGTCACTAAGTGGGGCAATCCAGCGGCCGTGAGCAAGCACGCTCCGGTTCGTTGGACTGGCGAACGTCCAGCTAATGTCACCACCGGCACACCCATCCAAAGCGCGTCCAAAGTCGTGCTTCCGCCGTTATAAGGAAAGGGATCTAGCGCTATGTCAATACGGCCGTACTCCAAAAGATAATCGTTAGACTTGCTGCGTCCGGCGAAAAGTATCCGCTGGCCTGGTATCCCGTCTTCGGCGAACCAAGCCAGCAGAGGGGCTTGCCGGGCTTCTTCTTCCATGCGGTGATACTTGAGCAGCAGCCGGCTGCCGCTGGCCAGATGCAGGATTTGAGACCAAAGCTTCACCACCTCACGAGTGATCTTGCGCGGGCTGTTAAAGCTTCCAAATGTTATGTCGCCGCGCTCCAGACAAGGCGCGGGTGACACCGTAGTGAGCCCACCGGACCGATAACAGCAGAAGACACGCTTCAGCCGATACACGGTCTCGGTGAACAGATGCTCGGTTCCGGGACACGGCATCTCCGCATCTCCCAAAAAATAGTCCATGGCCGGCATGCCAGTGGTGCTTAATGTACCCAGCCAGGAAACCTGCACCGGCGCAGGTTTGCGCGCGAACGCCAGGTAGGCCTGGCCTGTGGTATGTCCGGCTAAATCCACCAGAATGTCGATGCCATCAGCACGAATGCGATCCGCCAGCTTTTTTCCCTCCGGAGGCAAGGCAACGAAATGTTCAACCAGCGCACGGAATCGGTCCGTGACATCGTCCGATTCCGATCCCAGAGAATATGCAAACACTTCGTAACGGGAACGATCGTGGAACTCGATGACCGGCAGCATGAATTTGGCGATCGCATGCGAATACAAGTCCGGCGACACATAACCCACCTTCAAACGGCGTTCCGGGTCCGGCGGATTGGCGTGAGGTTGAATTTCGGACGCCAAAGGGGCGGCATAAAGAGCATTCCAGCGGCACGCCTCGGCATACAGGGTCTCCGGAGTGGTCTCCGGCAGATAATTCATCGCGAACAACAGGTCGCTGTGAACTACCGCGTCGGGCGCCATTTCCAAAGACCGCCGCAGGTACCCAACCGCCTCCGGCATTCGATATTGCGCGGAGCACGCCTCGCCGCGTATCACCAGGGCGAGGTAACAGTTGGGATCCGTCTTGAGAGCGCGGTCCGCCGCCGCGATGGCATCGGCCGACTTTTCCTCCCTCCACAGCATGCGCGCATGGCGTGCTTCGACAGCCGCCCGCAGGGACGGATCCAGGCGTAGTGAGTTCGCGAGGTGTTGGCGCGCCAGGTCATGTTCCACCAAATGTTCGTAGGCACAGGCCAGGCTGAATTGCCCCCGAACCCACGCGGGCCTCGCCGAGGCGATTTCCGCCATTAACCGGACGGATTCTTTGGGGTTGTTAATGGCTGAGGCGCCGTTATTTGCTACTTTGTGAAAACAAACGGCCGCTTCCGGGAAACGACGACTGTCGGCCAGCAGGAAACCCAGCTCAGTCCAGGCATCTCGGTTTTCGGGATCCACTTCGGTGGCGCGAATGTAACTTTCTTCGGCGTTGATCCAATCACCGGAAATGCGGAGGCGGTTTCCCTCCTTTATCAGTTTTGACGCAGGGGACCTGCTTCTAGCCTTGCGGATTGGCTTCCTCACTGGAAGAGAGTCAGTCTGGGAAAGGGAAAATCTCGAACAAAGGTGACAAAGCTTAAGAAAAAAGGAGCGACGACGCTACTGGCGTCATCGCTCCATCAGGACGAAGGATCTGCGTTATTTCTGAAGCTTAGCCCTTCAGCAGCGAGAGAATATTTTGCGGCGCCGAATTCGCTTGCGCGAGCGCGGCCACGCCAGCCTGCAGCAGGATCTGAGCTTTGGTCAGGTTGGCTGCTTCAGTGGCAAGATCAGCATCGCGGATACTCGATTCCGCGGCGGCCAGATTGGTTAATTGCGACTGCGCCAGGTTGACGGCGTAGTTGAACAGGTTCTCACCTCGGCCAACCACGGCCTGCGCTTGGCCGAGAAGGGCGACTGAATTAGCAAGAGCCGAAACCGCCGACTCGGCGCCCGTTTGGGTGCTGATATCGGAAGTTGCGCCGACGCCGGTGGCGCTGGACCCAATGATTGTGTTGTAGCCGGCTATGCCCGTGACGCCATTTGTAGCAAAGTTAGCAACGGTCCCATCTCCCACTTCCTGGCCGATGGTCACGTTGAACGGGGTAGTTGAGTTGCTGGTGAACTCGATTTTACCAACCCCGCTGGCGCCTCCATCCGTGGTAGCGATGATGTTCTCCAGCGCTGGGTTGTCGGTGGCCTGGAGCGCGGTATTAATGGCTGCGACTGCTTGTGCGGCGGTCATGGCGGCTACGGTGCCGGCGTTTAGAGTCACCTTAACGGTCTGAGGTGTGCCGGCAGAGTTGTTCGCGACGAACGTCAATGTCTGGTGGCCCGATGCAGTACCGTTTGTCGTAGTGCTGAACGCCAAGTTGGTGTAGACCGCACCGACAGTCTGCTGTGTTCCGCCGGCTATGAACGCGGAAGCGGTATTCGCGGCCTCATCCGTTGTGAAACTTAAGGCGGTAAGGCCGAGAGCCGTTCCGGTTCCCGCATTGGTTTGACCGGTCAAATTACCCATCAAGGAGTTGGCGGTAGCGTCGCCCGCAGTCACTTGAAATGCCGTGCTGGCAGACACGAATTGCAATTGTTGCGCTCCGTCCGCGCCAGTATGAATCTGGGCCGTGATGTTGGCCGCCGCAAATGCCTGGGACTGTGCGGTTCCGGCTGTACCCGCCGCTAAAATACCGGCGTTGATGGCACTGACCAATGTGGACGTATCCGCTACGTTTGAGGTGTTTACATTCACTGTGACCGCCCCGCCTGCCCCGCCTGAGAATCCCGGGCCGGAGATTACGAAGGACGTGCTGCCCTGAGTAGTGGCGAAACCGACAGCCAGAATGTTCGATACGCTGGTTACGGATGCTGCTCCGAGGTCATACATCCCGACGTCCTTGGTGCCCGAGGCAACTTGGTAGCCGGCTGTGAAACCCTTCAAGCCTAGACCTTGCGTATCCACGGTAGAGCTGCTGAGATCGACGTTAACTGATCCGTTGCTAACCGCTGCTGCGGCAGTGGTGCCGTCGCCGCCACCGATGAACACAGAGAGACTCTTGGCAAAAGTTCCGCCCTGGTTCAATCCAATGGCTTGCGCCTGCCGGTCAATTTCGCCCAATACACTCTGGTATTCGCCGTTCAGCACGGAACGATCGCCAGTGAACGTACCCGACGCCGATTGCGTGGCCAATGTGCGTGCGCGATCGAGAAGTTGTGAAATGTTGCTGATACCACCATCCATGATCTGGAGCTGGCTCAAACCGCTATTGGCGTTCTGAACGCCCTGGGTTAACACGGCCTCATCAGACCGGTAGCCGTTTGCAATAGCCAAGCCGGCAGCGTCGTCGCCGCTCTGGACGATGCGCAAACCGGAAGTTACTTCGTTAATGGTTTTGCTTTGGAAGTTGCTGTTGACTCGCAGGTAGTTCTGGGCCTGCAAAGAAGCGACGTTAGTTTGAATACTAAATGAACCCACGGTAGTTTCTCCTTAAAATTGAGAACTCGATACCACGAACCTTCACGGTCTCGGACCGCCTTTAAGCGGCCTGGCGAGAGATTGCCGATTCCGCTAAGCGGAGCCAACGCGCTACCCCGGCATTACCGCGGGCGGCTTGGGCTTCCCGATGCGTCGATCGAAAGCCTCTCTCAGTCCTCACTTGTCCTTATCGGGGAGCAGAACAGGTTCTTGAGCTCACACACGAAGTTTTTCTAGGGCCCGCTCAAAATCTTTCTTGGCGAGGATTTGCGCGGCTGCTTCATTCTGCTGCTGGGTGAGTTTCAACTCCTTGCGCAGAATCACGGTTTCCCGCGGCGCCCGAATCCCGATCTTGGCGCCTTGCGATGAAATCGCCAGGATTTCAATTTCGATATCGTCGCCGATGAACACGGACTCACCGGCCCGCCGCCGCAGCACTAACATGCTTGCTCCGCAAATCGAGGCACTGGATGCTGGTGCGAGTACCCCGAATCCTGCCGGATGGCTTGCAGCGCTCGCCGGGTCTTGAGATTCACCACAATGGGCGCCATTAAATTGGCAGTGGCCGCAAGTCCGTCGTGGAGCGACAGTAGCGCCAGCACCGCAACTTCGTTTGCAAGCTCCGGCTGGCGATCGGGCTGAAGTTCGAGCAAAACTAGATCCTCCCGGGATATGGCTATCCGATAGTCGGGAGCCACCACCTGGATCGGAAGCGCCAGAAAACACAGCGCTGGCTGAGTCATGCTTTGCAGAAAAAGCAGTGGCGAATGTTGCGGCGATTCAATAGGGATGAAGCGCTTTTCGTGGACAAAAGCCGGCAGCCCGTCCGGAAAATCGAAGACCGAGTCCTCACGATAAGACATCGTTCCGAAGTATTGCGTCTCCACTTGTGCCATTCCACAGATTCAATAGCACGTCGCGTGCCGTGGAATCAGCTTCCAGAAGGCGGGGCTTCAGTCTTCTTCTCCGATTCCTCGTCGGATCGCTCTACCACCAGAGTGAAGTTTGAGACCAGCGCCGCAATCGCGCCCAGACCCGCGAGCAGCGGCGCGGCCACTACGCCTACGGCGGCAATGGTGAGAGGGATCTCAAGAAACGTATGTCCTTTTTCATCCTTCACAATAATCCGGCGCACGTTGCCCTCGTGCAGAATGCTTTTTACTTTGTCCACCAGATCCTGGCTCTTAATCTTGAATTCTTCGTAGAAAGTTGCCATGGCGATGACGAGTGTAACACGCGAGTTGCTCACCAATAGCCGCCGTCTTCGTCTGCTTTCCTGAGAGACTGAAGGGGAGATATGAACGATTTCCGTTACGCTCTTCGAACTTTGCGCCGTTCCTCCGGCGTGGCCGCCGTGGCGATGACTTCTCTGGCACTGGGGATCGGTGCTTCCACCGCCATCTTCTCGTTCACCAACGCGGTGATCTTGAGGTCGCTGCCGGTTCAAAAGCCGAATGAACTGGTTTTGCTCCGCTATGCCACAAAAAAAGGCAACATCTTCGACAGCATGGGCTACCAGGATTACCTGGCGTTACGCGACGCGCCCGAGGTTCTGACGGGCCTGGCCGCGGTGTCTTCCACCAAGATGAACCTGGCGAGCGAAGAGGCCACCGAGCGTGTTCCCGGGCAACTGGTCTCAGGAAATTATTTCCCGCTGCTGGGCGTTCAGCCGCGCATCGGCCGGCTGATCGCACCCGAAGACGATCGCCTGGCCGGAGGGCATCCGGTGTGCGTTATCAGTTATGGATTGTGGCAGAGCCGATTCGGTTCGGCATCCGAAGTAGTAGGTCGAAACGTGGACATCAACGGCCGTCCTTACAGCATTGTAGGCGTCACGCCCGCCGGCTTCGACGGAACCGAGCAAGGCACCCGCGCGCAGTTGTACGTCCCGCTCATGATGGCGGCTCAGATCATCTCCACGCCGCCCGAGCTTAATTTGGTAGGCCGGCGAAAACCCGGTATCACGCTGGCGCAGGCGCAAGCTGTTCTGGATTCCCGCTTCGAGGCGCTGCCGATCGCCAAGCAGGAGTTCACCTTCGAGTCATCGAACCGGCAAACCGCGCCCGGCCCGCGCTCCCATCTGCTGGTAGAGGATGGGAAACAGGGATTCGACAATCTGCGATTCGGCTATGAGCGCCCGCTGCTGTTTCTGCTCTTCCTGGTGGGCCTGCTGCTGCTGATCGCCTGCGCCAATGTGGCCAGCCTTCTTGTCGCGCGTGCGTCCGGTCAACGCAAGCAGATCGCGATCCGGCTGGCGCTAGGAGCCAGCCGTTGGGCGCTGATCCGGCAGCAGCTCGCCGAAAGTTCCTTGCTCGCTTTGGGCGGCGCTGCCGGCGGCCTGCTACTGTCGGTCTGGATCTCCGATCTTTTGCTCGGTCTCGCGCCTGAAAGCAGACAGATCGACGTGCGTCCGGATTTCGCAGTGCTTGGTTTCTTGCTCGGAGTGGCAGTCCTTACGGTATTGCTTTTCGGGATTGTGCCGGCGCTCGAATCAGGCAAGGCGGGCGTGGGACCCGTGCTCAAGACCCACAGCTCGGGAGGCGGCCGGCGGCGCGGAGCACTGGCCGGAATACTGGTTGTTATCCAGGTCGCGCTTTCCATAACGCTATTGGTCGGCGCGGGACTGCTGCTGCGCAGCCTGCACAATCTGCAGTCCATCCCTATCGGCTTCCAGCCGGAGAATGTCGCTGTAGCGAGCATAAACACGAGCGTCAATCACTACAAACCGGCGCGGACTCACGCGCTTCTTGAGGACCTCATGCAACGCGCGGAGTCCATTCACGAAGTGCGGGCCGTAAGCGCGGCAATGGTCAGCCCACTCTCTGGCAGCTTGTGGCTGTATTCGGTGGATGTTCCGGGCTATCCGGCGCGGCCCAAGGAAGTCCCCATGACCTATATGAACGCGATCGGTCCAGGTTACTTCGCCACCATCGGCGAGCCGCTAGTCCGTGGGCGTGAATTCACGCGCCGCGATCGCGAAGGCGCCCCCTACGTCGCCGTGGTGAATGAACAATTCGCCAAGAAATTCTGGCCCGGCCGCGATCCCATCGGGCAGCGCTTCAAAGCGGCTGCGCTGGACGGCAATGAAACAGAGGTGATAGGCGTGGTCCGCGACTCCATCTATCGCGACGTGCGCGAAGCCAGGCAGGAAATTCTCTATGTCCCGTTGCTCCAAGGTGACTTTGGATCGGCGACATTGCATTTGCGGGTCTCGGGCGATCCCGCTCCGGTGTTCAATCAACTTCGCGCTCAAGCGCGCGCCGCGGATCGCGCCGTGCCGCTATACGGAATGCGAACGCTCAATGCGCAGATCGGCGAAACGCTCTCTACCGAGCGGATGCTGGCGACAGTCTCCACGATTTTGGGCGCGCTCGCGATTGTGCTCGCTATGGTGGGTCTGTACAGCGTCCTGGCGAACGCCGTGGCGCAGCGGGCCCGGGAGATCGGGATCCGTATGGCGCTGGGCGCCGCGCGAACGCAGGTGATCGGCATGGTGATGCGAGACACGCTTCGGATGGTTTTCGTCGGCGTCTTAGTTGGAATCCCCGTTTCGCTAGCTGCCTCGCGCTGGATTGCATCCTTCCTTTACGGAGTCGAGGCGCAGGATCCGCTTACCTATATCGCCATAGCCGGGCTGGTGGTAGCCGCTGGTCTCGCGGCGGCCTATGCTCCATCGCGCCGCGCCTCACGCGTGGATCCGATCGTGGTTCTGCGCTACGACTGAGTGGGGCAGGGCCATGACCTGCCGGGATCTCGAGGAAATGGCCTTCCGGCACGCAGCAACGCATTGGTTCTTCCACCGTTTGCGACAACCGGCTCATGACCCACGTGGCAGGGCATGGCCCTGCACCACCATGGTCCCGATCCTACAACTGGGAAAACTAAGGGGCATTGGGATGGCATCCCGCTCGCAGGTTGGCAATCGGCGCGCAGGTTACCAACAGTTACCAACCAGCCCCACTGACCCGCGCGGCAGATAATCCTGAGAAGATTGCCCGGCTTGGGCCACCAAAGTAGTAGCTACCAGCCACCGCTCGGTAGCTTATGGTAGGCAATCGCGTTGACAGTCCTCAGCAATTTTAGTTGCGTTCTCGACGGGCATTCCGTCGCGCTCTCCCGCTGGCTCGTGGATTCGGATACCGTTTTTGCGCTTCTGCTTGCGCCCGATGGGGCTATTCGCTTTCGAAACCTTGCAGCGAATCGCATCTTCCCTTGCAATTCGACGGGAGTCGATGAGCCGAAGATCTGGGATTTCCTGATCGAATCCGACGCCGAGTCCTTCCGGCTGAGGCTGTCCGATCCCACCGTGCGGAGCGAAGGTGCGTTCCATCTGAATCTGAGCGACGGGCCGAAAAACCCGGTGACGGTCGAGGTCGGCCTAGCCGGTTGCGAGGGAGGATTTCTGTTAGTGGGCGCGATAGAAGAGCGAACTCTCGGTCTGCAGGCGGAGCGCCAAATGCTGACGAATCAACTGGCGGCGATGGCCCGGGAATTGGCTCGCAAGGAAAAGGAGCTTGAGGCGGCCAACCATGTCATAAAGCACATCGCACGAACCGACCTCTTGACGGGTCTCGCCAACCGCAGGACGCTTGACGAGATGCTCTCGCGCGAGATGGCTCGTGCCAATCGTCAGCATCAATCATTAACGCTGATTCTAGCCGACATCGATCACTTCAAACTAATCAATGATACCCACGGCTACGGCGTGGGCGATCAAGTCCTGGCGACCCTTGGCAGGGTTTTCGGGAGCCAGGTGCGCCCTTACGATGTGGCCGCGAGATTCGGTGGCGAAAAGTTTGCCTTAATGTTCCCGGGAACGGCGCGCAGCGAAGGCGTTGCGATTGCTGAGCGGCTCCGGAAACAAGTTGCAGCGGTTCATATCCCGGACGGCCCAGAGCGGATCAGTGTCAGCTTTGGAGTAGCCACTTTGATGGAACGCGAGTCCGGGGAAGATTTTTTGGCTCGTACCGATTCTGTCCTTTCAAAGGCCAAGAATGGCGGCCGGAACCGCGTGGAGGCCGATGGAGTTGGCGTTCTCCAAAGCTAAGCGGCCAGCGCCGTCTCCGAATTGCTGACGCTTTGATAATGAATTGCCATATGATGTGAAGATGCAAAGGCACCGACACATTATTCGATTCGCTGCGGTTGCCCTGGCCGTGGCCCTGCCCGCCATTCTCCCAGCCGCAGCTTCCGATCAAGTTCACATCACAGGAGGCGTAGTGGAGGGAACCACCGGAGCGAAAGGCGTCCGCGCTTATCTGGGCATTCCATACGCCGCGCCGCCGGTGGGCGATTTGCGTTGGAAGGCGCCTCAGCCCGTCGCGGCCTGGACCGGCGTGCAAAAGGCGGACCATTTCGGCGCGCGCTGCATGCAGAACAATGTTTTCGGTGACATGGTGTTCAAGGACGCAGGCATGAGCGAGGACTGTCTCCACCTGAATATCTGGACGCCTGCCAAATCTCCGAACGACAAGCTGGCCGTGATGGTGTGGATCTACGGGGGCGGTTTTCAAGCCGGCGCCACTTCCGAGCCGCGACAGAATGGCGAGGTGTTGGCGGGCAAGGGCGTGGTGGTGGTGAGCATGGATTACCGGCTCGGAATCTTTGGTTTTTACTCCCATCCGGAACTGGGCAAGGAATCCGGCCATAATTCTTCCGGCAATTACGGCCTGCTGGACCAGTTGGAAGCCCTCCGCTGGGTGCACCAGAATATCGCTGCGTTCGGGGGAGATCCGAACAAGGTCACCATCTTTGGCGAATCGGCCGGCTCGTTCTCGGTAAGCGCACAGATGGCGTCACCACTGGCGAAAGGCTTGTTCGCGCGCGCTATCGGAGAGAGCGGAGCCTTTTTCGGCAGTACGCTGGCGGCTATGCCGGCTTCGAAAACGGAAGTGGACGGAGCTAAGTTTGCAACCGCGCAGAAGGCATCCTCCATCGCGGAGATGCGCGCGATACCGGCCGACAAGCTGCTGGCGGCAGCCAAATCGGGCGGCGACTTTCGCTTTGGCCCAAATATTGACGGATATTTCATGCCCGCGTCCGCTGGGGAGATCTATACCTCAGGCAAACAGAGCCACGTACCGTTGCTGGCCGGCTGGAACGCCCAGGAGATGTCGTACCAGGCGATAACGGCGAAGACCACGGCGGCAAAGTTCCGCGAGCACGTGCATAAGAGTTTCCCGGCCGACGAAGCCATGGTTTTGAAGCTCTATGCGGCGGGTTCGGACCAGGAAGGTATGGCTTCGGCCATCGATCTGGCGAGCGATCAGTTTATCGTTTTTGGAACGTGGAAGTGGATTCAGATGCAGCGCAAGACCAGCGGCCAGCCGTTGTATGAATACATCTTCGGCCGTGTTCGCCCCGCCGATCCCGAGAACAAGTTCCAGGGACTTTCATCGAATCTTTTCGGAGCGGTGCATGCCTCGGAAATCGAGTATGTGTTCGGTGCTCTCGATTCGCTCAAGGGCTTCAATTGGCAGCCCGAGGATTACAAGCTTTCCGACTTGATGCAAACTTATTGGAGCAACTTCGCGAAAACTGGCGATCCCAATGGAGCGGGACTGCCCAAGTGGCCCCGGAACGACAGCCAGGACGGCTATGCAGTGATGCACCTGGATGTGGATGCTCATTCGGCTCCGGAGGCGCATCGCGACCGGTACGAGTTCCTGGATAGCTACTACGCAAGACCGGCTAAGCAAGTGGAGTAACACGTGGAGTAACATTTCGCTCCGTTGGTTTCGCCTACGCTAAGTGGGGCAGGCGCTTTCGCCTGCCAACCAGTTTTTCACGGCTGGGCTCGGAATGAAGTCAGGAGAAATTCCATGAGTTATTCGAGAAGAGCTTTCGCCCGGATGGCCGCCGCTTCCATTCCGCTCTCGCGCCTGTTGGCGAAGGACATAAATTCCAAAGTGGCAGGCGTGCGGCTGGGCGTGCAGTCTTATAGCTTCCGCGACCTCGGACTTGACGATGCGATCCAGGCCATGGTGGCCGACCAGTTGGGCGAATGCGAGCTGTTTTCGCCGCACATCGAAGCCGGCGGAGTCCAAGCCCTCATTTCCATATGGAGTCCGCCGTCGGGCGTAAAACGAACCGAGGAGGAAACGCGCGCGGCGTTCAAAGCTTACGGAGACAAAGTGCGAGCCTGGAGGCTGAGCGTCCCGCTTCGATATTTCGCCGACGTTAAGAAGAAATTCGACGACGCCGGTATTCGTCTCTACGCATACAATCTGAGCTTTTCGGATGAATTCGAGGACGAAGAAATCGATCGCGGCTTCCTGATGGCGAAAGTTCTTGGGGTGGGCATCATCACTGCTTCCACCACGTTGACGGCAGCCAAGCGCGTGGTGCCTTTCGCCGAAAAACACAAGATGATCGTGGCCATGCACGGCCATTCAGACACCCAGGATCCCAATCAATTTTGCACGCCCGAAAGCTTCGCGAAAGCGCTTGAGATGTCGAAATATTATCGAATCAACCTGGATATCGGCCATTTCACCGCCGCCGGATTTGACGCGGTGGACTTCATCGAAAAAAACCACTCGAAGATCGTACTATTGCACTTGAAAGATCGCAAAAAGAACGACGGCCCGAATACGCCGTGGGGTGAAGGCGACACGCCAATCAAGCAGGTTCTTGTCCTGCTGAAAACAAAACGCTATCCGATCCCGGCGTTTGTTGAATATGAATACGAAGGCAAGGGAACGTCCGAGCAGGAGGTGGCTAAGTGTTTGGAGTATTGCAAAGCAGCGTTGGCGTGAACTTATTGCAGTCCTCTTAGAATTGTGTCGAACATGCGCTCGCAGTTCGGCGCCGCGTTTCTCACCTTCGCGGGAGCGATCTTAGCTAGGAGGTTCACGCCATCCGTCACCTTGTGATATTTGCCGCCCGCTATATTTTTCAGTCGCGCCTCTACGTGACGCTTAGGAATTTCTTCAACCTTGGGATTACCTTTCAATGAGCCATCCTGAAGCCGCTTGCCGAAGCAGGCTCTCAGCGCATCGGTGTCGGCGAGGAACCAGGATTCCATAATTTGCACCATCCAGAATACGGAGTCCGAGCGGGATGGTTCTATTTGTTTGGCGCGGCACAACTCCTCGTGCGTGCAGTCGGCCGGACCGTCGCTATCAAGCAGGAGCACGTTCCAGGCATCAGGATTGGCCTTGAGGCCGGAATGGTAATCCTGGACTGGCGTGCCGTCGGTTGCGACCAGCTCTACACGACACTGGCTTGTTCTTGCTGCTTCATAGATACCATTGAAGAAACTTCAAAATCCGGGTCTGAGGCCCACATCGCCCTCGAAATAGATCCGCAGTTCTTTCACCATCGAGTGCCGCCGAGTTCGCCCTTTCTCCAAAGAGCCCCAAGCGAATAACGATCGAGCCAACTCGATAGCCTCTCGCGGTCGAGCCGTTTAAACTGCGTGCTGTTGTCGAAATCCCGCTCGGTTACAAGAACATCCTCAGGCCGCTCAGAAAGCGCGTCAAATAAGCGCCTCAGAATGGGTGGTGACGAGTAGCTGAGTGCGTTCCGATGCTTCTACCAGGGCTTCGGCGACGATTTGGATGGCTTCAGGATGCAAACCGACTTCTGGTTCCTCGATGCAGACCAACGGGCCGATATCAGGATCGAGAAGGACCGCCAGAAGACATTGGAACTTAAGGGTCCCGTCGGAAAGGCGCAACGACACCAGGGGCTCCAGCAGTCCCGTCTCCTCGATGTAGGTTTTGGCGATGGGGCCATCGAGGCGAACTTTTACGTCTTTGAATCGGTCGCAGAAACGATGCAAATACTCGCGAACTCGACTGTGGAGACAATTGAAATCCATTTCCAGCAATAATCGGCGTGGGATCGGCAGTGCTCTTGTGGGAGGCAAAGACCGATTCAGTCAAAGGGATCTTGCCGCCGACTCTTAGCTCGTCTGGCTCGGATCTCGTTCCGAACTGAACGATGCCAGGTGACCGGTCGAAATAGACTTGGCCTCCTGGCTCAGCCGCATCCAGGCGGATACTACAGAGATGCTCACTCATGATTGCAAATCCAAAGGCCTGTTCGGAAAACTCTAATCGGTATTGAAGTGGCTTCTCGTTTATGTAGTTGAATTCGAGAACCGCAATGGGAGAAGCCACGGCGCCCGCGAGTGAACAAACAGCTCTCACACCACTCTGCCTTGAAACTTCCGCTTTCAGATCCAGGGGCGCTGCTCTAAGGAGGCTGATTGCGTCTAGAAGGTTGCTCTTGCCCGAGGCGTTGGCACCGATCAACACATTCAGCCCACGCAGTTCCACTGTCGTCTTCCTGAACGAGAGCAGGTTCTCCAGCGTGATTTGTCGCAGCAACATCGGTAAAGCCATTCTACTAGTAGGCGGCCGGATCGGCTAAAATGATATCAGGCACTCCATGCTCGATCCCATTCTCGCGAAAATCTTCGGGACGAAGAACGAACGCGAAACCAAGCGGATGCGTCCGATCGTCGCGGCCATCAACGACCTTGAACCCGCGATGCAACAGCTTTCCGATACCGAGCTGGCGCAGAAAACCATTGAGTTTAAGGAGCGCGTCGCTAACGGGGAACCGCTCGACGGCCTGTTGATCGAGTCCTTCGCCGTCTGCCGCGAGGCTGGCCGGCGCATTCTTAATATGCGCCACTTCGACGTCCAGTTGATCGGCGGTATCGTTCTGCATCGCGGCAAGATTTCTGAGATGCGGACCGGTGAAGGAAAAACGCTGGTCGCGACATTACCGGTGTATTTGAACGCGCTCGAAGGCAAAGGCGTGCACGTGGTCACAGTCAACGACTATCTGGCCAAACGCGACGCCGAATGGATGGGGCGCATTTACAAGTTCCTGGGCATGTCGGTCGGCATCATCGTGCACGAGCTGGATGATGACGAACGGCGCTCGAGCTACGCCTGCGACATCACCTACGGCACTAATAACGAGTACGGCTTCGACTATCTGCGCGACAACATGAAGTTTCGCATTGAAGATTGCGTGCAGCGCGGCCAACACTTCGCCATCGTCGACGAAGTGGACTCCATCCTGATTGACGAAGCGCGCACTCCGCTGATTATTTCCGGGCCCAGCGAAGAATCCACCGACAAGTACTACAAGATCAACCGCATCATTCCGAAGTTGGTGCGTGGTGAAGAGATCAAGGGTAAGGAGCCGGGCGAAAGCTACACTACCGGCGATTACACGGTTGAGGAAAAACATCGCAGCACCGCGCTCACCGAAGAGGGCATCGCGAAAGTGGAGAAGCTGCTGGGTTGCGGCAATCTCTACCAGCCGGAGAACTGGAGCATTCTGCATCACGTGCAGCAGGCGCTGAAAGCGCACGTGCTATTTCATAAGGACAAGGATTACTTGGTGCAGGAGGGCCAGGTGATCATCGTGGATGAGTTCACCGGCCGCGTCATGCCGGGCCGCCGCTGGTCGGACGGGCTGCACCAGGCCATCGAAGCCAAGGAAGCGGTTAAGATCGAGCGCGAAAATCAGACGCTGGCCACCATTACATTCCAGAATTACTTCCGCATGTTCAAGAAGCTGGCCGGAATGACCGGTACCGCGGAAACGGAAGCAGCCGAGTTTCAGAAGATCTACAACCTCGACGTGATAGTGATTCCTACCAACCGGGTGATGTTGCGCAAGGAATTTCAGGACATCGTCTACCGCACCGAGGAGGAGAAATTCCGCAATTCCGCGAAAGAGATCAAGGAGCTGTTCGAAAAGGGCCAGCCCGTGCTGGTGGGAACTATTTCGGTTGAAAAATCGGAGCGGCTTTCAAGCGCGCTAAAGAAAATGGGCGTCAAGCACGAAGTCTTGAACGCCAAGAATCACGAGCGTGAGGCGTTCATCGTGGCGCAGGCTGGCCGCAAAGGCGCCATCACGGTTTCCACCAACATGGCCGGCCGCGGCACCGATATTCTGCTGGGAGGCAATCCTGAATTCCTCACCAAGGAGTATCTAAAGAAGCAGAACAAAGATCCGGACGTGCTTCAGACTGCTGCAGTAGGCTCGCCCGAGCGCACGGAATGGGACACGGTCTACACGCGCTTCAAGGACGAAACCACCGTCGAGCACGACGAAGTGGTAGCTCTGGGCGGACTGCACGTGCTGGGCACGGAGCGGCACGAATCCCGGCGCATCGATAATCAGCTCCGCGGCCGCGCCGGCCGGCAGGGCGACCCCGGCAGCTCGCGATTCTATCTCTCGCTGCAGGACGACCTGATGCGCATTTTCGGCGGCGAGCGCATGCAGAACCTCATGCTACGCCTCGGCATGGAGGAAGACGTCCCCATCGAGTCGAAGCTCATCACCAAGCGAATTGCCGCGGCGCAGAAAGCCGTGGAGGCGCAGAATTTCGCCGCCCGCAAGCATCTCATCGACTACGACGACGTGATGAACAAGCAGCGCCAGGCTGTGTACGGCATGCGCCGCCAGTTGCTCGAGGGCAAGGAGCAGAAAGAACGGGCCATCGAGATCATCCGAGGCATCGTGGGTTCTTTTATCGATCTGCGCTGCCCGGAGCGCGCGCATCCCAGCACCTTCGATTTCGCGGGCCTCCAATCCGACGTGCTGTCGCAGTTCGGAGTCAAGATCGATCCCCAGGAACTGGCCAGCCTCTCGCGCCAGGAAATCGAGGATCATATCAACGATCTTTTGGAGCGCCGGTACAACGAAAAAGAAGAGCTGATCGGCCCGGAGAACATGCGCGAAGCCGAGCGCATGGTGATGCTCAACGTTATCGACAACCAGTGGAAAGATCACCTGCTGTCGATGGATCATCTCAAGGAAGGCATCGGGCTGCGCGGCTACGGTCAGAAGGATCCGCTGATCGAATACAAGAAGGAATCCTTCACGCTGTTCCAGGACATGATGGATCGCATCGAAGATGAGACCATCCGGTATCTGTTCTTCCTGCAAGTGACTAGCTCAGGCGGGGGGCCGGGGGGTGGCGATGGATCCGGCGGACGGCCGCAGCCAATCCTGCCTTTCGCGGAGGACGAAGAAGACGAGGACGAAGACGAATCCGAAGAAGAAGCGCTGGTGGCCGCATCCAGCGATCAGCGGCGCGCCGCGCAAGCCACGGTTCAGGATTTCACGCGCAATATTCAGCGTAAAAAAGAAAAGGAAATGGCGGAGCTGCAATTTGCCGGTGGCGCCAGCGGCACAGTGGAAAAGAAGCAAGCTATATCCGATAAAAAAGCCGGCCGCAACGATCCCTGCCCCTGCGGCAGCGGTAAAAAATACAAGAAATGCTGCGGAGCCTGATTCTCGCTACTCTGTTTATTGCGTCCGCCAGTGCCGCCATTTGGCCGGATCACCTGGGCAAATACGAGCGCAAATCCGCCAAACCGGTAGCCAGCCAGGCGTCCGCATCAGCCGTTGAATGCGGCCAGGAGGAAGTGGAAGAAGCTGGCTACGGTCTATTCGTCGTCACGGCCCAGCGGTTCAAGGATTCCACCGGCGCGTACGCAGCCGCGTTGGAGATGCGTGAAGCGCCGATTCAGGCTGGCAATTATTTAATCACCTGCTCAGGGAACTGTCCAAAAAACCTGACCAGTTTGGTGGGCCCGCTTCCCAAGATGTCTCACGCCGCCTTGCCCACTCTCCGCAACTACCTGCCATCCAAGAACCTGGTGGCTCATTCGGAGCGGTATATTCTGGGCCCGGTTGGCCTGCAGGCCGCTGCCCCCCAAATTCCGGCGTCGGCCATTAACTTTGAATTCGCCCCAGAGGCTGGTCTTGCACGCTACCGCACACCCTCCGGCGAAGCCATTCTCGCCGTTTTTTCTTATCCCAACATGCAAATGGCCCGCCAACAGGCGGTTCTGCTGGAAAAACTTCCGGATGCGGCAGTTAAGCGCACCGGACCGCTGGTGGCCCTGGTTTTGGCGCCCGGGGGGCACGCCGCTGCCGCTCAACTTCTCGGCCAAATCGACTACAAAGCCACCGTCTCGTCCGACGATCAACAGATTCCCCTGGTCATTCGTCCCCAAACTGCCGCGCAGATGGTATTGGGCATACTAGCCCTGGCTGGCATAGTATTAGGCTTCTGCCTACTATCGGGGCTTGCCTTTGGAGCAGCCCGAGTAGTGGCTCGCAGGTTTGGCTACTCAGATGCTGGAACGGCGATGACAACGCTCCATCTTGGCGACAAATAACTCCTCGGCTTTCTCCAGCTTAGAAACCACGCGCCCTATTTTCCAGCGCTCTCCCACAGCTCTTTCCACAGGATTTCAAAAAGAGGCCATGGAGGCGAACTTACCTGTGGGCAAGGGCTTAGCGGTATTTTCTCATGGCTTTGTTTTTCCCATTGACTCGCGAGCTTCGAAACCATATCATCCAATCACTAACAGATTTTGGCGGGTGCGTTTCCGTCGAATCTGATTCTCCCGTACACATCACCCTGTGAAAAACAGGGGCCTGTCATCCAGGCAGATAGTGTCGACGAACGGGGCCTTTTGGCCCCGTTCATCAGATCCAGTTAAACCCGATAAACTGGTAGTTTGAATCCCCATTTGCCTAAATCCGAGGCTCCGGCGAGCTGGCGGGATCGTATCCGGGCCCTACGGAATATTCCACCCCTGCTGAGGATGGTCTGGGATACCAGCCCGGGTATCACTAGCGCCACAGTTCTGCTTCGATTGGTGGCCGCCGTCATCCCGGTGGGCCAGCTCTGGGTGGGAAAGCTGATTATCGATCAGGTTGTTCAGCGGATTATGGGGCGTTCTGGCGTCTCGAACCGAATCTGGGTTCTCGTGGCCTATGAGATCGGTCTGGCGGTCATGAGCGACCTGCTTTCGCGCGCAATCAACCTCTGTGACAGCCTGCTGGGCGACAAATTCACCAACCACGTCAGCCTGCGCCTTATGGAGCACGCTAATCGGTTGGACCTGGTTTCCTTCGAAGACCCCGTCTTCTACGACAAACTTGAGCGGGCTCGCCGTCAAACGACGGCCCGCCTAGGGATGCTGGCGGTCCTGGCCGGCATGGGCCAGCAGATTATTACGCTGCTGTCACTTTCGGCCGCCGTGGTGTCCTTTTCGCCCTGGTTTCTGGTGTTGCTGGTCGTAGCGATAATCCCGGCCTTTCTGGGGGAAACGCGCTTCGCCATGCTGGCCTATTCCATCCTTTACCGCTGGACGCCGGAGCGCCGCGAGCTGGACTATCTCCGCATGCTGGGCGCCAGCAATCAGAGCGCGAAGGAAGTTAAGGTCTTCGGTCTCGGCCAATATCTGGCGGATCGTTCCCGCAACTTATTCGACCGCTTTTACGCAGAAAACAAAACGCTGGCCGTCAAACGCGCCGCTTCCGGATCGCTTCTGAATCTGCTGCCCACCGCCGGATACTACGCCGCCTATGTCGTAATCCTGATTCGCACGTTATCGGGCGCGCTAAGCATCGGTTCACTCACATTTTTGGCGGGTGCCTTCGCGCGATCGCGCACGCTCATCGAAAGTCTTTTTTCCAGCCTCAACAATATTGCCGAGCAAGCTCTTTACATAAAAGATTTATTTGATTTTTTCGAAACGAAGCCAAGCATCACGTCGCCGGAAGGCGCGCTCCCGGCTCCGCGTCCCATTCGCTCGGGCTTCGAATTTCGCGGCGTCTCGTTTGCATATCCCGGTGCCGACCGCCAGGTTCTTAGCAACGTCAGCTTCCGGTTCGACGCCGAAGAACGCATCGCATTGATTGGCGAGAACGGCGCGGGAAAAACTACCCTGGTGAAATTGCTCGCGCGCTTGTACGATCCCACTGCGGGCGCGATTTTGCTGGATGGCATCGATCTCCGCGAATACGATGTGGACAGCCTGCGCAAAGAGATCGGCGTGATTTTCCAGGATTACATGCGCTATGACATGATCGCGAAAGAGAACGTGGGTTTCGGACGCGTCGAAGAGCTGGAGAATCAGGCGCGCATCCAGGACGCGGCGCGCAAAAGCCTGGCCGAGCCGATGATCGCGCAGTTCCCTGGCGGCTATCAGCAGATGCTGGGTCGCCGCTTCGAGAACGGCATTGATTTATCGGCCGGACAATGGCAAAAGATCGCGCTGGCGCGAGCTTACATGCGCGACGCCCAGGTATTGATCCTGGACGAACCCACGGCGAGTCTAGATGCCCGCGCCGAGTTCGAAGTGTTCCAGCGCTTCGGGGAACTCACGCGCGATCGCATGGCTGTGCTCATTTCCCATCGCTTCTCCACGGTCCGCATGGCTGACCGGATTCTGGTTCTCGCAGGCGGCGAAATCATCGAGCAAGGTACGCATCAGCAACTGGTGGCGGCTAGCGGCCGTTATGCGGAGTTGTTCGAGTTGCAAGCTGCCGGCTACCGGTGACTTGCGACAGTTTGTCGCTCCTTAACGGGCCGTTTAGTCCCGCGGTAAGCCGGGAAAACGCTTGCGCTCTTCCACTTACGTAATTGCAAGTCCTGGCCTTCGGAATGCTTACATAATCAAGGCCGGATATGGGCTTTCATGTTGGCGAAGACGTCGGTCCCTACCGGATCGTTTCCATTCTTGGTGCGGGCAGCATGGGCCAGGTGTTTCAGGTTGAGCATCAGACCACGAAGCACACGGAGGCCATGAAGGTCTTGCTGGCGGATGTTGCCAGCGATAGTCAGTTCCTCCGATTCATGCGGGAAATCGAGGTGCAAGGACGCCTGTACCACCCGAACATCGCCAGAGTTCACAAGGCCCTGCATTTCAAAAACTCCCTGATCCTGGTGATGGAGTTCGTAGAAGGCCGCAGTCTCGAAAAGTTACTCCACAACGGCAGGCTGCCAATTCAAGCCGGAATCAACTACATTTGCCAGACGCTTTCAGGACTCCAGTACGCCCATGATCACGGCGTGGTTCATCGCGATGTTACTCCCGGCAATCTGATTATCAGTTCGGATGGTCGAGTGAAGCTGACTGACTTCGGGCTGGCAAAATCGCTCGGCGACTATCGATTGACGAATGACGGCGACATCGTAGGATCGCTTTATTACATGCCTCCGGAACAGGTGAGGCATCGAGCGGAACCCGATTTCCGATCGGATATTTATTCCGCTGGGGCAGTTCTTTACGAAATCCTGACCGGGAAGAAACTCTTCGAATCTGCCGACCGGTTGTCGCTCATGGTCGCGCAGGTACAGAAACAGCCGGTACCGCCCATTGATATCCAGCCCGAGATCGGTCCAGAATTGAATGCGATCGTTCTCAAGGCTTTGGCGAAAGATCCGGCACAGCGTTATCAATCGGCAGAGGAGCTTCGGTTGGCGCTCAAGCGCGCAGGCAGATCATGGGGATCTGCGCCGAGCATGGGTTCACGCATGAGAATGGCAGCACTGGCCGTGGCCATATGCGCGACGGCTGAAATTGCGGGTCCGGAGCTGATTCCGCTGTCGAGGTCCGCACCGGGTCCTCTGGGGAAACCGAGTCCCCTGGGAAAACCGGCTCCACCAACGCCCGGGCCGGCGCCGCGCACCCTGGCGCTGCCACCGATCGTGCCGCAGCGGCCGGTGGTGGCCGTTGAAAAGGCCGTCGAATCCGAGCAGCAACCCTCTGCGCCCCACAAGAAGCGGTTCTGGAGCAAACTTAATCCGTTCAAGAAAAGAAAATCCGATCGGCCAGACTGACGCATCCGGTCCGGATTCGCTATGATGGTCGCTCACTATGAAAGCGGTCACAATCCACGAATACGGCGGCCCGGAAGTTCTAAAGCAGGAGGACATTTCGGTCCCAATTCCAAAAGCCAACGAAGTTCTAGTGCGCGTGAAGGCCTGCGCGATGAATCATCTCGATTTATGGATTCGCCAGGGCTTGCCTAAGGTAAAGACTTTGCCGCACATCCTCGGCAGCGATATCTCCGGCGAAGTCACGGAAGTGGGCGAACTCTGCTGGCGAGTGAAACCCGGCCAGCGTGTGCTGCTTGCGCCCGGCCTCAGCTGCCGCCAGTGCGAGCAGTGTGTTTCCGGTCTCGATAATCAATGCCGCCAATATGCACTGTTCGGAAACGGCGTCTGGGGCGGAAATCGCGAATTTATGACTGCACCGGAGTATGCCGTCATCCCGATTCCTGAGAGCCTCGGTTTTGAGGATGCGGCCGCGGCTCCGCTGGTCTTCCTCACGGCGTGGCACATGCTGATCGGACGAGCGGGGCTGCAGGCCGGCAACGATGTTCTGGTGCTGGCAGCTTCGAGCGGCGTTGGAATGGCGGCAATTCAAATCGCGAAGATGTTTCACTGCCGCGTGATCGCAACCGCGGGAGGCGAAGCCAAGATGGAGAAGGCCAAGGCGCTGGGGGCGGATTACGTCATCGATCACTACACCCAGGACATCTCGGCCGAGGTGAAGAAGATCACGGAAAAACGCGGCGTCGACGTGGTTTTCGAGCATGTGGGTGCGGCCACCTGGCCGAAGAGTGTGGAAAGCCTGGCGGCGAACGGCCGTGTGGTAACTTGCGGAATCACCACGGGATACGATGTGAAGCTGGATTTGCGTCCGCTCTTCACCAAGCAGCAATCACTGATGGGATCGTTCATGGGAACCCTCGGCGAGTTGCATCGCGTCCTCAAGTTCGTTTTCAAAGGCGAACTAAAACCGGTAGTGGACCGCGTCTACCCGATGTCCGAAATCGCGGAGGCGCATCGGCATTTGGAGAATAAAGAGCAGTTCGGCAAAGTCGTGATACTGCCGGAACAATAATTGGCCGTGAATGAACGCGAATTAACGCAAATATGCTTCGATCTTATCGTGGTGGGCTTCCAAAAATTGCCGCTTCTGCTTACATCGACCCGAGCGCCCAGGTGATCGGAGATGTCACGGTAGGGGAACGCGCCAGTATTTGGCCCAATGTTACGGCGCGCGGCGATGTCAACACCATCCGCATCGGCGACGATACCAACATTCAGGACAATTCGGTGCTGCATTGCGATGCCGGATTGTTCCCGTTGAGCATCGGGAATCGCGTCACGGTAGGGCATCTTGCCATGCTGCATGGCTGCACTATCGAGGACGATTGCCTGATCGGAATCGCAGCCGTGGTATTGAATGGCGCGAAGATTGGTCGAGGCTCCGTGATAGCGGCCGGCGCGGTGGTCCCGGAAGGCGCCGAGGTGCCTCCCGAAAGCATGGTGATGGGCGTTCCGGCAAAAGTGAAGCGGCAGCTGACGCCGGAGGAACGGGAGCGCTTTCGATTGAATGCGTTGCACTACGTAGAAGCGGCGCGGATTTACAAAGACGAATCGGGAGCCTAGCTTTTCTGTCCGCCAGGATTGGTTTGCCCATTACGGGCGCGCTCAAGCTTATTTAGCCGTTCTTCCACAAAGCCAAGCCTCTCTTCGAACTCGCGGACTATTGTGACAGTTCCGCGCGCCCGAACTTCGTAGGTCTGAGCCCAATTGTGGAACGCAGTGAGAAGTTTCGTTTCTGTGTTTTCGAGGCGCTCCTCAAAGTGTCGCGAAATAGATTCGAACCGCTCATCAACGTGGCGGGAGAAAGAGTCCAGACGTTCATCGACGTGGCGAATCTGGGTCTGCAAATCGGTGAAAGCTTGCTTCAGTTCAGCGTCCATGATCTAGTGCCATCTCCAGTCTACTGGAATATGGCTTAGGATGAAATACCCCGTTGTGTTAGCCTTTGAGTACGTACCCACTCCGGGTATTTTCTCCCATGATCAAAGCAGTCAAGGGCATGCGCGACATCCTTCCCCCTTCCAGCACAGCCTGGAACCAGGTGGAAGCCATCGCGCGCGAGGTCTTCCGCACCTACAACTATCAGGAGATTCGCACCCCGATTCTAGAGGAAACTGGGCTCTTTGCGCGCGGAGTGGGTGAAGAAACTGACATCGTCAGCAAGGAGATGTACACTTTCGAGGACCGCGACGGCAGCTCGCTCACGCTGCGCCCGGAAGCCACCGCGTCCGTGATGCGTGCTTACATCGAGCACCGGCTGGACCAGATTCCAGGACTACAGAAGCTCTACTATCTCGGTCCCATGTTCCGGCGCGAACGCCCGCAGAAAGGCCGTTACCGGCAGTTTTATCAGATCGGCGCAGAAGCCATCGGCTCCGAGTCGCCCGCTGTGGATGCAGAAGTGATCGAGATGGTAGTGGAGCTGTTGCGGCGCGTGGGGCTCACTGGTTTTCAGCTCTATTTGAATTCGGTGGGGGACGCGAATTGCCGCCCGCAATATGTCGAGCTGCTCAAGCAAAAACTTCGCGACGTTGCGCCACGCCTATGCGGGGATTGCCAGCGCCGCGCCGAAACTAACCCGCTGCGGGTGCTCGATTGCAAAGTTCCGGAAGACCAGCACATCATCGACGCTCTGCCATCCATTCAGGATCATCTGTGCGAACCCTGCCAGGCTCACTTCAACGCAGTCCGTACGCATCTGGACGATCGCGGCATCGTCTACGAAGTGAAACCGCGCATGGTGCGCGGCCTGGATTATTACATGCGCACGACGTTCGAGATCGTGCACGGGGCATTGGGAGCGCAGAATTCGGTGCTGGGCGGAGGCCGCTATGACGGACTGGCTGAAGCGCTCGGCTCGCGGGTCCCGGCGCCTGGTATCGGATTCTCCATCGGTGAGGATCGCCTGGTGATGAGCGCCGAACAGGAACATCCGGACGCGTATCAATCCAAACTCGACATATACATTGCCCCAATTGGAGCATTGGCCGAGCGGCATTCCGCCGGCTTAGCGCGCGAGCTAAGAACGGCCGGCTGTTCGGTGGAGCTGGGCCTGGATGGCAAGCTGAAACGCTCGCTTGAGCTGGCCAACAAGCTGGGCGCGCAATTCGCCTTAATCGTCGGCGATAACGAAATGAAAGCGGGTCAATATACTTTGAAAAACATGCAGTCGGGCGAACAGCAGACCGTCGCTCGCGGCCAACTGCTGCAACGGATAAAATAACTCATGGAGACCGTACAGCTCGATTTTTTAGGCGACCTTCGCCGCACACATACCTGCGGGGAACTGCGTGCTTCTGACACCGGAAAGCGCGCCCTGCTGATGGGCTGGGTCCATCGCCGCCGCGATCTGGGTGGAGTGATCTTCATCCATCTGCGCGACCGCGATGGTGTCACGCAACTGGTTTTCCATGAGGATTCCGGCGCTGAATTGCACACTAAGGCCGAATCCCTCGGCTCGGAATACGTTATCGCAGTGGAGGGCACCGTAGCACGGCGCGTGGCGGAAACCGTCAATGCGAATCTTCCGACCGGCGAAGTGGAGTTGGTCGTCGAGAAACTCTGGATACTGAACGAATCGCGAACTCCGCCATTTCCCATGGAAGAAACGGTGGACGTGAAAGAAGACGCGCGTCTGAAATATCGCTACGTGGACCTGCGCCGCCCGCATATGCAGCGCAACATCATGCTGCGATCGCGCGTAAGTTTTGCGGTGCGCGAATTTCTATACAGCCAGGGGTTTCTGGAAATCGAGACACCCTTTATGACGCGCTCCACGCCCGAAGGCGCGCGCGATTATCTGGTGCCCAGCCGCGTCCAGCCTGGTTCGTTCTACGCGCTGCCGCAATCGCCGCAGATTTTCAAACAGTTGCTGATGGTGAGCGGCTACGAGAAGTATTTCCAGATCGTCCGCTGTTTCCGCGACGAAGATTTGCGTGCCGACCGGCAGCCGGAGTTTACGCAAATCGATATCGAGATGTCGTTCCCGCAGCAGGAACGGATCTATGAAATGGTGGAACCTATGGTCCAGCGTGTCTTCCAAGCCGCTGGGTACGAAGTCCCCGTTCCTTTTCCACGCTTGACCTACCAGCAAGCCATGGCTTCTTATGGCAGCGATAAACCCGATCTGCGGCTGCCGCCGTTCCACGTTCTCGATAACCAAACCTGGCAGCTTGGATTGACGTTTCCTCCGGTTGCCATCCATATTCCGAAGACTGGCACCATCAGCAGCAAGGAACGGAATGAGGTTAAGGAGTTCGGCAAAGAGCGCGGGCTGCGCGTTTACGACGATCTGAAAAAGCTGGATCCCAAGCTGGTGGAGCAGGCGCGAACCCTTACCGGCGCGTCCGAGGATGATTTGTTGCTGATCGCAGGCTGGCCTGGAGCGCCGCAAGGCCAGCGTCCCGAAGAAACGTTCTACCAGGCCTGCGGACATTTGCGTCTCTTCCTGGCACACAAGTATAACGACCGTCACAAACTTCTGGATCCCACGAATTTCAAGCTGTTGTGGGTGGTGGATTTCCCGATGTTCGAATGGGACGAAGAAGAGCAGCGCTGGAACGCGGCGCATCATCCGTTCACCTCGGTCCACGATGAAGACCTCGAAAAGTTGACTGCGGATCCGGCACGTTGCCGCGCGAAATCGTATGACATCGTGCTGAATGGCACGGAACTCGGCTCAGGTTCCATTCGTATCCATCGCCGCGACGTGCAGGCGAAAGTATTCGCTGCGCTCGGATTCAGCGACGAAGAAGCCAAGCGCCGTTTCGGCTTTTTGCTGGAGGCTTTGGAATACGGCGCGCCGCCGCATGGAGGAATCGCGCTGGGTCTGGACCGGCTGGTGATGATCCTGGCGGGCGAGACGTCCATCCGCGAAGTGATCCCGTTCCCAAAGACCGCGCGTGGCACGGATTTGATGTGCGAGGCGCCGGCGAGTGTGCCGGAGAGGCAGTTGCGGGAGCTGGGGATCAAGTTGATCGGCGGGGAGAAAAAAGACAATTAGGCCGCGAATGAACGCGGATAAAGCGGTCTCTCTTATTTGCGTGCATTCGCGTTCATTCGCGGCCCTAGAGTTTGGATAGCAGCATCGCCAGCAACGCCGTACGGTCCGCGATCCGGTTTATCAATATGCTTTCATTCACCGCGTGCGCCCCCTCGCCCGCGCCGCCTAAGCCGTCCAGCGTGGGAACACCCAATGCTGCGGTGAAATTTCCGTCCGAGCCTCCGCCCGTGGAGGACTCTTCCAGTTTCACGCCTAGCTCGCTCGCGCAGCCGCGCGCGAGTTCGAATAGCTTGCGGATGGCCGGGGTTCGCTCCATCGGCGGCCGATTCATACCGCCCGTTACTTGAATGGAGCAGCGCTTGTCGAAAGGGCGCAGGCTGTGAAATTTCTTGTCTAGCATCGGCGCGTCCTTTAGGCGAGCAATGCGCATATCCACCTCCGCCCACGCTTCAGCAGCTACCACGTTACTGCGCGTGCCGCCGGCGATCACGCCGGGATTCACCGTCAGTCCGCGCTTAAGATCCGTAAATTCCGCGATGCGATCGATCTGGCGCGCTAGTTCAACCACGGCGCTGGCGCCGTTCTCGAAATCTACACCGGCGTGCGACGCGCGGCCGTGAAGGGCCACCTTATATGCGCCCACGCCTTTGCGGGCGGTCTTGATTTTTCCGCTTAAGCCAGTGCCGGGTTCCAGCACCAGGACGGCCGCGCTGTGGCCGGCGGCTTCTTCAGTGAGCGGGCGCGATGTCTCGCTGCCAACTTCTTCGTCCGAATTCACTTGCAACACCACGCGCCGCGCCACCGGAACATTTAACTCGCGGAGGGCGCGCACGGCGTACAGAAAGAACGCGATGCCGGACTTCATGTCCAGCACCCCAGGTCCCCACAGCCGGCCTATTTTTTCGCGGAACGGCATTTGGCGAAGCGTTCCGAGCGGCCAGACCGTATCGGAGTGGGCCAATGCCAGAATCCAGCCCTCGCGCGGTTTGCGCCCGCCCGGCAGCGTGAACTCAGCGCGCAGATGGCGTCCGAACGGGCCGCCGGGGAACATTCGCACCTGGCTTGCTTCCAGCTTGCTGGCTAATAGATCCACGAAACGGTTCACGGACGGCGGATGGTCGCTCGGTGACTCGCACTCCACCAATTCGCGAATCAACGCGATGATCTCAGGTTGTTTCGACCGCGCAAAAGCCAGCAAAGGATGCATCGCTGTTATAATAACCACTTCCAATGCCCATCCTGGATATTCAGGCCATTCGCGACATCCTGCCGCATCGTTACCCCATGCTGCTGGTGGATTCCATTGTTGAACTCGAAGAGGAGCGCATCGTCGGCATCAAGAACGTCACTATGAATGAGCCGTACTTCATGGGACACTTTCCGGATTTCCCCGTGATGCCGGGCGTTCTGGTGGTGGAAGCCATGGCGCAGGTCGCGGGCGTGCTGGTTTTGAAGAGCATTCCGGATCGCAAGAATAAACTGGTGTTGCTGGCTTCCATCGAGGAGGCGAAATTCCGTAGGCCGGTGCTGCCCGGCCATCAGCTCCGGATTGAAATGAAAGTGACCAAACGCAAGGCCAGTGTCGCTAAAATGCATGGGCAGGCCACTGTCGACGGAGTAGTTATGGCCGAAGCGATCCTGATGTGCAAGCTGGCGGACCGCACGCCGCTAGTGGAGCCGGCCATTTCCGAAGCGCCCATGCCCGTGCTCTAAGCAATCGCTATGGCGATTCATCCCACCGCAGTCGTCGACGCACAGGCCCGCATCGCGGAGAGCGCCGAGATTGGCCCCTATTGCATCATCGGCGCGCACGTTCACATAGGCGCCCGAACTCGCCTGCTGGCTCACGTATACGTGGAAGGCGTCACCATGATTGGCGAGGACAACATCTTCTACCCTTATTCCACGGTGGGCGTGGCCTCGCAGGATTTGAAATACCAGGGCGAGCGTTCCGAGACACGCATCGGGAATCGGAACAAGATTCGCGAGTTCGTCACCATTCACCGCGGTACCGAAGCTGGCGGGCTCATTACCGAAATCGGTGACGACAACCTGCTGATGGCCTACGTACACATCGCGCATGATGTGCGCGTGGGCAGCCACACTGTTCTTGGAAACAGCGTCACCTTCGCCGGCCACGTTGTGATTGAGGATTGGGCAGTGATAGAAGCATTCAGCGGCGTGCATCAGTTTTGCCGCGTGGGACGACACGCGTTCGTGGGCGGCTACAGCGTGATAACTCGCGACGTGTTGCCGTTCTCGCTAACAGTCAGCCCGCGCGACTCCAGGGTTTTCGGCGAAAACAAAGTGGGTCTGGAGCGGCGCGGCGTCAGCAAGGAAGCTATCGAGAATCTGCACAAAGCCTTTCGCTTACTGACTAAATCGGGATTGAACACCCGGCAAGCCGTGGAGCGCATCTCGAGCGAGGTGGAAATCGGTCCAGAGATTGAGGAACTGCTGGCATTCATCGCAGCGTCTGAGCGGGGTTTTGTGAAGTGAGCCGTTACGGAATGATCGCCGGCAACGGCCGATTTCCATTGCTGGCGCTAGAAACCGCACGGCGTTTAGGCGACGAAGTAGTCGCGATCGGAATCCAGGAAGAAGCTTCGCGCGAGATCGAGCAGTTGGCCGCGCGCTGCTATTGGATCTCGCTCGGCCAGCTCAGCCGCCTGATCGAAATCCTGAAGAAGGAACAGATCACCGAGGTCATCATGGCGGGGCAGGTGAAACACGTAAGCATCTTTTCCGCCATACAACCAGACTTGCGATTGCTAAAGCTGCTAGGCGCGCTCAAGCAGAAAAACACGGATGGTTTGATCGGCGCGGTGGCGAAGGTGCTGGCCGATGAAGGCATCCGGCTGGCGGATTCCACGTTGCTATTAAAGCCGCTACTGGCCGCAACGGGCGTGCTCACCAAGCGTAAGCCGTCGAAAGACGAAGAGCAGGACATCGCGTACGGACGCCGGATTGCAAACGCGTTAGCGAACCACGATGTCGGGCAGAGTGTAGCCATTTGCGATCGCGCCTGTGTCGCGGTTGAGGCCATGGAAGGAACCGATGCCATGCTGCGCCGCGCAGCCTCGCTAGTGAACGGAAAGCCGCTGCGCCTGGTGAAAGTCTCGCGCCGCCGGGGCCACTTGTTGTTCGACGTGCCGGTGACTGGTCCTGGGACGATTGCGGTGATGCAGGAAACCGGCGCGACTGTCTTAGCCGTGGATGCCGGGCGGACGTTGTTGTTGGATCGGGATGAGATGCTGGCCCGAGCCAATGATCACGGCATCGCGATCGCCGGATATGATTTCGCCGCGAATGAACGCGAATGAACGCGAAATCTTATTTGCGTTCATTCGCGTTTATTCGCGGCCAGAAATGCTAACTTAGACTTTGACCAAACCCCGAGTGGCAGTCATCGGCGCCGGATCTTTCGGCCGCCACCATTTAAGGATTCTCGGCAAATCGCCGAACGCCCTGCTCGCCGGCGTGGTTGACAGCGACCCCGGTCGTGTCGCCGCTGCCGGTGCAGAGTACGGTTGCCCTGTCTTTGCTACGCCTTCCGAACTGGCCGGAAAAATCGACGCCGCAGTGGTTGCCGTTCCCACCTCCGCGCATGCCGAAGTTGGATGTACACTGCTTGAAAGCGGCATCGACGTCCTGGTGGAAAAGCCCATCGCACATGACCTCGCTTCTGCGCAGCGCTTGGTTGAAACGGCCGCCCGCCACGGCCGCATTCTTCAAGTTGGACATCTGGAGCGCTTCAATCCCGCCATCGCGGCATTGAAAGGCATGGTCCGGCTGCCGTTGTTCTTCGAGATTCATCGCCTGAGCCTGTTCAGCCCGCGCAGCTTGGACGTGGATGTGGTTCTGGACTTGATGATTCACGATCTGGACATCGTCCTGGACCTGGTGGGCAAAATGCCGGAAGAGATTCGCGCCGCCGGAATCTCGATTCTGTCCGAAAAGGTGGATATCGCGAACGTGCGCCTGGCTTTTCCGGGTGGATGCGTCGCGAATTTGACGGCCAGCCGGGTTTCTACCGAGCGTGTTCGCAAACTGCGGCTGTTTCAACCGCATCAATACGTCTCGCTCGACTATCAAAAACAGGATGCCGTGGTCTTCACAGTTTCCGGAAATCAACAGATCGGATTTCAGCCGTTATCCGTGGCCAAAGACGAGCCATTGCGCCTGGAAATTGAGGCTTTTCTCGCGGCCGTCGGGAATCGCAGCCGTCCGCCTGCCTCGGGCGAAGAAGGGCTGCGGGCACTCGAGATAGCACTGGCCATTCTTGGTAAAATTGAGGAGCACTCGAAGGTGGTCGCCCAGCAAATTCAATCGCTTCCGTAGCAACTTCCGGCTTCTAGCGAGCGTCTCTTTAGTTACTTCGTCATCATGGATTTAGCGCCAGATTCCGGTCCGAATCTCTTAATGGACTGGCACGAGTCCACGGACTCGCGCCGCTGGTTCCGCGCCGGCGCCGGTTCTGTTGCGGTCCACATTCTGCTCCTGCTTATTGCGCTCTGGATTGGGACTTTGGATGCGCCGCAGCCCAAGGGTGTCACCGAAATCGTGAGCAATATCCAGCGTGTGACATTGGAGATCCCCTCCGATCTCACACAGAAGGCGCCCAATAAAAGCAAGGTGATCAAGGAAGTGAATGTGGAGGATCTGAAGCCGCGTCCGGCGTCCCAGCAGCGTTTGCCTCCAGCTCCGGCTGCGCGGGTTTTCCACCCACCCACACCAACGCCGCAAAAGACTGAGACACCGAAGGTGGGCACTCCGGAGCCGCCAAAGATCGAGGCAGCCGTCACGCCGCCCCCTCCTCCGCCCCCGGCCGCGGGAGTGCCGCAGGCCAAGCCGCCGGAGATCCAGCCGGAGGAGAAGCCGAAGCTCGCATTTGAAACTCCTGGCCAAGAGGGGACGGGCGCGGTGCACAGCCTATCGAAGCTTCCGCTTCCGAAGACCACCGTGGAAGATGCAATCCACGATGTTGCGCGCGCCGGCCGGCAGGGCAATCTTTCGGTGGGGGATATCGAACAGCCGCCGAATTTGCCCGAGACCACGCGGCAGCCACAATTGCCTGGAACGCCCGGCAGCAGTTTGGAATTGCTGAGCGATCCCCTGGGCGTGGATTTCAAGCCGTACCTGATTCAAATTCTCGCGCGCGTCAGGAAAAACTGGTTTGCTGTGATTCCCGAGAGCGCTCGGATGGGTAATCGAGGTGTGGTGCTGCTTCAATTCATCATCGATCGTACGGGGCAGGTGCCGAAGCTGGTGATTGCAACGCCCTCCGGATCCGAATCTCTGGATCGAGCGGCCATCGCCAGCATCAGCGCGTCGGTCCCGTTTCCACCGCTTCCTAAGGATTTTAGAGGGAGAGAGGTGCGGTTGCAGTTTTCTTTCAAGTACAACACCAAGTGAAGAAAAAGGCACCGGTCGCTTACGCTCGCGGTTCGGAACGTCGTCGAGCGTGAACCGAACCGCGACCGTAAGGGAGTCGGCGTCCTACGGAAGCACCACGATCCGCGCTCTCCAAAATGCAAATTTCTGCGCACTTGGATCCAGCACGCTCACTTGGCATGTGTACCTGCCAGCCTGCAGCTTCGCTAGCGGGACACTGAAACGCAGTGGGACTGCTTTGGTCTTCGCGTTCAAGCCGTCGGACACCTGGAGAGGATCAGTTTCAAAGGCTTTTACTTTTCCACGGTAGAAGCTCACATTCGCCATCAGCGGCTGCGTGGCATCGGCGGCTGGTTCGTAGGCTTCCAGATATACGTAGAGGTTCTGATCTTTGCGGAACACGCGCGTCACGCTTGGGATCAACTTCATTCCGTCCTGGATCAACGGGTGGGCGGCAAGAAGCTTCTTGTCTTTTTCGGCGCTGGCTACAGCCGCGTCCAGCTTCTCGCGCTGGTTGCTCAGCACAACCGAACTGATGGGGAGATATTTCTGCTCCGATGTCAGGTCGGGCACCACGAACTTAGCTTCATACGTGCCCATTTTTCCGGTTTCATTTTCTCGCGCCAGAAATTTGGCGGTGTAGGAGCCGGGCGGCAAAGTGAAACCGGTATCGTATTCGAGCGTGGTCTTCGCGAGTTGCTGGGCACTCTCGCCTTTCAGCTTTACCTCAATATTGTCGCGCACGTTTCCAACCGTGGCGCCCTTCGCATCCTTGATCTCGCCGATGAAATCAAAGCGCGTGCTCTCAGCGCCGCCATGCCGCGCGAGTTCGATTTCAGACCCTGGAATCTTCACGACCATGGGTACAAAATAGCGGTCGCGGCCTAGCCTGAAGTAATCCATCTCCATGGCGATATCCATATCAGTGATCGGGTCACCCAGCGCCAGAGCCTGCGCCAACTGCTGCTCCTTGTCGCTCTCGTTGAATTTCTTGAATGTCTTGCCGCCGTAGTATCCCTGCCGATAGTCCAGCTTCGAAATCGTCCGCGCCACCGCGCTATTATTCACTGTAATTTTGATACGGCGGAATCGGCCATCCAGAGCTTCGTTGGTGGTGTAGTAGCCGATGATGTAATAGCTAGTCATGTCCTTCTGCGCTTGCACGATGCCCATCGAAAGATCGTTGTTATCGAGCAGTGCCTTGCCGCCGGTATCCGCGGCCAGCGTGTAGAGCGTCTCCTGCTGATTCTGGAAATTGCTGGTCACGGCGCGCGCGGAGCTTCCGGAGTACATGCCCTGGCCACCGGGCGATCCTTTGGTCGCATCGCCGAGTGGAGCTTGAGCAACCAGACCGCGCGCGTCAATGGGATAAAACGAAACATTGGCGCGGATGGCGGCATTGATCGTCGATCGAAGCTGCGCCTGATTGTCCAGACCATTACGCTGGATGCCGCTCGCGAAATACACCAGCGATTTTTTCTCGTTCAACGATGCCAACATTTTGACGGCGGTTTCGAGCGCCGACAACTGCCGGTCCGTATTGAAGATGTTGAATTCGGTATCGTCCTGCTGAAAAGCAGCGCCCGTGTCGGACGCGCTGTCGTCCTGATTATCGATTTCAAACCCTTGGCCCTCTCCAATCACCAAGCTCTTTATGTCCTTCTCCAGTTGATCGCGATCGTCGGTGAAATCTTCCATTACCTTTACGTCGCTCGAGAAAGTCATGATGGCGACCATGTCCGCAGGAGTGATTTGCGTGCGCAGGAACTTGAGCGCGGCGTTTTGCGCGCGCTTCTGATCCTGGATGGGCATGGAGGTCATATCGAAGAACATCACCATCAGGCGGCGGTTGCGATATTTGAGGTTCCCGGGCGTTTCAGGCGTAATCTGAATGGTAGTGACAGGCTTGACCGTCGATTTTTCCGGAGGCTTGGCGGCGGCTACATCCGGCGCTGGCGGAGTGGAAACCGGCGCTGCATTCGACGGCCCTTCTTCCAACGTTTGAAATTCAAAAACGCTGATCTTCTGCGGTTTGCCATCTTCGGTGAGGGTGAAATCGGAGGGCTTTAGGCCCAGCACCGGCTTGCCATCCTTGCCTTTGATCAGGACGTCCTCGACAACCAATTGCGTCGTCGTGGAGATTACCAGATCCTTCTTGGCATCGCCGGCTGCTGGCGCGGGCGGCTGTTGGGCGGAAACCGTCAACAATCCGCACAACAAAAGAGCAATTGTAGATCGTGGCATGGCTTAGAACCTGATCCTCAGCGTGAGCTGCATACTGCGCATGGCATTGGCACTGACCGGCAATCCGAACTGGGCGTTTCCTAAAGTGGTGTTCCAAGACGTATACGTTACGTGATTCAAAACGTTGGTGGCATCGTAGCGTATGTCAATGCTGCGCCGCTCGCCGATCCGGAAAACCCGCCCCGCGGATGCATTCAAATTGAACTGAACCGGGCCGGTGATAATACCTCGGCCGGCATCGCCCCATTGGCCGGGAAGGGGCTTCGCGAACGCGTCGATGTTGAAGCCGTAGCCGGGAAGCGTAGGGTCGAGCGACCCACCGATGTAATCCGCACGCACCGTACCCGTAACGCCGGTCCCGGTGGCCACGCGCTGCAGGATAATCGGCGTCTCCGGCAATCCACTGCCCGCCGTTAGTGTTGTCGCAAAGGTCCAATCTTTCGCGAGCGCTCCCTTCCAGCCGCTCAGCAGGGTCCCACCGCTGGTGCCTTGCCCGGTGCTGTATTGAACGCTCAAATTGAATGTGTGAGTGCGGTTGAAGCTCGAAAGCGAGCGCTCGGCCGAAAGATCCAGCCAGTTCTGAGCGTAGGCGGAGCCGGGGCTCGACCGGCCGCCGAGGCCCTGCGCATCGTCGATGGCTTTCGAGAAAACGTAGAGTCCGTTCCAGGAAAATCCGCTGCGGAAGCGTCGCTGCAGTTGGGCGCTGGCGGCGTTGTAGTTGGAGTTTCCGTTCGAAGTGATGTACACGTACCCGGATGGATACGGGCTGGGTGCCGATCCCGACGGAAAAGTGTTCGGCAGGAACTCCTGCAACTGGTGCGTGCCGACATCGCCCTGATAAGTCAGCGTAAGGACAATCGAAGACGCCAGGTTCTGCTGAACCGAGGCCTGCCAATAATTCAGATACCCGATGTGGAAATTCGGATCGATCGCGTAGGTCTGCGGCGTAGCTGTGGTAGCGGGCGCCAGGAATGCGTTCGCCAGCGTAAAAGGATTCGATAGTGGATTCGCCTGGGTCACGCTATAAGACAGCGGCGATTGCTGCGCCATTTGATTGGCTAGCGGTTGATAGACGGAGGTGTTGTAGTAGATGCCGTAGCCGGCGCGCACCACGGTGGATCGTTGCGAGAACGGCCGCCATGCGATGCCAATGCGCGGCTGAAATTCATGGTAATTCGGACGAACCAGCGAGTCGGGATAACCAACCTGGCTGGCTAGCGTGCATCCAGCGTGCTCGGTGGCGCAAACCGGCGATTCCGTGGTGAAGCTCTGGCCGATATTCAAATTCACCAAGCGGTTGTATTGTTCATTCACTGGCGCCTGAAAATCCCAACGCACTCCGATATTGACACTCAGGCTGTTGTTGATCCGCCAATCGTCGTTCACGAATGAATCCACCCAGGATGCCCGGAAATATTTGTCGGCGTTCCCATATGCAATGGAGCTGGTAGCCGGCAGGCCTTCCAGGAAATCGGCGAGATCGTTACCGGTGAAGGCGCCGGTGAATAGGAAGCTGCCGCGCGGATTCTGCTGCGACAACTGATTGAAGTCGAGCCGGCGGAAATCGCCGCCGAAAGTGAAGTTGTGATTTCCATGCACCCAAATCAGGTTCTCGCCCACCTGGTTAGTGTTATTGTGATTCAGCGAAAAATTTCCGTCTGAAAGCCCGGTGATGCCGCTTGAAAACGAGAGATTGGGAGGTCCCCAGAAGAGCGGCGATTGATCATTGCCCTGAATTCCCGCTTTCGCCGAAACGTTCTCGGTGTTAGCGAAATACGGCGTGGTTTGGCCGGCCGAGCGGCTGAAGCTATAGCGCAGGTTGCTGATCAGATAGGGGCTGAAGTGATAAGTCCACTGCAGGTTGCTGTTGATACCGGTAGTGCTGCCGGAATCGATAAAGCCGAATAGGTTCGGATTGGTGGTGTTGCCGTTCTGCCAGGAAAATCCTCCGCTTAGCTGGTTCTTGGAATTGATGGTGTGGCTGACGCGAACATTGACATTGCTCTGATTTCCGATGCCAACCAGCGGGATCTGATAGTTGTAGCGCGTGCTGCCGGCAAAGTTGGGCAGCGGATAGAAGTTCAAAAGCGCCAGCGCCTGCGGACTGAGTGGCCCGCTCAACCCTGAAACATCGCCCGAACGCTCGGCGGCGGTAGGCACCAGACCCGTGGCGATGCTGGCATTGCGGTTCCGTGTCAATTGGAAATTCAGAAAGAAAAATGTGTTTTCTCCGCTGAGGAGCTTGGGAATCTTAAGAGGCCCACCGAACGTGCCGTTCGTGCGGAAGTGGTTGTAAGCCAGCTTGGGCGACTCTTGGCCGGTGAGTGAGAACGGCTTCGCATCCAGCGCTGAGTTATCCAGGATGAACGCGAGGTTACCGTTGTACTGCCTGCGGCGCCGGCGCGCATTCCCGAACGAGGCGCGTCCGTTTGCGCCAGCTCCACGAGGTCCGCCGCGCGCACCTGGGCCACCCGGAAAACCACGGCCGCCGCCGAAGCGTCCTCCCGGACCGCCTTGCCCTCCGAATCCGCCGGGACCACCTGGACCTCCAGGTCCAATCCCGGGCGGACCGCCCGGTCCACCGGGACCACCAGGACTGAAATCACCCATACCACGGCTGAAAGGCGCCCAATCATTCTGTTGCGGCGCGTTCACACCATTGCTCAAGCTTCCATTCACAACCAGGGCCTCGGCCGCATTTTGGTTGAGGTTACCGGATGTTAAATCGTTTTCGGAGTTCGTATTCTCCCCCGCTACCGCTGCGGCATCTCCGGATGCGTTCACATCCATGCGTTGAAAAGTTCGGCTGGGACCACCCGGTTGCGCGGCCCGGGCGCGTCCCCCGGAATTCGGCGGATTGGCGGCTGTAGCGGGTTGCGGAGGAACGCCAGCCTTGGCTGGCGCTGTAGTGTTTTCATCCTTCTTCGGAGCCGCTGCGGATTCCGCTTTGACACTCTGCAGCGGCGACAGCTTCAAATCCCAATCGGCGCTGGCCGACGCCGGCGCAATGGTAACTGGATGGCTAATTTTGCCGAATCCTAACATCTCGACCGTGATCGTCCAATTCCCATCCTCCAAGTCCGGGAAACTATACGCTCCCTGCTCGTCCGTTGTGGTGATGAGCTTCTTTTCGCCTTGGGTCGCGGTCACCACCGCGCCGGGGATGGGCAATCCAGTGGATCGAACGGTTCCGTGATACTCCGCAGCCATCAACAGGGAGATGAATAGCCAAGGCACCAAGACGACACCGGGAAGGAATACACGACGCACTGCTTGTTTGGTGGCGGGATGAGCCAAGAAGTTACCTGCAAAGGTGTAAAAGACCGTAAACCGATCGACTATTATCGCTAAGACTCGGGCACGGGTGGATTCTCAAAGCTTCGGGGAGCAGGCCTCGGACGAACATCTTGGACCGGCACGACGGAACGATCTAAGATTCTCCGGTTGCTGGTGGCCCGCCGGCGCCCAATGTGCCCTGCGCGCGCCATGCCGTGCCGGACATGGTTTCCCCTCCGGCCTACGGACGCCGAACCATCTGAGTCATCATCGCCGTCATCATCGGAATCATACGAAATTGAATAGCTGCCGATCGACTGCGTGCCCGCTGTCAGATCGACGTTGGTTCCATTGAACGTGGCAATGTCTCCGTTTTCATCGAGAGCGGTGATCTGGAATAGTGCGCTGTCGGGAACCACACTGCCTACATCGGAGGCGGGGATCAGTAAGTCGAAAGTTCCGTCGCTGAAGGTCGCGCCGGCGGCAATCGGGGAAACCGAGTCGTCTCCATTGCTGAGTTCAACTCCCGCGTTTTGCAGACCATTGCCGGACGCCCCAGTCACCGCACCGGTAATTTCGACGGCCGGCGCGCTATCGGCGCCCGGATTCAGCGAGTTGTTTCCGCTGGAATCAGTAACGTCTTCCTCTCCGGTCAAGCGCTCCGGGGAATCCAGGGTATTCTTCTCGTACTGCTCGATGATTTTGCCGAGCCCGCTCTCCGCGAACTGCTGGAATCCTTCGGCCTGTTGTTCATCAATCGATCCAATCACAGCGCCGGTAGCGTCCTTGGTGGCGTCCAGCAATCCGTCCCCGGCTAGTTCACGGAATGTTTGAAAAGCCGCCTGATAGTCGGCGGACTTCTCTTCATCGTTGTCGGTAAAGTAACGCATGGCATGGAACAGCCCTTGTCCTATTGCCGCCGTATTCGCAAGTTCGCCGATTACCGCAACACCCTCGGCGCCGGTGAGTACGCCCAGCATTAGACCGGGACCCTCGGCAAAGCGTTTGGCGTCTTCCTTCACCGAATCCACGGCCTCCACCAGCGATTCGCCCGCCGCGCTGATCACGGTGTTCAGCGCCTGGGTGGGGGAGGGACAGTTGGGCGCGTTATCGTTGAGCTTGTCCCAGGACATGTTGCATTGCGCCACCAGGCCGAAGTAGGTTACCAGACTTCCGAGGATGGAATGCGGTTCGACGCCGTCCTCTGAAGCGGTCTGTCCGGATACATACGGTGGGTTGACAAACGCCGCGGCTGTTTCGGCAAGAGACGCGGCGATCAGCGCATCCGATAGCGCGATGCTGTTGCTGTCGATGCTGACGTCGTTGCCGTTGATGGTGCCGAGATCGATGGAGGTTGTATTTCCATACGCCACCTCCTCTGCATTACCCACCAGCGGTTGCAGCCCGGTGACTACTTGATCCGCTACCAGGGCCGCCGAGGGCGCCGTAAACCTCGCGCCTCCCGAAATCTCCTGACGGTAGATATAAGAACCCGCTACTTCCCTCGCTACCTCGGCCGTAGTCGCAAGGAACTTTGACGTCATGGAACCGAGATTTCCAGGGGCTGCGTAGAGCGGCGCGATCTGGATGGTTTGCGCGTTGGAAACCAGAATTCTCCCGGCGACGTATTGGACGATGGCACAGGCCACCGTGCCGGCTGTGGTTTGGTGAGTTTGCTGATTGACGTAGGGTGGAACCAGGCTGGTGACGCGATCCGAATAGACACCCAACGCCGGAACGGTTGCACTGTACCCGCTGTTGTCGAAAAAACGGACATAAGTACGTGAGTTGGTGTAAACGCCCCGGGCGCTCAAAGAAATCGCCGCGGTTGGATGATACCCCTCAGGCGCGTTCACCGCCGGATAGCCTGCGACGGATAGGAGCGAGGGTGCGGAAACGTTCGGAGGCGTCCCACTGATTGGCACACTGACCGGATTGGCCACTGCTCCCGCAACCTGAACGGTCACCGGCACGGCGACGCCATTCGGAACTTCATTAGGCACCTTCACGGTGACGTACATCACGCCGATATCCTGGACAGCGCTGCCTGTATATAACGAAGTAGACACGGATGCCGCGCGAACCCCGCCAAACGCCACCGATATCGGCAACACGGCTCGGGAACCACTCTTGTTCCCGGAAGCAAAGTTCACCGGAGGATTGGTCACCGCGCCCAACCCGGTGGCGAGGAACACCGCCGTATCGCCGCGCTGCAGCGGATTCTTGGCGCTAACCCAACCGCCTGCGCCTCCCTTTGCCGGGGTGCGATACACTGTTGCGGCATTTGCGCTGGTGGAGGAATTGTAGAATAATCCCGGCGCGGAAGATCCCACTCGAACCCGCTCGATATTGGTCAGCGTGCCGCGATTGTCAACCTGTACGAACGCTGTATCGCTCGGGATGCTCCAGGGAGCCTGCACTTCGACCAGTGTGGGTGACACAGAGACGATTCCCACTGGCTTGCCGTTAAACGTCACGCTGACGCCATCCAGAGATTTGGGCAACGGTATTGAGGTGGCTGAGGCGGTATTCCTTGCCAGGTTCGCTCCTTGGATAGAAATGAGCGATCCGGCGCTGATCATTCCGGCGTTGGTAGTTCCCGAAGCCGCATTTACGACGCCTCCCCGTAAGATGGAGGGCATACCAGGAGCCACTACCAACACCGAACTGGAGAAAACCGACGTCTGGTTCACCGCCACGTTAAAGTTCCATGTGCCTCCCAGCGCCTGAGGCGGATTCGAGGCCAGCGGTATTGACACCCAATAGCAATATCCGCCATCCGAGGTGACGGGTGAGAAAGCATTGGAGGAGTCGAGAATCCTGGCTGAAGTTGTCCAGGAAATCGACACGGCATCGCCGGTCTTCAGTTGCGCGAAAACCCAAATCACCAAATTCTGGTCCGTGCTCTCGAAGTAATCCACCGGAATAGGCGCAGCGCAGCCGCTCGCAGAGGGCGGTGCGTTCAGTGCAAAAGCATGATTGGTCAAGGTGGCGCCGAACAGGTTCGCCCCTGCCAAAGCTAATTCCAAACAGAAGATCCAGCTAGTAAGTTTCATCGAGCCCCTAGTATATAGCGGGAAATGTCTGCATTCGGGGACGCTGCGATGACAAAAACAGGCGGGCCTGGCCCTTACTTAGCCCGCAGGAGGACTGTGGTGATATTGTCGGGTCCGCCCGCGGCCTTCGCAGCCTCAATCAACTTGCGACACTTCGACTCCAGGCTGCCGTTACCGGCTAGCGCTTCCGCGATCACGTCTTCGTCTACCACGCCGTGCAGACCGTCGCTACAAAGCAGAACCTCCGCCCCAGCCTGCGGCTTAAGCGCGTAGGAGTGCAGACGAAGTTCAGGACTCACTCCGATGGCCATGGTCAGAACGTGGCGCATGGGATGCGAACGCAAGCTGGTCTCGTCGATTCCGAGTTTCCGCCCCACTTCGTGGACCCAAGTCTGATCCTCGGTAACGCCGATCAACTCATTGCCTTGGTACACGTAGGCGCGGCTATCGCCCACGCTCGCGATCAGGATTTCAGGCCCATCTTCGAGCGCCGCTACCAGCGTAGTGCCCATGCCTTCCAAGTTGACGTCGTTTGAGGCGGCGTTCATCACCTGGTTGTTGGCTTCCTGAAAAGCCTGAGCCAGTATTTCCGCGTTGGCTCGTCCGGACTTAGCGATGAAGCCGGCCAGAGTATCGACAGCAAGCTTAGAGGCGCGCTCGCCGGCCTGCGCGCCACCCATGCCGTCCGCGACGACAAAGAGCCCCATCTCGGGAGCGAGTAAGTAACAATCTTCGTTATTCGGGCGGACAGAACCCGGATCGGATAATCCGAACGCTTCGAGCATGAGCTTTAAGGATTATACCGTTTCGCATTTTGTTCAGGTTGTAGGGCAGGATGCCATCCTGCGGCGGGTTGCTAACCCGCCTGAATTTTGCGGCTGCTATTGTTGAGATTGGAAGCAATAAATGAAGCCAGCGCCGTTCAGCATTCGTATCGCGCTAATGTTTGCCGCATGCGCCTGGGCTGGTGAACCGATTGAGAACACCCTGACCGTAGGACGCAAGGCCCTGTTGAACGAAGGCGTCGCGACGGCTTGGAAGTTATCCCAAAAAGCGTTGGCCGATGCGCCGGGCTCAGCCGCGGCGCATGAGTTTGCCGGCGAGGTCCTGTTCCGGCGCGGCGACTTCGCTCGCGCGGAAGCCGAATTCAAGCAGTCCACGAGACTGGATGCAAATTTTGCGCGAGCCTGGTGGGGCTTGGCGCGGATTGCCGCTTGCACATCCATGGATAAGACGGCCGATCAATACTTTCGGCGGGCGCACGAACTGGATCCCAGAGATCCGCAGATTTTCCTGGCGTGGGCCATGCGGCTGAAAGGCGCTGAACATATCGATGCGCTGGAAACCTATGCTTCCATGGCGGACCCCAACCGCGAGCAGCAGGAACTGGATGGCATCCGCCAGCACATCCGCATGGACAAGGCGCTGCGTGGGAAGAAGCTCACAGCGCTAACCAGTCCCTACCAAAAAACTGAAATTCCGCTTTTGACGCTGGTCAGCTCGAATCATATGCGGTCCTACGGAGTGGAAGTGGACGTAAACGGGAAGAAATTGAGACTGGTACTGGATACAGGCGCCGGTGGCATTGTCATCCAGCGGAGCGCCGCGGAAAGGGCAGGGGTGGAGCGGCTCACGGATGTAAACCTGAACGGTTTTGGCGACAACGCAAAGCTACGCAGCGGCTACGTCGGCATAGCCGCGCGCGTGGGCATCGGCGGCGTCCAGTTGCAGGATGCGGTGATCAATGTATCGAACCAGGAATTCGTCGACATCCAGGACGGTTTGATCGGAACCAATGTGTTCTCCGAATTTATCGTCACCATAGATTTTCGCGCGAAGACTCTGCGCCTGTATCCATTGCCGGATTATCATCCCGGCACTGAGGAGGCCATGGATGCAAGCGCCCGCACCGACACGCAGGGCTGGACGCACTTTTATCAATTTGGGCATCTGTTGCTGATCCCGACGCGGGTGGGGGAATCACGCGAAGCTCTGTTTGTGGTGGATACCGGCGCCGCTCGCACACTCATCTCCTACGACATGGCGGCGGAGGTGAGCAAACTCGATCGCGACGACAAGCTGGGGCTCCGAGGAATCAACGGACAGGTGGCGGATGTTTATCAAACCGGCAATCTGTACTTGCAATTCGCCGGGTTCCGGCAGAAGAATTTGGGGATGGCCGCGTTTGATATGTGGGCGCAGAGCCGCGGCATCGGGACAGAAATCTCTGGCTTCCTGGGCCTGCCGGTGCTCAGCTTGTTCACCATCACCATCGACTATCGCGATGGGATCCTCAAATTCGACTACGCAGGCCCGTAAGAAAACTAGTTCGCAGGCGGAAGCGCCTGCGCCACTCAGCGTCACCGTTTCGCCATTGGCATTTTCGGGCTCAATGAGTTATGGCTCGGTGATCGTAATTGGAAGCGGAACCGGGCTGCCATCGCTTGCTACGATGTGCATCGGCTCAAAGGACAGGGGCGTCACTCGCATGGTCTGGCCTTCGATCTCCACCACCAGGAAATGGTTCTCCTGGGCCCAAGCCAGGATATTCGAATGTTTCATTTTCTTCCGGACGTCGCCGGTTCGCAGTTCGCCGCCGGCTCCGCTGATGATGAAATGAATACCCGCGGTTTTTGGATTCGCTTCGCTCACCTGAAAATTGTGTTCGTGCCCGTTGAATACCACCTGCACGCCCGATGCGGCGAACAGACGCACCCAATGCTTGAGCTGCTCGTAGCTGGATGCGTGCAAAGGTCCTGCTGTGAATGGAGGATGGTGGAAGAACGGGATGACCCATTGTGGATGCGGCTTCGCGAATTCCGCTTGCATCCACTTGAACTCGTCGCCATTCTCGAGATACACCGGCCGCGGCGGGCCCGTTTCGCTGTTCTTGGTGCTGTCCAGCGCGAAGAATTCGGCCAGGTTTCCATAGGTGAACTTGTAATAGCGGGCGGGCTTGTCTTGTGGATAGGGGAAGTTGTCGAGAATGGCCGGCAGGTCAGCGCGCTTCTCGGTCTCGTTTCCGTCATGATTGCCCAGCGTGGGAAAGAAGGGTACGCGGGCGAGCAACGGTTGGTACGGCTCAAAGAATTTGTCGGCCCAATCCGAGTCCTCGGCGCCGGTGTGCAGTACGCCCATTATAAAGCCCGCGATATCGCCGTAAATGTTGTCGCCCACGCTCAGGATGAACCGCACCGGATCCCCGGTCTTGGCGCGGCGCTGGAATTCATCCCACATGACGCGCGCGATCTTATACTGCGGGGCTTGTCCGGTACCAAAATCGCCGATCACGAAGAATACCAGCTTGTGAGCTTTCGCGGCCCAGGTTCGGATCTCGCCCTGACCAATGGTTTGTGTTCCGAGCGAAACGGTGTAAGCGTAATCGTGATCGGGAGTGAGATCGGCAACAATAATTGAATTCGCCTTGGTGACTAGCGTCCGGCCGGCGATGTGGACCGTCGCTTCTCCGCGTGACGGGGCCGAGCGTCCGATAGTATTGACACCGTCCGCGGTGCCCCAGGCCAACTCCACGTAGTCCGGCCCAAGGTCATCCACATAGGTGTAGAATTTTTGCGCATCCGCGCCCAGCGCGAAGAAGAGAAGAAGTAATAGTTGGCGAAACCCGGAGTGCCGGCGCAATTGCGCCCCAACCATCCCCTGGCAGTCTGAAGGCCTGCCCCACTTGCGTTGCAAATTGTTAATCAAGAGGCTGGCGCAAGCGCTCTGGCCTGCGAAATACTTTCCGTCAGGGCTGCTTGGCCGAGCCGTTCTCGCGGGCTAATCGAACCTTGGCGTCGTCCAGCTTCTTCTGCACCTTGGCTACTTCGGTGTGATCCAGATCGCTCGGCGCGCTCAATTGCCATTCCTTCAGCGAGTTCTGCCATTGGGCAATGGCCTCACGGATCTTGCCTTCGTGGAAGTACACGTCGCCAAGATGATCGTGAACGGTTGGGTCGCGCGACATCAGCTCTAACGCCTCGCGCAGCTTCGCTTCGGCTTCCGGCAGCTTATTCAGGCGGAACAACACCCACCCCAAACTATCCAGGTAAGCGCCGTTCTTGGGATCCCGCTCCACCGCCTTGGCGATAAGGTCCCGAGCTTCCTCCAAGCGGATGCCTCGATCCGCCAACATATAGCCCAGATAATTCAGCGCCGAGGCATTGTCGGGATTGATGGCCAGCGCCTTGCGGAACTCCTCTTCCGCCTCCGTATAATTCTTCATGCGTTCATACATGGCGCCCCGCATGAAGATCACCGTCTCCTTGTCATCATTGCCTGGGGAAAGCTTCTCGGCGGCATCCAGCATCTTCGCCATCTCGGAAAAGTTTTTGGCTTTGTCGTAAATCTGCGCCAAACTGATGTAGGTCTCCCGGTCATTCTTGCCGCCGTCCAGAAGCTTGCGTGTTTCAGCCACGGCTTGATCGGTTTTCCCCAAATCCGCCAGCAGGGAGGCGTGCACGCCGCGCACCAGCCTGTCGTTCGGATATTTCTTGGACGCTGCTTCCGCTTCGGCTTCGGCTTTCGGGAAATCCTTGGCTTGCCGGTAGGTATCAACTATCTCAGCCGTCGCGCGCGGAGCCGCATCCGGATCCAGTTCTGACATCTGACGGTAGGTGTCCACGGCCGCGGTATACTGTTCCACTTTCTGGTACAGCCCTCCGAGGCCATCCAAAAGGGAAACTCGATTGTTCCGCTCGTCGGCGTTGTAGGTCTTTTTGGAAGTGGAGTCGAGGATCGCCTTCAGCGCCTTGATGGCTTCCGGAGTTCTTCCCTCGGCGGCCAACAGGCTGACATCGTTGTACTGGATCTCGAGGTTGTTCGGATCCAGCTCCTTGGCCTTGTCGGCAGCCTCGTGCGCCTTCGCGAAATCCCGCTTCTGTTGATAGATCTTCGAGATCCGCAGCAGGGCGCCTTCGTCCTTGGGGTCCTCCTCGATCAAATCCTGATAAACCTTCAAAGCGTCATCGGCCTGATCGGAAAAGAGCAAATCCTGAGCCAGCGCGTGTTTCAGTTCGGCGTTGCCCGGTTGTTGCTCCAGGGCGCGACGCAGCATTTCAGCCGCCAACGAATAATCCTTCAACTGTTCATAAACGTTGGCGAGATTCGTGAGACTGCGCGGGGTGGGATCCTTGTCGGCTACTTTCCGCAGCAAATCCGCAGCCTTCTTTGTATCTCCCAGATCCGTGTAGACCATGGCCTGGCCGGTCATGGCGTCTTCATTTCCGGGATCCAGTTCCAACACCTTGCTATATGCCGCCAGCGCGTCGGTGGAGTTCTGCGCAATCTTGTCCAGACGGCCCAGCATGAGCCAGCTCTCCACGTCTTTAGGATCGCCGGCCGTGATCTTTTGATACTGCTCGATGGCCTTCTTGACCATGTTCTCGTCGATGCGGTTGGCTTGCGAATCGCCGATCAGGCGGGTGTAGATTCGAGCCAGCAAGCGGCGCGAGTTCAGGTCGTTCGGATTCTGCTTCAGAGCGTCCTCGGCTTCGGTAACCGCGTCGCGCAGCCGGCCGGATTGAATGTAGAGGTCCGAGAGTTCCTCGGCGATGAAAGTTGCGCCTGGATCCGCCTTCAGAGCGGCCCGGTAACTGTCGACGGCCTTCGTAAAGAGCTCGCGGCTACCCGAGGCGCCGGCGAGTTCGGAGTAAAGATGGCCCAAAGAGTAGTTGTAGTAAGCTGCCGCTTTGTCCGCGCTGGTCCCGGGCTGCGCCGCCGCGGGATTGTCCTGGCCGAAGACCGCCGCAGCCAGAAACAGGGGGCAGGCAAAGCTTAGAAACCGGCGTGATGGGATCATGAAAAAAAAGCGCTCTCTTTCCCTTCGCTCCGATCACTCGATCGGGCGTGGGGATATTTACCTATAGTATAACCCCGAACCGGACAGGCGGTCGCTCCTTCCGAACTGAGAGCGTGAGAAGCCGTGAGGAATTCAGAGGCACCGGTCGCTTACGCTCGCGGTTCGGAAAGAATGTCTCAAGCTTAGAGAGTGTT
>DASYNU010000286.1:0-2363 GCA_036008345.1 Bryobacteraceae bacterium
CGGCAACACGGCGTGCGCACTGCTTTCTGCTTCGACCGTCATTTTCGAGAACAGGGGTTCGAGACAATTCCATAGCGTTACCGTTGGCAGGAGTGCCAACGCGGCAAACTGAAGTTTGAGCCACGCTCCGCTAGCGGATTCCACGCACGCGAGCTGAGAACGCTTCATACGCTTTCGGATTCCCGCGATTCACGAACTCGATTGCGGCTTTCGAAACCGTCTCTACATTGGCCAGTATTTTTGGGTTGCCGAACGCCGTTCGCCATTCGGGCACGATATCCCGGATCTTCTCCCAGACGAACAGCAGTTCCTGGCCGCTCTGCAAAAACAGTTCCTGATGCAGGACGCCGGATGTGATGAATGACGCCACCATCTCCCAATAGGTTGTCACCATTCGGAAATAAGCATCCGGTTCCGAACCCGGTGGGCATAGCTCCATCTTTTCCGCCCAGGTGCGCGCGTTGAACTTCGCAAACCACTGGCGCGCTTCGCGCAGTTTTTCATCGCGGCGCATCTCATACAGCCGCATAATCAGCTTCACATCGTCATAAGTAGCTTGGGTATCCATTTGTCCAGTGTATCCACAAGAGAACTTAGTGCCCTTCCTCGCACCACATCCAAGAAGATTGTGACGGCACCGGCTTTCACCAAAGAAGACGAACTGCACTGGCTGGCACTGCGGCTGATCCCTGGCCTCGGCTCCCGCAAAGCCGGTCAAATGCTCGGCCAGTTTCGTACTCCGCAGGCCATATTCCGGGCTTCGCGCTCTGACCTGGAATCCAGCGGGCTGTCCGGCAGCGTGGCTCAGACCATCGCCAGCGGATGCACTTTCGAAGATGCAGTGGATCAGCAGCAGAAGATGCTGGAGACCGGCGCGCTGTTGATCCCTATCTCGGATCCTAGGTTCCCTCCGCGGCTCAAGGAGATCTTCGATCCTCCGATCGTGCTTTTCGCGCGGGGCCGCGTGGAGTTGCTCCATTCGGTGATGCTGGGCGTGGTGGGTACGCGACGGCCAACGGCCTATGGGATCGCGGCTACGCAGCGCCTGTCTCCCGATCTGGCGCAAGCGGGGCTCACCATCGTGAGCGGAATGGCACGCGGGATCGATACGGCTGCGCACCGCAGCACGCTCGAAATCGGCGGTGACACGCTGGCCGTATTCGGATGCGGCGTCGACCTGGTCTATCCGGCCGAGAATCGCAAGCTATCCACCGAGATCGCTGAAAAAGGACTGCTGGTTTCCGAATTTCCCATGAGCTCGCCGGCTTATCCGCAAAACTTTCCCATCCGCAACCGGGTAATCAGCGGCATGAGTGTGGGGGTCCTGATCGTGGAAGGCGCCCAATACAGCGGATCGGCCATCACGGCTAAAATGGCGCTCGAACAGCAGCGCGAGGTCTTTGCCGTCCCTGGGAACATCACCTCCAAAATGAGCTGGGGGCCGAACCTCCTGGTGAAGCAGGGCGCCAAGCTGGTCCAGGAATGGAACGATGTCCTGGTGGAATTACCAGCCGAGACCCGCCGCGCCCTGATCGCGAAGGCGCGTGCCCGCAGCGGCCAGATGTCGTTGGAAACAAATGGCGAAGAAGCCTCAGCACCGGGCGACATCGGACCCGCCGGCCGGTCTCTTTTGAATCAGTTGAAACACGACCTGCCCATCCACATTGACCAATTGATCGAAACTTTTGATACCCTAACACCATCAGAGATAATTGCCGGACTGTTCGAACTGGAGCTTCTAGGCATGGTCAGGCAACTCCCCGGGAAGAACTTTGTTAAAGTGTGGTAGGTTCTAACCATCATCTTAAAGCTGTAAACAGTGGTGTCGGTCTAATAAGGTAAAACATGGCAAAATCGCTCGTCATCGTCGAATCGCCGACGAAGGCGAAAACAATCGGTAAATATCTCGGCAAGCAATACGTCGTTAAGGCTTCGCTCGGCCACGTGAAGGATCTTCCGAAAAAAGACCTCTCAGTGGATGTCGACAAGGGCTTCGAGCCTCACTACGAAGTCATCGAGGGCAAGAAGAAGCTCATTGCGGAACTCAAGGCGGCCGCGAAGGGCATGGATTCCATCTATCTCGCGGCTGACCCCGATCGCGAAGGCGAGGCCATCTGCTTTCATTTGCAGGAAGAGTTGAACGGCTCGAAGAAGGGGCCCGTGTTTTACCGGGTCATGTTCAACGAAATCACCGCCAACTCCGTCAAAAAGGCCTTCGAGAAACCTGGATCTGTAAATCTCCATCTGGTGGACGCGCAGCAGGCTCGGCGCATTCTGGATCGGCTGGTGGGCTACAAGATCTCTCCGCTGCTTTGGGATAAAGTGCGCCGCGGCCTATCCGCCGGGCGCGTCCAGACCGTCGC
>DASYNU010000287.1:0-74733 GCA_036008345.1 Bryobacteraceae bacterium
ACAAAGATCAGTTGCGCGGCCGATGGATCTATAACAAGTCGTCCGGGATTGCCACGGGCCCGGAACCGGCGTTTGACGAGACGTCCCCGAATGACAACTACATGTATACTTTGTCGGAGTTCCACAACTTCGGGCCGACACTGCAGAATGAACTTCGGGCTTCGTTCAGCCGCAATGTGAACTCGCTTCCGCTTTCTCCGCTGAAATTCCCAGGGCTGGATGCGTTCCCGGTGCTCACCTTCGATCAGTTGAACGGCCTTACGGTTGGCCCTATTAACCCCTCCGGTTCCACGCAGAACCTCTTTCAGGCCACCGACAACTTGACCAAGGTGTGGGGGAAGCACACGTTGAAGTTCGGCGGCAGCTTTATTGACATGATTGCCACCAATTACTTCATCCAGCGAGTAACGGGCAATTATGAATATTCGACGCTCGACGTGTATCTGAGGGACCTAGCGCCGGATACCTTCGGAGAGCGCAGCGCAGGTGCAACCAGCTATCCTATCGGCTTCCTGCAAAGCTCCGTGTACGTCAACGACGATTACCGCATTCGGCCGAATCTGACACTCAATCTCGGCTTGCGCTACGAGTACGTAACGATGCCGATTGTTTCCCGCTATCAGGAGTTCAGCGCGCCGGCCAGCGTTCCCGGTTTGATCAACTTCAGCAGACCGTCCTTCAATGGAAGAGATTTTGCCCCGAAAATCGGGTTTGCTTACTCACCGGGTACGCAAGGTAACTGGTCGTTCCGCGGAGGGTTCAGCCAGGCTTACGACTTGACGTACAATAATCTGTCTTCAAATGCAGCGCCACCGTATTTCCAACAGACCAACGATTGTCCGGGTCCTAAGTGCGCACCCACTGGCTTCCTTGCCAGCGGCGGTTTGCCGGGCTCCGCAGTGCCGCTACCTACTGATCAGATGGGTGCGCTAGCTGCGGTGAGTTCGTACACCTATGGCGGAAAACGACCCTACGGTCTGACTTGGACCGGGGGCGTACAACACGTGTTCAAGAATAATTACACGTTTGAACTCCGGTACGTCGGCACCAGGGGTGTACACCTCTGGAACCAGACGCGCCAAAACATCTTCGCGCTGGTGTCGCCCAACAACTACATTCCGACCTTCACCTCGATGCCGAGCGCGGCTACCTTCGCATCACTGACTAAGACTTTGGCTGACGTAAAGTCGTATATCGTGCCGGGCGGGACTGCGGCCGAACACACCAACGACCTCGCCGGCTATGGCTCTGACGCGAATATCGTAGGCTATTCTCCGCAGGCATCTTCGTTTTATAACGGACTCGCTGCGCAGTTGAACCGCCGCTACTCGAATGGGCTATCTTACATTGTCGCCTACACCTGGAGCCACCTGGAGGACGACGCGACCGCAACGAATTTCTCAACCTATCTGACACCACGCCGCGCGCAGGATTTCCAGGATCTCAAAGCGGATTGGTCGAGCTCCGCGCTCGACCGGCGCCAGCGCTTCACGCTCACGCCCATCTATGAATTCAGGCCCTTTAAGGACGGCAACTGGCTGATGAAGAACGTGATCGGGAACTGGAATATCTCCGGTACCTATACGTTTGAATCGCCGGAGTATGCAACCGTGCAGAGCGGTGTTGATTCGAACTTGAACGGGGATAGCGCAGGTGACCGGGTAATCATTAACGCAGCCGGCCAAGCCAACGTCGGTACGGGGGTAACCGGGTATAACGCGCTGGGCCAAGTCGCGTCATCGAGCGGGACAATTGTTGCCTATGTAGCCAACAGCGCGAGCGCCCGGTATGTCGTCGCCGGTTCTGGAGCGCTCGCCAACAGCGGACGGAATACGTTCCCGCTGCACCGGATCAACAATATCGACATGGCTCTGAAGAAGCGATTCAGCTTCACCGAGCGGTACGCGTTGGATTTTGGCGCGCAGATTTACAACGTCTTCAATCACGCCCAGTTTACCGGCGGCAATGTTGACGACGTTGCAACGAATGGTTTTACGGGCGCGCGCAACGCCCTGGTTCCCGGCGATCCCTTGTTCGGGCGATTCGATCAGTTCTATAGCAGTAATTCCCGAACCCTTCAGGTTTTCGCTCACATCACGTTTTAAGCTGGGTTAGGGTACACATCCAATCCCCGGGGCGCCCATAAGGGCGCTTCGGGGATTTTTATTTATCGCCCCCTACACACTGCAACGTTGATTACATTTCGTTACAAATCCTGAATCTGTGTTAGCAGAAGATCATTTCTATCAGAGCATTGACTTTCCCCCGCGGATGGGCGTACAATGTTCAAAATTCGGTTGGTTGGCTAATTTGTAATCTTGTTAGTGGGGAAAGGGATGAGATGAGAAAGCTATCGCTTTGGCTGCTGTGCGTATTCTCTCTTCTGATGTCAACTGCGCTGCTCTTCGGGCAGGGCGCAACTGGGGCTTCTAGCGTTACCGGACGAGTCACGGACACGACCGGCGCCGTAATCGGCGGCGCGGAAGTGACGCTGACGGATCTGTCCACCAGCACCAATCAGACAACGACGACCAACGCTACTGGAACTTACGTTTTCCCGAACGTTGTGTCGGGCAAGTATGACATCACGGTCTCGAAGGCGGGGTTCAGAAAATCAGAGATGAAAGCGCAGGAGGTGTCGATCGGAACGGTTTACACCATCAACGTGACGATGGAAGTCGGCGCTGTGAGCGAGGTGGTGGAAGTCAAAACCGTGGCGGGTGCGGAATTGCAAACGTTGAACGCCACCATGGGATCGACCATCACCAACGAGGGTTTGCTGGAGCTGCCCTCCATCAACCGTGACGCCGGCGGATTGCTGTTTGTCCAGCCCACTACGGCGCCGGACTTCCACGGTGCGAACAGCAACATCATGAGCGGCCAGGTGGCCGGCAACATGAGCGACCAGAACACCTATTTGCTGGACGGCGGAAACAATACCAGCGACCTGGACGGCGACAACGGGACCTACGTGGGTTCCCGTACCGGCACCGTGCCAACGCCGATGGAAAGCGTGGAAGAATTTAAGATCAACACCAATAACATGACCGCCGACTTCGCAAGTTCCGGGGGCGCGCAGGTTATGATGCAGACCAAGCGAGGCACGAATCAGTTCCACGGCTCGGCGTACGATTTCTTTCAATCCGATGTGCTCAGCTCGAACGACTGGATCAATAATTACGACGGAGTCGCTAAGCCCAAGGCCCATTACAACCGCTATGGCGGCGCCTTTGGTGGCCCTGTTCTGCCCAACTTGCTGGGAGGGAAAACCTACATTTACATGAATTTCGAGGGCGAAGCGTACCCGCGCTCTGGCCCCTACAATCGAGAGGTGCCTTCAACCCTGTTTCGCGAAGGAATCATGCAAGTCCGCGATGCCTCCGGCAACATCGTTCAATATAACCTGGCCACTTCCACGGCGTGCGGACCGTCGGGAGGGCAGCCCTGCGATCCGCGCGGCATTGGGCTCAATCCGCTGATAAGCAATCTGTGGAACAAGTATGAGCCAGCCTGCAACAATTTCAACCTCGGCGACAAACTGAACACTTGCGGCTATCTTGCCAACCTGGCGTACCCGCAAACGAGCAAATTCGGGGTGGCGCGCCTGGATCATGATTTCGGTTCCAGAGTGCGTTGGTTCTCGAGCTACCGCCTCTTCAACCTGGACAATCCCACTACCAATCAAGTAGATATCGGCGGATTGCTGCCCGGGGACACCAAAGGCGTGCCGGCTGTGGCCAGCAGTTTCCCGGTGTTGCCCCGGTATCTGGTGACCGGTATCACCGCGACCCTTACACCCAACCTGACCAACGAATTCCACATGAACTACACGCGCAACTTCTGGCAGTATCTCCGGGCCGGCGCGGTACCGAATGTCCCTGGCGTTCCAGGGGCCGTCGAGGTCGGCGGCGAGACTGTGAATTCACTGATCCCGCTGAACATCGAAACTCAGGACGCACGCCAGCGCCTCTACAACGGGCATGACTACGACTGGCGCGATTCACTGAGTTGGTTGAAGGGTAACCACCTGTTCCAGTTCGGGGGCGACTATCTTCGCCAGTGGTATCACTTTGACCGGTATGATAACGTCACGGGCGGCTTGACTCAGCTGAAATACGTAGTTGGCGCTATCGCCAACATGCCGCCTTCAGCCCAGCCCATCCCGTGTACCACAACCGTGGTCACGAACTGCCTTCCGGCCGCTCAGATTAACAACTGGAACGCGCTATATGGCGAAATGCTCGGTTTTGTCTCACAAGCAAACTTAGTTGAAACTCGGAGCGGGGCGAACCTGAATCTTAATCCGCAGGGCACACCCGTGGCTTCGTATGCCTTAGTGAACAACTACAGCCTCTTCATTAATGATTCGTGGAAAGTGAGGCCGAACCTGACTTTCAGCTTCGGCTTGAACTGGACCAACCAAATGCCGCCGCATGCTCTGAACGGCACGCAGGACGTACTGACGGGTTCTAATGGGATACCCATCAGCACTTCCGACTATCTGGGCAACCGCCTGACGGCGGCGCAAAACGGGCAAGTATACAACCCAGTGATTGGGTTCTCTCCGGTGGGAGCAATCGGCAGCGGGGAGAAGTATCCGTACGCGCCCTTCTACGCACAGTTCGCCCCTCGCGCAGCTCTAGCATGGAATCCCGAAGTGAAGGGTGACGGCTGGCTGGCAAAGTTATTGGGCGACAAGTCCACGGTTATTCGGGGTGGTTACGGGCGATTTTATACCAAGAACCTGAGTATCGACCAATTGTCTTCGACGGTGCTGGGCGATGGGTTCCTGAACCCGGTGACTTGTTCCGGCGGCTCCATCACGGGACAGTGTCTAGGACCAAACGGTGTCAATCCGGCCACGGCTTTCCGCATCGGCGTGGATGGTAACACCGCACCTTTCCCGGCAGTTCCACAAACGTTGCCATCGCCGGTCATCCCCTGCATTACCGGAGGCTGCGGCGGTTTAGGAAACGCAGCTTATGAGAATATCTCGATATTCATGGACAACAAGTTTCGTCCGGGATCTTCCGATCAGATCGATTTCACCATCCAGCGCCAGTTGAAGGGCAACATGATCGCCGAGATTGGCTACGTGGGAATTTGGGCCAGGAACCTATTCCAGGGCGTGGATATGAACAGCGTCCCCATCCAGATGAAGCTGGGCGGACAAACCTTCGCGCAAGCCTACCTGGCTATGGCCCAGATACTGAATGCGAATCCCCACGCGGTCCCCCCGCCGCAGCCGTTTTTCGAAACGGCGTTGAAGGGCACCAGCTACTGCAAGGGCTACTCGAGTTGCACGGCGGCGGTAGCGGCGAACGAGGGCGGCAACATCACCGCGCAAAACGTGTTCACCATGTGGAGCGACTTGGACAGTTCGTTTAACTTCGGGCCGGCGCTCTATTCAACCCAGCAGGCTGGGATACTCTACTCCAATTCGAGCTTCGGTTTTTCGAATTACAACGCGATGGTGATCACCCTCCAAAAGCGGTATTCCCAGGGACTGACCTTCAATGCCAACTTCACCTACAGTCATGCGTTGGGAACACTCGGCATCAATCAGGCCTATACCGAGGCGACGCTGAACGATCCTAACAATTACCGGGTTGACTACGGACCGCAGTATTTTGATCACAAGTTCGTGTTTAACCTGCTGGGTTCGTACCAATTGCCGTTCGGAAAGGGTAAGCCCTGGCTAAATAGCAACAGCGTGGTGAACAAGTTGGTCGGCGGCTGGGTTCTGTCGCCGATCTTCACGCTCGCGAGCGGCTCTCCAATGGCGGTTTATACCGGCTCATTCCAGGAGTATGGATCCCAAGGCACCAACAATGGTTTCACTGCTATCCCCTTGGTTGCAGGTCAATCGTACAGCAATTCACCCACTTTTGGCATTAACAGCACTACGCAAGTTGCGGTGAATGGGAATCAGGGCAACGGTGGCTCAGGAGCCAACTTGTTTGCGAACCCGACTGCCGTGTACAATTCGTTCCGGCCCGGATTGTTGGGGCTGGATAGTAATAGCGGCGCGGCTGGTATCCTCCGTGGCCAGGTACGCTGGAATGTGGATCTAGGCCTTACCAAGGACACAATGTTCACGGAGCGCGTGGGCATGCAGATCTTTGTGCAGGCGTTCAACGTATTCAATCACATGCAGTTCAACGATCCATTTAATGCCCTGAACGATCCAGGCGATTTCGGCGCGCTGGAGAGCCAGTTCAACCCGCTGACGCTGGGCGGATCTGGCGCATCGGCGAATTACACGCGTATTATCCAGCTGGGCGTGCGCGTTCACTTCTAGACCATACTTGAGTTTCGGAAAGATCGCGGCTCGATAGTTGAGCCGCGATTGTTTTTCCCGAGGGTGTGTTCCTGCACGCCCGTACGCCTCGTGATTGCGGTTTGCCGTGCCAACCGGAGAGGGCGACTATTCGAAAATCGGCACCAGCCTTGCCAGCACCTCGTCGATAATCACGCGCGGGACGGCTTCGAGCTTTCTGCCGCCGCGTGCGGCGAGATCCAGGGCGCGAGGCTGATCGCAACGGACTAGGCCAGTGGTCTTGGTTCCGGCACCCGACAGCGACACGGCAAATCCCGCGGTCCTCGCGAAATTCCCGCCAACTGGTGATGGGAAGAACCACTGGCACTTTGGTCACCAGGTTGAACGCTTCGGGAGATACGATCAGGACCGGCCGCGTCTTAATCGAGTAAACCCGTCAAAATAGCTCGCGGCCAGCCGGCTGGTTACGGAGCCATTCTCGCTCTTGCTCGCTGCGCGTGGCCCTGGGATGACATTGGGCGAGAAGTTGCTCCAATTTGAAGCGAGGCCGCTCGCGAGGTTCCACTACCAGCCGTTCGCCCTCAGCGGTTGAGTTGATATCCTGTGCCGTCGGAGAGACGTCAAGGTGACCAGCGTCCCCGGGTTCTGCCATGCTTGTCACGCTTCCTTCCGGTCGCGGCTCTGCTTCCAGATCAGGTAGCCAAGCATGGTCTTGCCGTCCAGGATCTTTCCCGACCGGATGGCTCTCTCGATTTCTGGGCCGGTGAACCAGCGAGTTTGGATGCGTTCGTCGTCCATGGGAGTGGCCTCACCGGCGGTCAGGCCGGTGGCGAGAAAAATGGTCATTTTCTCAGCGACAAAGCCGGGGCTGGGATAAAAGCTCACCAGCTTCTTCCAATGTTTGGCGCGATAGCCGGTCTCTTCGATCAATTCCCGCCGCGCGGCTTGGAGGGGCGTCTCGCCTGCGTCCAGCTTTCCCGCAGGTAATTCCCATAAATAAGCGCGAGCCGGGACTCGATATTGGCGCACCAGAAGGATGCGTTTGCGCGCGTCCACTGCCAGCATTACAGCCGATCCTGGATGCTGTACGATGGCGCGATGGATTTCAAAGCCGCTCGGATCCACGACGTGATCCTGAGTGACGGAAAAAAGCTTGTTTTTATACTTTAATACGGACGATATTAGCTTCATTTAGTTGTTTGAGTGAGAGCGTATTTAGTACATCTCCGGCTTCCAGCCAACCCCGGCGGGCGGTGATGACGCCGAACGGCATGTTGAACCCCAGGTGCTTGGTTTGATGGGCGTCGGTTGAGATAGCGAACTTGGCGCCCAGCGCTTTCGCGGTCCGGATCAGCGCGCTTCCCAGGTCCAGGCGCTCCGGGCTGGCATTGATTTCCAGGTACACTTTGCGCCGGGCGGCCTTCGTGGCGACGCGCTCAAAATCGAAAGGATAAGCATCGCGATGCAGCAACATGCGTCCAGTGGGATGGCCCAGGATACGAATATTCGGCGATTCCAACGCGCGCAGCAGGCGGTCCGTCATCTCGGCGGGTTCCAGATTCATGTGGCTGTGAACGCTGGCGACTACAATATCGAGTTCCGCTAGCGCGTCTTCGGCCAGATCCATTTCGCCATCGCGGCGGATGTCGCACTCCAGGCCCGAGAGAATGTGAATACCGAGACCGTTCTTATTCAACTCGCGCACGCGTTTCGCAAACGCCACAGCTCGCGTTTCATCCAAGCCGTTGGCCATGGCGAGCGCTTTGGAATGATCCGTGATGGCGATGTATTCGTAGCCCAGGGCGCGCGCGGCCTCAGCCATTTCCTCAAGTGAAGCGCGGCCGTCGGTCTCGGTGGTGTGCATGTGCAGATCGCCGCGGATATCGGAAAGCTCCAGCAATTTCGGCAGACTACCATCGAGAGACGCTTCCATCTCACCGCAGTTTTCGCGCAGCTCGGGAGGAATCCAGGCGAGGCCCAGTTGAGCGTACACATCCTGCTCGGTCTCACCCGCCACGCGCTGCTCGCTATCCACGCGAAACAGCCCGTATTCATTGAGCGTCAGACCCATCTTCTGGGCGCGCAGGCGCAGCAGGATATTGTGCTCCTTGCTGCCGGTAAAATATTGCATAGCCGCGCCGTAGCTTTCATGCGGCAGGGCGCGGAGATCCACTTGCAGACCTTCCAGCCCATATTGGATGCTGGCTTTGTTGGGACCTTTGCCGAGCACCGCATGTGCTTTGGGATTGTTCACGAAACGTTCCAGCGCTTCCGGAGCGCGGGGCCCGGTGACCAGCAGGTCCAGATCGCCGATGGTTTCTTTGCCACGGCGGAGGCTGCCGGCTGCCGCGATTTGATCCAGGCCGCCGGTTTCCGATAAATACGGAATCAGTTCGTCGGCGGATTTCTTGCCGAAGCTCAACAGAAACCGGCCGGCTCGCTGGCGGTACTGCGCGATGGATTTGAGAACTTTCTCCTCCAGTTTGGCGCCCATGCGGGGCAGCTCGCGCAGCTTTTGTTCCTTGCAAATTCGTTCCAGATCGTCGATAGTGGCCACTTTGTAATGCTGGTAGAGCAACGCGACACCCTTCGATCCGAGACCCTGGATGCGCAGCAGATCGAGCAGCGTGGCCGGAAATTGTTCGAGCAGATGATCGCGCTTTTGGAATGTTCCACGCTGGCCGATTTCCTCCAGTACCGCCGCGATACCTTTGCCGATGCCGGGAATATCGGTAACCTTGCGTTCCGGATTGCGCAGGATATCTTCGATTCGCTCCGGATAGCTCTCGATTGCCGATGCGGCGTTGCGGTAGCTGCGGATGCGAAAGCCGTCCTCAGCGCCAATTTCCATCAGGTCGGCTACTTCGGAAAGCAGCCGGGCGATTTCACGATTTTCCATGCTTGCTGCTTGAGATTGTATCCAGCATGTGAGGCTCGACGTGGACCAGGACGTCGGCCACCCAATCCACCTTTTCGCGAATGCGGGCCCGGACTTCGCTCGCGATCTCGTGGGATGAGAAGACGCTCATGGCGGGATCCACATCCAGGTGCAGATCCACGTGCCATTGCAGCCCCGTTTTGCGGGCGTAGCATTTTTCGATTCCCAAGGCGCCCGGGACGCTGAGGCCGACTTCGCGGATGCGCTGCATGTCGGCGGGGTTCGGCATGGTGTCCATCAACTGCAGCGTGGTGTCGCGAACCACTCGCGCGCCGACAAAGATCACGATCAGCCCGACCGCCGAGCCCCCCAGATGATCGGCTGCGCTGAAGCGCGCGGGATCTGCGAGAGTAATGCCGACGGCGATGAGCGCGACGGTTCCGGAGAGAATGTCGACAGTGTCATGCCAGGCATCGGCGGTGAGCGCGTCGCTTCGAATCTTGCGGCCGAGACGCCATTTGGTGAGGCTCATCGCGCTCTTTACACCGATGGAGGCGATCAGCGGCCAGATTGCGTAGGCCGCCGGGGCGTGCTGCGATTCCCAGGCACGTTGGATCGATCGGAACGCGATCAGCGATCCGGATGCGATCAGGATCATGCCCACTACCAGGGCGCTGAGCGTTTCCAGTCGCCCGTGCCCGTAGGGATGCTCGGAATCCGGGGGCTTGGCGGCTATGAATAGCCCGAATAGTACCAGGCCCGACGTCAGCACGTCGCCCACGGACTCCAAACCGTCCGAGACCACGGCGGTGGAGTTGGCCTGCAGCCCCACGACAATCTTGGCCGCGGCTAGGGCCGCGCTGATCAGCATGCTGGCGATTGCCACGGTGCGGCCGGCGCGCTCAGCTGTCATCGCGGCCTCGCCGTAGCAGCGCGTTTCTTTTTTACAGCTACCATCTCGTAGCTTCCACGGACCAGTTCGTCGATTTCCACCCAGTTGAGCCGCGTGTGGGCCCGCAACGATACCCAGCCATGCTGGCCTACGTAAGGAGTGCGGTAAAAGCGCGGATCCTCCAGGAAAATGGGCTGCATTTTCTTGCCTACCTTGACGCAGATCGAGAGCTCGCCTTTGTAAGTTTCGAGCACCGTAAAGGTCTTGGTCCCAACCTGAAAGGTGGGATGTCCGAAGGTCACGGTCTCGCTAGTCTTGGGCAACGCCAGACAGATCTCACGGAGTTTGGTGAGGATCTTTTTTCCGTCCATCAATCTATCAGCGTATCGTAACGACAGCGTCTTGTACCGATAGCGACCGGTCCTGTGTGCGGCCGGGAGGGGTTGCCCATCAGCCTGCTGGCCCACCAAAGGTCATGAAGACGCCTGCGGCGCACGCACTTTTCGGTGCTGCGCCGAGGGTTCGGACCGGCGTTGGGCGGACATCGACACGAGTGTCGATGCTGCACGCAAGAGTGCGTGCGCCACACGCGTCTTCAAGGGAGCGCTACCGCGATGTTGCATCCCTTGTAATTAACTCGGGCAAAACGGAGTGCGGCGCGGGTCAGTTCCTGAACCGTTTTGCGGTGCGCGCCGCACCCTTTGCACTTCCTGCCGGTCGCGGTTCGGTGGCGGTTGCTAAGACAGGTAGCGGTCGCGCAGAATCCCCATGTGATGCAGTTCATGGCCGGCGATGATATAACCCAGGGCGCGCACTGTGATGTCGTTCTGATTGGCGGCGCCGATTCTCATCAGATCCTCCTCGGTAAGCGCGCGGAAGAACAGAATGGTGGAGCGGCGAACGTGCTCGAATTCCGCGATTAAATCGGTCCAGGGCTGAGCATCGAAGTGAGCCGCGGCGACATAGGGATCCTGATCGAAGCCCGGGAGGGGCGTGGCGTCCCGGCGAGCGAACCGCAGGGCCCGGTAAGTAAAGATTCGTTCAGCGTCGATGAGGTGTCCAAGCATTTCTTTGATACTCCATTTTGCGGGAGCGTAACGATGCAGCGATTTTTCCTCACTGATGCCTCGAAGAATGGGGAGCGTCCGGGCCAGTTGGGCGTGCAGCGTTTGGGTGAGATCGCGGCCTGGGACAAGTGAGACATAGCGGCCATAGTAGGAATTATATTCAGTAATTTCAGGCGGGGTGATCATGAATCAATCGTAGCCTAAAGTACTGACACATAACGGTCGAACAATGGATGTGCCCCAAGAAGGACGCTCCGCCCGGAGTCTAGCCATTACCATTGTCTTCGGGCTTCTGGGCCTGGCTGCGAATCTCGCGCACATAACCATTTTCACCGGCGCGACGCTGCTTTTTGGCGGCGTGTTCCACCTGGCAATCGCGCTGCTCTATGGGCCCTTCTACGGCCTGCTGGCCGCCACGATTACGGCGCTGCCGGCGATGGTGTCCTGCGAGCATCCGGTAACCGCTTTGATTCTGATTTTGGATGCGCCTGTGGTGGGCTGGCTGGCGCAAAGGAAGCGGCTGCCTCCGATAATCGCGGACCTGATCTATTGGGCTACCATCGGGACCCCGCTCGCCATCCTGCTCTATATCGCGGTGCTGAACTTCCCATCGCCGCAGGGCTGGGTGGTGGCGGTGAAGCATCCGGTGAACGGCCTGCTGAACGTGATGCTGGCTGAAATCCTGATCAGTGTTCCCATGGTCCAGCGACATTGCTCGGCCGCGTCCACCAGTCTTGAGCGGCAGCCCTTGCGCGGGCACCTGCTGCACGGATTCCTGCTGGTAGCCACGGTACCCATGATGTTACTCAGCATCGTCAACGGCCAGATGTACGCCAATCATCAGGAAACCGAGGCTGGCAAGCGATTGCAGGAGGCTGCCACGGCAATCCGGGTAGATCTCGAGGAGTACGTAACGCGGCACCAGCAAGCCATCATCTCGCTTTCGGAAGCCATCGCCAATGAAGGCCGGCTGGATCGCGATACGCTAAACATCCGGCTGGAGCAAAGCCATTCGATTTATCCAGGATTTCAAACGCTGATCGTTGCCAACGTTGCGGGTATACCCATCAGCCTGCATCCACTGCTGGGGGCGGATGGCCGGCCAGTGCTTTCAAAGCCGGGCGAGCCCTATGCCGAGAGCGCCACACTGCGGGACCGCGAATATTTCATCCAAACCATTCAGACGCGGCGCTCCCAGGTTTCCGATGTCTTCCTGGGCCGTGCCTCGCTGCAGCCGGTAGTGGCCATCACTGCGCCGCTATTTACCAAGACGGGCGATTTGTTCGGAATTTTAGCGGGGTCTCTCAAACTCTCGCATTTCGAGCAGTTCAACCAGAACTACCGGACTCTGAACAGCGCGGCGATCCTGATTTTGGACCAGCGCAACAGGGTGATTTACTCGAGCCGCCGGGACGCTTACAGGACGCTCGAATCCATGGACAATTCGCCGCTGGTGAAAGCCTCCAGGCAGGCGGCTGGCCGCGCAACGTTCGCCCTGGACCATCCGGATTCCAAGCGCCGCAACGCGCAATACCTGGTGAGTCACGCCATCTGGCCAGCCACCAATTGGCGGGTACTGGTGGAGCAGCCGCTTTCCGAGATTCATCTACAGACCGAGCGTTACTACATGCTCACCGCGGCCTGGTTGTTGGGAGCCATCGGGCTTTCACTCGCGTTCGCGCGGGTGATCGGCGGTGGCATTACGGCACCGCTGGAGTTGCTAGTGAAGCGGGTCCGGCAGTTCACCATGAAGGGCGATCCGCCGCAGAAGATGCAGTTGCCAGCCCAGGCGCCTGCCGAGCTGGAGCAGTTGGTGGACGATTTCGATCAGATGTCGGTGCGGCTGAACGAATCCTACCAGCAGTTGCAGGAGGCGCTGGCCGATCGGGAACGTCTGAACGATGAGCGTGGTGCGCTGCTGGCCGATCTGGACCGCAAGGTGCGCGAGCGCACCGCGGAGCTGGCGGAGGCAAAACTGCGCGCCGAAGAGGCCAGCCGCGCCAAGAGCGAGTTTCTGGCCAATATGAGCCATGAGATCCGAACGCCGATGAACGGCGTGCTGGGCATGATGGGATTGGTGCTGGCCACACACCTCAATGACGATCAGCGGGAGAGCCTGCGGGTAGCCAAGACATCCGCGGATTCATTGCTGACGGTGCTCAACGACATTCTGGATTTCTCGAAAATCGAGGCTGGCCGGCTAGAGTTGGAATCCATTCCGTTTTCGGTGCGGCATTGCGTAACGGCGGCGGTGAATACGCTGGAGTTCGTAGCGCATGAGAAGGGGCTGCAGCTTTCCGCCAGCGTCCATCCCGAGGTCCCGGGTCAATTGCTGGGCGATCCGCACCGGCTGCGCCAGGTTTTGCTGAACCTGATCAACAACGCGCTGAAGTTCACCAAAGCTGGATCGGTGCGCGTGCAGGTCCGGCTGGAGGAGGAGCACGACGGGGTAGCGACGGTTCGATTCGACGTTTCAGATACGGGCATCGGGTTGTCGAGAGAACAACAAAAGGTGATCTTCGAACCGTTCCGGCAGGCGGATGGATCGGTAACACGAAAATATGGAGGCACCGGATTGGGCCTGGCGATTTGCGCGCGTTTGGTGGAGTTGCAGGGCGGCAGTATGTCGGTGATGAGCGCGACAGGCGAAGGCAGCACGTTCTCGTTCCACATCCGCTGCGGTATTTGTTCGGAGCCGGAGGTTGCTCCGCAAAAGCGCCCGGTGGAAAAGGCTGTCCGCGGGGGTGCGCCTCGGGAGCCGCTGAAAATTCTGTTGGCTGAAGACAATCGCGTGAATCAGCTATTGGTGGTCCGTCTGTTGCAGGCGCGAGGGCATCAAGTGGTGGTGGTAGGCGACGGGCACGCGGCCCTAGACGCCATTCAGAAAGACAGCTTCGATCTGATTCTGATGGATATTCAAATGCCGGAAATGGACGGGCTGGAGGCCACTCGGATTCTGCGCGAGCGAGAACGGGAAGGGCGGCGCTTGGCTCCTATCATCGCCATGACGGCGCACGCCATGAAAGGCGATCGCGACAAATGTATCGAGGCCGGAATGACCGGCTATATTTCAAAGCCGATCCAGCCGGAGCAGCTTTTTGAGTTGATGGAAGAAGTGATGGCGCAAGCAGCAGAGCGCTAATTCTTCACATTCCGCCGCAATTTCCGGATAGATGTCAACTCGAGAATTCTCCTAGACTGGAGTGGTGCAATTTCGAGAACCCTTGGAAGCCGCTGCACGCTTGGCTCTGTCTTATCTGGATCAATTGGACCGGCTTCCGGTCGCGCCTACAGCGAGTCCGGATGAATTGCGGAGCCGTCTGGCGAAACCGCTGAACGAACACGGGACTCCCGCGACGCAAGTAATCACGGAACTGGCGGCGGATGTTGAAGGCGGCGTCATGGCATCAGCCGGGGGCCGATTTTTCGGCTGGGTGATTGGCGGAGCGCTGCCCGCGGCGCTGGCGGCCGATTGGCTGACGTCCACCTGGGATCAGAACGCCGGATTATACGCCTCGGGACCTGCCGCAGCCATCGTGGAAGAAGTGGCGGGCGGGTGGCTCAAGGAAATCTTCGGGCTTCCGGCCGCAGCCAGCTTTGCGTTGGTCACGGGTTGCCAGATGGCGCACGCGACATGTTTGGCGGCCGCCCGTCACGCGACGCTTCACCGGCGCGGTTGGGATGTGGAACAAAGCGGACTGTTTGGCGCCCCACCGATACGAATGCTATCGAGCAGTGAACGGCACGGCACATTCGAGCGAGCCGTCCGTTTCCTGGGACTTGGCCTGCAGCAGGTCAGATATCTTCCAACCGATGAGAAAGGGCGCCTGCGCGGGGACGCATTAGAGCAGGCTTTAGGGGAAGATCCCGAATCGCCTACCATTGTGCTGCTGCAAGCTGGCGATGTAAACATCGGCGCGTTTGACTCGTTCGAAACCTTGATCCCGATTGCGAAACGATACGGTGCGTGGGTTCACGTGGACGCGGCGTTTGGCTTGTGGGCGGCTGCGAGTCCGCGTTTTTGTCGTTTGGTGAAAGGCGTGGAAGCGGCCGATTCCTGGGCTACGGATGGGCACAAATGGTTGAACGTTCCTTATGATTGCGGCTACGCCTTCGTGGCGCATCCGGACGCGCAGAGCGTTTCCATGTCGTACCGCGCGCCCTATTTGACGCATGCCGCCGATGCTCGCGATCAAATGGATTGGACGCCCGAATGGTCGCGGCGTGCGCGCGGCTTTGCTACCTACGCGGCGATCCGCCAGTTGGGGCGCAACGGACTAGCCGATTTGATAGAAACCTGTTGCCGCCACGCGCATGCTCTGGTCACGCGGATCGGCTCATTGCCGGGCGCGGAAATCCTATGGGAACCAGTAATCAATCAAGGCCTGGTAGGCTTCGGGGATGATCGCAGGACCGATGAAGTAATTGCGGCGATTGTCGCGACGGGCGAGGCGTTTTTTGGTGGAACCACCTGGCGCGGGCGCCGCGCGATGCGCGTGAGCGTGTGCAATTGGCAAACGTCGGAACAGGATGTGGATCGCGCGGTTGCCGCGGTTGCCCGAGTATTGGCAGCTCTCGTGTGAGCCACGACCGGGAGGGAGCAGACACTATCAGGCTGGTCTAGCGTTCGTGGTTGCGCTTCTAAGGAACTCGCGCAAGACGGAGTGCGGCGCGGGCCAGTTCCTGAAGTGTTTGGCGGTGCGCGCCGCACCCTTTGCGCTTCCTGCCGGTCGCGGCTCGGTCCTTCAGCGCTGGACACAATAGGTGAAGCCAGACCTAGTGTGCTACCCTAGCGATGTATGGTAGAGCTGCAGGGCACGCTGGTACTGCTGATTCTCAAAACCCTGGCGCGGGGGCCCAATCATGGCTTCGGAATCGCGCTGCACATCCAGGCCGCTTCCGAAGGGTTATTGCGAGTGGAGGAAGGCTCGTTGTACCCAGCGCTGCACCGGCTGGAGCGCGACAAGCTGGTGTCGGCCGAGTGGAAGGTCACCGGCAACAAGCGCCGCGCGCGCTACTACAAACTCACGTCCGCCGGGCGCAAGTGGCTGGCCAAGGCAGAGGATAGTTGGGACTCGATGTCCAAAGGCGTGGGCCGTGTGCTGAGGTTTGCGTGAAGAGCGACGATGATTTTCGGGAAGAGATTGAGTTTCACGTCGACATGCGTACCGAGCTCAACCGCCAGGCTGGAGCCGCCAGCGAGGAGGCGCGCGAATCCGCCCGGCGCCAATTTGGAAACGCAACATTAATTCAGGAGGAGATGCGCCGCATGCACGCCAATACGTTCTTCGAGAGTCTTTTGCAAGACCTGCGTTACGCCGCGCGCGGATTCGTCCGCCAGCCTCTGTTCACCTTGACCGCGGTGTTTGCGGCGGCGCTGGGCATTGGCTCCACTAGCGCCGTCTTCAGCGTGGTGGATCGCATCTTGTTCCGCAGCCTTCCCTATGCGCACGACGGCAGATTAGTTTCCTTAGGAATGATCGCGCCGCTGGATACTAATGAATTCCTTTTCGCGGACGCATACTTTGATTGGCGCAAGCACCAGACTCCATTTACAGCCATCACTTCTTTCACTGCCGGCGTTGCGGATTGCGATCTTACCCAGACCAATCCTCTGCGTTTGGGCTGCGCGCAGGTGGAGGGCAATTTTCTCTCTACATTTGGGATCTCGCCAGTTCTCGGTCGGGATTTCACCGCGCAAGAAGATGTTCCGAATGGTCCTCGGGTGGCTCTCATGAACTACGGCTTATGGCAGGGCCGGTTCGCGCGCGATCCGAATATCCCGGGCAAGACCGTGCTGATCGACGGCCAGCCGGTGACAATCATCGGCGTATTGCCGGCGAATTTTGAAATGCCGACGCTGGCGCATGCCGATCTGCTGTTCCCCGAGGCGCTGGATGAAGCCCGCGAGCGCGCCGGCCGTGCCCTGCGCGTGTTTGCGAGATTGAAGCCGGATGTGACGCTGGCGCAAGCTCAGGCTGCCATGCAGCCTCTATTCGAATCGTCGCTCCAATATGTCCCTCCGCAATTTCGCAAGGAAGTGCAGCTGCGCATGCGCAGTCTGCGGGATCGTCAAGTGCAGGACGCGCGCACAGCATCCTGGGTGCTGCTGAGCGCCGTAGGAGCCGTATTGTTGATCGCCTGCGCCAACATCGCGAACCTGTTGCTCGCGCGCGCCACCAGCCGGCGGAAAGAACTGGCCGTTCGCGCGGCCTTAGGCGCGGGACGTGGCCGTTTGATACGGCAGACACTCACGGAAACGCTGTTACTCGGTGGATTGGGAGGGTTAGCGGGATGCATGCTGGCCTGGGCACTATTGCGAATGTTTATCGGTCTGGCTCCGGAAGGGATTCCACGCTTGGACCAGGCGGCGCTCGATCCGCGCGTCTTGCTATTTACGTTGGCGGGGTCCATCGCCTCAGGCTTGTTATTCGGCATCGCGCCCGCGCTTCAGAATCCGCAAGCGGAATCGCTCACCGGATCGCGCACGGCCGGCACTCGCAGAATGCTGCTACGCGAGTGGCTGTGCGCTGCGCAAATTGCAATCTCGCTGGTGCTGCTGGTCTCGGCCGGCATGCTACTGCGCAGCCTCTGGAAAATCCAGAGTGTCCCGATGGGCTTAGAAACCGAGCACGTCATCACTGCGGAATTTGTTCTGAGCCGGCTAGGCTATTCCGAAGATGCGCGCCAGCATCAGTTTATCAACGAGCTGGAAATGAGGTTGGCGAGAATTCCGGGTGTCGGATCGTTGGCCATCAGCGATTCGCTACCACCGTCGGGCGGCACGCGCGGCAGGCTGTTGGCCTCCATGCAGGTGGAAGGTCAACCACCGTTCGACAAAGGCACCGGAGGCTTGATCATGTGGCGCTACGTAACGCCCGGCTACTTCTCGGCTCTCGGGATTCCAATGGTGCGCGGGCGAGCGTTCACGGAAGAGGACCGCGCGCCCGGCGCAAGCAGCATGATCCTGAGCCAGACATTTGCCCAGCGGCTGTTTCCGAATGGGAATGCGATAGGCCAACGCATCAAGACCAACGAATGGGCTACTGTCGTGGGCGTGGCCGCTGATGTCAGGAATTTGGGCCCCATGCAGCCCCCCGAGCCCGAGTATTACATCCTGCGTAGACATGTTCCGGATGAGATTTCGCGCATCCAGGAGCCGCCCACTGGATGGCGCCAGGCCAAGGTGGCAATCCGAACATCCGTCAATCCGAAAGTGATGGCGGACTGGATTAAGCGCGAATTCGCGGCTCTCGATCCCGCGTTGCCCGTTACCATCGGTAGCATGCAACGACGCGTGGGCAGGCTGGTGGATCGGCCGCGTTTTAACGCCCTCCTGCTGACTCTGTTCGCGGGCATGGGAGTGCTGCTTGCGGCAGTCGGACTGTATGGCGTGATGGCGTTTCTGGTAACACAGAGGACCGCGGAGATTGGAGTGCGGATGGCCTTGGGCGCCACTCCGGGCGCGATCACCAAACTGGTGCTCTCGCGTGCCGCAGGTTGGACGCTGGCCGGTGTGGTGGTGGGTCTGGCTGGGTCGATCTTTGCGGCGCGCGCCATCCAGAGTATGTTGTTCGGCGTTGAGGCGCGCGATCCCGGGACATATTTGGTGGTGCTGCCGTTGCTGCTTTTGATCGCCTTCGCCGCGTCCTGGATTCCCACGCTGCGGGCCGTGCGGGTGGATCCGATGACTGCCTTGCGGCATGAATAGTTCAGCCGGACGGTCTCGCGGCGCTTCCTTCCGGTCGCGGTTCAGTATGGTACTTAGTTGACAAAGTCAACTAACTCGCCGACAATGAGTCATGCACCCGCACGCTGACTCTGTTCGCGGCTTCAACCGCTTCTACACCAAACAAATCGGCCTGCTGCGCAAAGGCTATCTGGACAGCCCGTTCTCGCTCGCCGAAGTGCGGGTTCTGTACGAACTGGTCCATCGAAAACATCCCATTGCGGCTGACATCGCGAAAGAGCTGGATCTCGACGCGGGTTACTTGAGCCGATTGCTCGCGAAGTTTGAGAAGCGCGGACTAATTTCAAGGAAAGCTTCCGGGACGGATGGGCGCCAGAGTCACTTATCGCTAACTAAGCGCGGCCGGCAGGCTTTCGCTCCGCTCGAAGCGAAGACGCAACGACAAGTTACCGGCATGCTCAACCGCCTCTCCTCCGCTGACCAACAGCGGCTAGTGGACGCCATGCACACCATAGAACTGCTGCTGGGCGCCGAGCCCCAGCCGGAGCGTCCATACGTGCTGCGGACTCACAAGCCAGGCGACATGGGATGGGTGGTTCACCGTCACGGTGCGCTCTACGCCGCAGAATATGGATGGGACGAAAGCTTCGAAGGATTGACCGCTGAGATTGTGGCGAAGTTCATTCAGAATTTCGATCCGAAGCGGGAGCGTTGCTGGATGGCGGAACGCGACGGCGCCATTCTCGGTTGCATTTTTCTGGTGAAGAAATCGGATCGGATTGCCAAACTGCGTCTTCTGCTGGTGGAACCGTCAGCCCGCGGCCTCGGCCTCGGCAAACGTCTAGTGGACGAATGTATCAGCTTCGCGCGCGAGGTTGGCTATCGGAAGATGACGCTGTGGACGCAAGCGAATCTATATGCCGCCCGGCACATCTACGCCAGCGCGGGATTCCAGCTGGTGAAGCAGGAGCCGGCCAAGCAGTTCGGCTACGAAATGATGACCGAGACCTGGGATCTGAAACTATAGCGCCCGCTTCAACATGGCAATCTGCCCGGCGTGATACAAGTTGTGCTGCACCACGCCATGCAGCAGGAAATAGAAATGGTATTCCGCGCCGCCGGCGGATTCGTTCAGCTTCTCCTCGGGCATCGCGCGAACTGCCGCCACCAGAGCCTGCGTGACGGTCCCAAGCTCCTCGACAGTGGCCTCCCATGTCCCTTGAAGTGGCGGCCAATCCTTCTCGCCCGCGAGCGTCTCATACTTTTTTCCTTCGATCACCGCCAACGCCTCCCGCTCCCAGGCTGTGACATGTAGCACCAGCTCCCAGACGCTGTGCGCGCCGGAAATGGGTTTGGCCGCCGCTTGCTCGGATGTCACACCATTCAGCAGCTCTCGCAAGCTGGGACCGTGCCAAGCCTGCCCTTCATAGGATCGGCGAAGCTGGCTCGCCAAACGTTTGGTTTCCATTCGTTCCAGTGTGCCAGAATTGGAGTAGCCCGCATCCAAAGATCTTATGCGTTTCTTCTTGTTGCTGGCCCTCAGTGCGTCTCTCTTTGCCCAAGCCGTGCCTCCGGGGCCGGGATTCATTCCATTTGCGGGCGCAAGTTCGGGCGTGGGGGACGATGGTCCCGCCGTCCACGCGACGCTGGGCTATCCGGAGGCGCTCACGTTAGATGCCCAGGGCAATTTGTATATCGCAGACTTCGCCTTCGCACGCGTACGCAAGGTGACGCCGGCTGGAACCATAACAACCGTGGCGGGAAACGGCGTGGATGGATTCTCGGGCGACGGTGGCTTGGCGGCATCGGCGCAACTTTCGTCACCCACCGGAGTTGCGACGGATTCCTCCGGCAACCTGTATATCGCGGACGGCCCCAACGCTCGCATTCGCCGCGTCTCGCCCAAAGGCGTCATTACTACGTTTGCTGGAACTGGAGATTCTACAATTCTGAGTCCCTGGCAGATTGCGATCGATTCTAAAGGGAATCTATACGCCGCCGATGGCGACCAAACCAACGTAAGAAAGATCGATGCCAACGGCAAAATCACTCCCGTGGCTGGCAACGGCCGGATGGGTTTTTCGGGTGACGGCGGCGAAGCCACGATGGCGATGATCGTCGCGATTGGAGTGGCCGTGGATGGCGCCGGCGATCTGCTCATCGCGGGCGGTGGAAAAATTCGAAAAGTTACGCCAGATGGAATCATTTCGACGCTCGCCGATGGTACAGGGGCGTCCAATCAATTTACCGGCGGCATGTTGTCGATTGCATCAGACGGGACCATTTATATGGCCGACACAGCCAACGAGCGCGTGCTGAAGTTTTCTAGCGACGGAACCGGCATGGAAGTCGTGGCGGGCACTGGGGTGATCGGATTCAGCGATGGTTGCATGCAGCCTGGCACGCCTCGTGCGGTGGATTCGCAGCTTTTCAATCCGCAGTCGGTGGTGGTGAGCGCATCCGGCACGGTCTATATCGCGGATTCCGGAAACGAACGCGTGCGCAAAGTCACTCCGGATGGTTTGATTGCGACGGTGGCGGGTCCGAATCTGGGATTCAGCGGCGATGGCGGTGCGGCGTTGTCTGCAGGGCTTTCGAGCCCGCAGCAGATCGCTGTGGATTCCGCGGGCGCCATCTACATCGCCGATTCGCAGAACAACCGGATTCGCAAGATAACTCCGGATGGGGTGATCCAAACCATCGCCGGCGATGGCGGGCCCACTTCTGCCGACGATCCGGCTTGCTTCGCGCCGAATGCTGCTTTTCTTCGCACGCCGTCCGGCGTGGCGGTGGACCATAACGGGACCGTATTCATCGCCGACACCGGCAATAATCGAATCCGCGAAATCACGGCAGGCGGAAAAGTGTCCACGATTGCGGGTACTGGACAGGCTGGTTACGCCGGCGATGGCGGACCGGCTGCGGCGGCAACTTTGAATGCTCCCACCAGTCTGGCGGTAGATGCGGCGGGCAACTTATTTGTCAGTGACAGCGGGAATTATGTCGTCCGTGAAATAACGCCGGATGGGAAAATCGAATCGTTGAACCCGAATCAGGCTGGGGGCGTCGCGGTGGATGCGGATGGAAACTTCTATGTTGGAGGGCCACTCTTCGTCTATCGGAAGTCTCCGAACGGCGATGTCCAGGTGGTAGCAGGCACTGGTGACTTTCAAAGCTCGATTGTGCCGGGAGGACCGTTCAATGGCCCCGCCGACCTGGGCTTTGCCGGTTCCATCGCAATAGCTCCTGATGGCACTTTGGCGATTGGCGACACCGAGGCGAATCGCGTGCAGCGCGTTTCAGCCAGTTGCGCGGTAGACGATCCGGCCATGGCAATACCGGGCGGTGTGGCGTACGATGCCGAAGGGAACTTGTATGTCTCGGAAGGGGAGGGAAGTGCGGTGTGGATGCTGCCTGCGGGTGCAGTTCCGCCTCCTCAAGGGCCAGCGCCCGTGCTTGGAGATGTCGGCATATTCAACGCCGCGAGTTTCGAAGTAGTCCCACCGGGGCTCGGAGAACCGCCTGGTCCAACGCGCCGCGAACCGATCGCGGCGGGCGAAATTCTGGTTTTGCACGGCATTTGCATGGGGCCGGCCTCGGTGCTAACTGGCCACTTCGATTCCAACGGCGTGCTCTCTGGCTCGCTCGGCGCGACCGAGGTGACGTTTGACGATGTCCCCGCGCCGCTGCTTTTTGTGCAGAGCGGACAGATTGAGCTGGTCGCGCCTTATGAGATCGCCAACAAGAGCGTCACCAGCATGCGCGTGACCAATCAGGGACACAGCACCACACTGCAGGTGGACGTAATCGACGGAAGGGCCGGAATTTTCACCGTGGACGGGTTACAGGCTGCGGCCGCCAATTCCGATGGAACCTTGAACTCTGCAGCGAATCCAGCGGCGCGCGGCGAGTTGATCGCGCTTTACGCCACCGGCCTCGGCCAGACCAAGCCGCCGGGCGTTGACGGCAAGATAGTGAAAGGCCTGGCGGCGACAGTGGCTCCAGTGGCGGCTTCCATCGGCGGCCAGAGTGCCAAGGTAGTTTTCGCCGGTGACGCCCCCGGATTTGTGGGCCTCTCGCAAATCAATGTGATGGTGCCGCAGGGAATCACGCCGGGTCTGTCGGTCCAGGTGAGCCTGACAGTAGCTGGCAACCTAAGCGCCCAGATGGTGACTATCGCGGTCAAGTAGTGTGGGGCAGGGCCAAGCCCGGCCGGGATCTCAAGGAAGTGACTTTCCGGCACTCAGCAAGCCATTGGTTCATCCACCGGCTCATGACCCACCTGGGCATGGCCCTGCCCCACCAGGAGAAACTAAGTGGCATTGGGATGCCATGCTGCGCGGGGTTGTCAACCGCGCAGTTCCCCCCTTCGCGGTACGATGATCCAATGCGGTTCATCGCTATTACTTGCGCGCTGATCGCCACCCTCTTCTCGAGCGCGTGCGCCCACGCGCGAGTAACTACCACAATCAAGTCCGACGGTGCCTGGACGCGAAACGTCGCTCTGATTGGCCAAGAAAAGAAGGAAGGGCAAATGACGCCCACACTGGAGGATACTTTTGTTATTCCATCCGGCCCGGCGTGGAAATCGCACGAAGAAAAAAAGAACGAAGAACGCACGCTGATCTTCGAGCGTGCACTGGCCGCAGGAGCTTCGCTAGATGGCGATATATCCGTTAAAGCCGGCGCCGAGGGCAAACTGAATATGGTCAACCAGGCCACGGTCACGCGGCTTGCGCCGAACCGGTTTGAATATCGCGAAACGCTGCGCTGGAAGGGCGACCGTACCAAAGTTCTCGGCAAAGTCAAGCCGGAAGATCTGGCGAAGATCAAGGCCAAACTGCCTCCCGAACTCGCGACAGACGCCAACGCACAAGCGCTTGCGGATAAGACTGCCGAGCTATCCATCCCGTTGTTGTTCGGGCCGGGCGATCCGCTGCTGGCGATGGGATTTCTGCATCCCGATTTAGCAGTCCGCCGCGCTGGCCAGCGGATTGGCGCGCTGATGGTGAAAGCGCTCGAGCAGCAATTCGGCGATAAACTCACCGCGGACCAGCGCAGGAACATCGCGTCGAAGATGATCCAGGACGCGTTCTCTTCGGCGACTACCACCTCGAATCCACCGGACCCTTCCTCCACCACTACTAATGGTTCCGGATTCGTCCCGTTGATATTCATCGTGAAAGCTCCAGGCCGTGTGGTGTCATCCAATGGCGAAGTGGATGAACTCACCGGCGAAGTATTTTGGGGCTTGTTTTCAGAAGCCGCGGCGTTCAGGGATGTGGTGTTGACCGCAGTGGTGGAGGTAAATAATTAGGCCGCAGATGAACGCAGATAGGCGCGGCAAACAATTGCGCAAAGGGAGTGGCTTAATTAATGCCCACGAATATCGACCGTCGTAAATTCTTGATGGCTTTGGCGGCCGCCGGCGGTTCCGCCCTCGCCTACGATGAGCAGAAACGGCGGCGGGTGGGGCTGATCGGAACCGGCTGGTACGGCAAGTCGGATCTGTTCCGGCTGATTCAAATCGCACCGGTTGAAGTGATCTCGCTGTGCGATGTCGACAAGCGCATGTTGGCCGAGTGCGCTGATATGGTGGCAGCCCGGCAAGCGTCTAAGAAGCGCCCGCGGATCTACAGCGACTACCGCGAGATGCTGAAGGAAAAGGACCTCGATATCGTAGAAGTCGCCACGCCGGATCATTGGCACGCATTGACCATGCTTGAGGCAGTGAAAGCCGGCGCCGATGTGTATTGCCAGAAGCCCATCAGCGTGGATGTGGCGGAGGGGCAGGCGATGCTGGCCGCCGCGCGCAAATACCGGCGCGTGGTGCAGATCGGCACGCAGCGGCGCAGCACTCCGCATCTGGTGGAAGCGCGCGACAGGATCATTCGGGAAGGCCGGCTGGGCAAAATCGGACTGGTCGAGATTTATTGTTACTACCACATGCGCGCGTCCGAGAATCCACCGGACATAAATCCGCCGGAATATCTGGATTACGAAATGTGGACCGGGCCCGCGCCCATGCGGCCCTACAACTCGCTGGTCCATCCGCGCGGCTGGCGCGCATTTATGGAATATGGAAACGGGATCGTGGGCGATATGTGCGTCCACATGCTCGATATGGTGCGCTGGATGCTGGGCTTAGGCTGGCCGCAGCGCATCGCGTCCACTGGGGGCATTCTGGTGGACAAAGCCAGCAAGGCGAATATCTCGGATACTCAGACCGCCACGTTCGATTTCCCGGATCTGCGCGTGGTGTGGCAACATCGTTCCTACGGCGATGCTCCTGACGGAAAATATCCCTGGGGCGCCACGTTCTATGGAGACAGAGGGACGCTAAGGGCCAGCGTTTTCGGCTATGACTTTACGCCTGCGGAGGGACAAGGCCAGCCCGTGCACAAGGATGTGACTTACGAATTCGAGCAGTATCCAGAAGATAAAACGGAGAAGGATCTGGAGCGCCACGTAGCTCCAGCGATCCGGCATCATATGCAGGATTTTCTAGCCGCGATCGATTCCCGCGGTAAACCTGTCGCGGATATTGAGGAAGGCCACATCTCGACTGCGAGCTGCATTCTGGCCAATCTCGCGATGCAGACCGGCCGCACGCTCGAGTGGGACGCCGTGAAGCAACGTGTAGTGGGCGACGAAGCAACGAACCGGCTGCTGGCGCGTTCCTACCGCCGCCCATGGATCCATCCGTGTGGGGCGGCGCCATGCGCTGCCAAAGGATAAGCTTCGCTGGGATTTATTGAAGGCGTAAGTACCAGTTGATATCGTCCAAAGCATCCTGAACGTTGTCAGCGATTTCGGCGTCAGCCTGCAACTCCATGAGTTTCGGAACTTCAACGTCAAGCTTTCTGTGATTCGGGCTATGTACCCGAGACCAGTGGCAGCGTTCCAGCGCACCCATTTCGCTGGATGGTCGAGACATCGCAGGCGGGTGCTTTGCACCCACAGACGTTCGAGTTCGGCGCGATCCATCAGGAAGGACCTGGTGGTCCTCTATGCCTGACAATATTGCACGTGAGTGCTTCGATTCGGCTGATTTGGCGCGTTAAACGGTGCGTATGTATTGGCTTTGATACAATGCCGTCATGTTTGTTCCTTTGACACCCATCCGGTGTCTCCACCGCGCCGTGGACCTGTTTGGAAAAAGGGTCGGCATCATTTCAGGTAACCGGACGTTCACATATGCCGAGTTCGGGAACCGCTGCGAACGATTGGCCAGCGCGCTCCGCAAAGAAGGTATCCAACATGGCGATCGCGTGGCCTACCTGAGCTTTAACAATCACCAGTTACTGGAGGGTTATTACGGAGTAGTGCAGGCGCGCGCCATCGTGATGCCGCTCAATGTCCGTTTGTCGCAATTGGAGCTCACCAATATCCTGAATCACTCGGGCGCGCGGATGTTGCTTTTTGAAAACGATTTTGCGCCACTGGTTGAAATGTTGCGGCCGGCTTGCCGCGAGATTGAGCGCTTCGTCACCCTCGACGACAAAGTGCCCGTCGCGGATATGACCTATGAGGAGCTGCTGGACGAAGGACATCCTGAGCGCGCGGATATTTTCAGCTTCGATGAGAACGCCATCGCCGAACTCTTTTACACCAGCGGCAGCACGGGAACACCCAAGGGCGTCATGCTTGGCCACCGGACGCTCTATCTGCACGCCATGGCCGTTGCCACGCTGGCGAAGGATGTAGAGAGCATGGTGGATCTGCACACCATCCCTTTGTTTCACGCCAATGGCTGGGGCAAGCCCCAGACATCCACCATGCTAGGAGTGAAGCAGATCATGGTGCGCCGGTTCGAGCCCACGGGCGTATTCAAGCTCATTCAGGAACATCACGCCACCGATATGAGTCTGGTTCCCACCATGGCGAATGCGCTTCTGAATGCGCCGGACCTTGGAAACTATAACCTTTCCAGCATGCGTAATATTACTTTGGGAGGCGCCGCTTCATCGCCCGAGCTGATCGATCGGATGGAAAAAGCTTTTCATTGCGACGTATACAGCGGCTATGGCCTCACGGAAACATCGCCGATGCTGACCTCCGGCCGCACGAAGCCGGGTGTGGAGTACAAATCCGACGCCGACCGGCATCGCCGTCGCGCCATGGCCGGATGGACTGCTCCAGGCGTCCAAGTCCGCGTGGTGGATCCGAACATGCACGACGTTCCGCGCGACATGCAGACCATCGGCGAAGTGGTGGCCGCGGGCGATCATATCATGGAAGGATATTTCCGCGAGCCTGACGTCACGGCCTCAGTGATGAGCGGCCCTTGGTTCCACTCGGGCGACATGGCCGTCTGGGACGAGGATGGATTCATCCACATTGTGGATCGCAAGAAGGAAATTATTATCAGCGGCGGCGAGAACATTTCGTCGCTGGAAGTGGAAAAAGCCATCTTCGCGCATCCGGATGTTTTTGAATGCGCGGTGGTGGCCGCTCCCGATGCGAAGTGGGGCGAAGTCCCCGCGGCTGTCGTGGTACTTAAGCCAGGCTCTCAGCTTAGCTGCGATGAATTGATGGAATTTCTGGCGCTGCGCCTGGGCAAGTTCAAGTTGCCGCGTAAGATCGCCTTCGCGGATGAGCCGTTGCCCAAGACTGGTACGGGAAAGATCCGTAAGTTAGTGCTCCGCGAGCAGTTCTGGGAGGGCAAAGAGAAGCGCGTGCAGGGGTAAGCCGCGACCGGTAGGGAGTCGCGAAAAAATCAAAAGCACCGGTCGCTTACGCTCGCGGTTCGGAAAGAATGCGGTACCGAGCCGCGACCGTAAGGGAGCCGGTGCCTTTCTGGTAACCGGAATCGGGGCTACAATCGTCTAAGGGGAAGATTGAAAGCTGCTGTTCTATTTTTCGCGATAGGCGTGGCGCTGGTTGCGCAGGTGGGGCAGCCCGTGCCCGGTCAGTATCCTCCTGGAACGTACCCGCCCGGTCAATATCCGCAGCCGGGTCAGAATGGCCCTAACGCCCCTACTATCCCGCGGCGCAGCAAGAAGGGCGATAGCAATTCCGACACCGCGGCGGCTACGAAGACGTTCAAGGGTGTGATTCGGGTACTCGAAGCCAAGTCCTTCGACATGGAGACCGAGGACACTCGAATCCTCACCATCCAGATTACGGACAAGACTGTAAAATCGGAAGAATTGAAGTTGGGCGACGGCGTGGATGTCGAAGTTACGCAGGATAACGAAGGGCAGTTTCAAGCGGTGAAAATCAAGGTCAATGCCAAAGCCGCTCAAGAAATAAATGCGAACGATCGAATGGAGCCCGAGGGAAGAACCGCGCCGCCGCCCACCATATTAGTACGCCCCGGTCCCACGCACGATCCGGACGACGCGGGTCCGCCGGTCCTGAAGCGCGGCAAACCGGTGGCACGCGCCTCGAGCAAATCGGATGAGGATGACGACGCTACGCCCGCGCCGACGCCCGAAAAAGCGGCTCCTGTCAGAGCAACGTTGGAAAGGTCAGCGCCGGCGCCTCCACCCGTGAATCCTCGGCAGGCCTTCATCGAAAAGGCGCGCGCCGCAGCCGTTGCCTATATGGAAGGGCTGCCGAATTATGTATGTCAGGAAATGACCACACGCTACGTTAGTGAAACACGGCAACCCAACTGGCAGGTGATCGACGTGGTGTCGGCGGAAGTGGTGTATGAGAATCGCAAGGAAAGTTACCGGAACCTCACCATCAACGGCAAACCCACCAAGAAAGCACCGGAAGATACGGGCGCATGGTCCTCCGGCGAGTTCGGCACCATCTTAAGAAATCTTTTCGAGCCGGGTACGGATGCCGATTTCAAGTACTCCGAAGACGATACCATTGCGCACCAGTCTGCTTCGGTTTATAAATTCGCAGTTGAGCGCTTGCGTTCTTCCTGGAAGATCTGGGTTCCCGGACAATATATTCTTCCAGCTTACAAGGGCTCCGTTTGGGTGGATAAACAGACCGCGAACACGCTGCGCATCGAGATGCAGGCGCAGGATATCCCGGAGGAGTTCCCGAGAATCGTAACGGAAACCGCCGTGGATTATGATTACATAACGCTAGGCACGCCGGAGAAGTTTCTGCTGCCGGTGCGCGCCGAAGTCCTGAGCTGCGCCCGCGGATCGAATGAGTGCGAGCGCAACGTCATCGAGTTTCGCAATTATCACAAGTTCACGGGCGAATCCACCATCAAGTTCAATCAGTAGCATTCGGCAAGCCGAAACAAGCGTGGTATTTCTCGGGCAGCTTCACGGGCCGCATGTCCGCGCCCAAGAAAATGTGTTTGGTTTCACCTTCCGCCAGCGTTTGAGCACTCTCTGCTTCTCGAATGTGATATTCAAACTGAATCATTCTCCGATTGGCGCGCGCGATCCAGGTCTTCACGGCGATCTCTTCGTCGTACCGCGCGGGATGTAAGTAGCGGCAATGTGCATCCACCACCGCTAGACGGATTCCGTCGGCACTCTCCATGTCTTTGTAGCGGATGCCGGCGGCGCGGCAATATTCCGCGCGTCCGATTTCCATCCAGATCAGGTAATTCGCGTAGTAGACCACGCCCATCTGATCGGTTTCGGCGTAGCGCACGCGGAACCGCGCCTCATGGATCGTCATCAATGTATTGTAATTGGTACCGTGGGGCAGGGCCATGCCCTGCCGGGATATCGAGGCAGTGACTTTTCCGGCACGCAGCAAACCATTGGTCCGTCCACCGTTTGCCACAACCGGCGCATGACCCACCTGGCAGGGCATGGCCCTGCCCCACCCAATCCTACAACAGGGAAACTAAGTGGCATTGGGATGCCATCCTGCGGCGGGTTGTCAACCCGCCAGTTCGCTACTCAGTAACAGACGTCCAGACGCCCCGCTCCCCCATCGTATTGGCGAAATAGCAAACTACCTGCGTCATCTCCTGAAGCGCCCGTCGAGCCAGGCAGCGCGGCAGCACGGACGCCAGCGCGTAGAAAGCCTTCATCAGCTCGAAATCCAACATCATCATGCGCTGCTCAAAGCCCTCGCTTCCGGTGTGCAGAGCAGGGCTATGGTCCAGCAGATAACTGAGCAGGTGATAGTCCCGCTCCAACTTTCTTCGCAGTATGTCCAGACCGCGCCGCTCGTTTGCATTGGGGAGGCTCTGCTGCACTTCGAGGACCCCAAGCTCATTCGCAGCCGCCACCTGCGGTGTGTAGTCGTGAGCCGGTTTAGCACTCAGGATCAGGCCGCAGCTATAGCGGAACCAGGCCAGCAGTGACCCCATCGAAAACGCCGTGATAATTGCGCCCGCAATCATTGGTTCTACGGAGCGCGTACCGTCGATGCAGTACGCCCTCGTGTGAAAAAAGAATACCATCGGCAGGTACTCGGTACAAGAGTTTGGTGCAGTTCTAAGGTTGTTTCCGCTGAAACAGCTCAGGCGTTTCGCCGACCGGTGAAGAGCATGTCCTTGGGTTTCAGGCCAAACTCGCGGCAATAGAGCATGTGTAAATAACCATAGCTGCCAGTGATGTAATCGGTCTGAGAGAACCCGAGCAGCCGGGCCGTGCGGCCAATCCAGCGAGGAGTGCCTTCCAGCTCCAGGAAGTTCCCAACCGGTGTCTCATCCAGCAGCACCTTACCAGCCGGCTCGGAAGCATTGGAAAACTCGGTGCGAAATTTCTCGTAGCGGAACACCGGCTGATAGCCAATACTCTTTAAGATCTTCTCGAGCAAATCGGCATCGGAAACGTGCACTTCCAGTTCATGGCGTTTCTTGTAACGCACGCTCTTCGAAGGCCCCTTGTAGGTGAGCAGAGCGTGGCGCCCGACGCGGCGGATGCGTATGAGCTTGCCCTGCTTGCCAAGAGCATCCTTGGGATTGTCGAACAGCGTGTTGAATTCGTGGGAGCGCGCTTCTGTAATTCGGAAACCGAGTTTGCGCAAAGTACGGCGGATTTTCGAGATGTCGGAGGGGAGCCGCAGCTTGATTTCAATCTCGAAGTTCACCAAACAAGGTTAGCACTTGAAAGCACCGGCTCCCCCAGACTCAGAAGCTGCGAAAAAATCGGCAAAGGCACCGACTCCCTGACGGTCGCGGCTCGGCGACAAACTATCGTTACAGAACCGCGAGCGTAAGCGACCGGTGCTTTTGATTTTTTCGCGGATGCTCACAGTCGCGGCTCCGTAACGCTGCCAACGCTGGTCTTCTGCCAAGGATAGAATGGGGAGATTGTCAACAGAGTGTTGTCAATGGAGTGAATATGGCCAAATCCAAAAAGGATTCAGTGGATCGCCGCGGTTTCTTGAAAGGCGCGGCAGTGGGCGCAACAGCGCTGGCAGTGAATCCGGAAGCCGCACAAGCACAGAAGTCGGACGTCCGCCGGGCCGCGGCTCCGCCACCCAGTGCGAAAGAGACCGCTGCTGAAACCAACCCGCCGGTGAAGGTGGAGGTGCTGACTACGGACCGGCCGGGCTCCGACTTCATGTTGGACGTCCTCAAGTCGCTCGATTTTGAGTATGTATGCTCCAACCCGGGATCCAGTTTCCGCGCCCTGCACGAATCCACCATCAATCACGGCGGCAACCGCAGCCCCGAGTTCATCACCTGCTGCCACGAAGAATCCGCAACCGCCATGGCGCACGGCTACGCCAAGATCGAGGGTAAGCCGCTGCTGGTTTTCGCCCACGGCACGGTTGGATTGCAGCACGCCTGCATGGCCATCTACAACGCTTACTGCGACCGCGTGCCGGTGTACGTGGTGCTGGGCAATATCATGGACGCCACGCGGCGGCGATCCTTCGTGGATTGGGCGCACAGCGTACAAGATGCCGCGGCCATGGTCCGCGAATACATCAAGTGGGATGACGCGCCGCTCTCGCTGCCTCATTTCGCCGAGTCCGCCGTGCGCGCCTATAAAATCGCGATGACGCCGCCATGCATGCCGGTAGTGATCGTCGCGGATGCCGACACGCAGGAGAGCCCGATTCCAGATGGTACGGATTTGCGCATCCCGAAGCTCACGTTGACCGCGCCTCCGCAGGGTGATTCCGGCGCAGTAGCTGAGGGCGCGCGTTTCCTGGTCGCGGCGGAAAATCCCGTAATTCTAGCCGGCCGCGCCGCGCGGACGCCCGCGGGATTGAAACTTCTGGTGGAACTTGCCGAGACCCTGCAGACCGCCGTCATCGATCAGCGCCAGCGCATGAATTTCCCGAGCCGTCATCCGCTGAATCAAACATTGCGCGGCGGCGCGGCGATCGCCAATGCCGACGTTATCCTGGGCCTTGAAGTAGAGGATTTTTACGGCGCCGTCCATTCCATCGGCCAGCAGATAGAATACTCCACGCGAACAATCACCAAGCCAGGGGCGAAGCTCATCAGCATCACCGCCGGCGACCTGTTCCTGCGGAGCAATTATCAGGATTTCCAGCGCTTTCAAGAAGTGGATCTCGCGATAGCGGCGGACGCGGAAGCAACTTTACCGGCTCTCATCGAAGCGGTGAAACGCCAGCTTACCGATGATCGCAAGCGCGTGCTTCAGGACCGCGGCGCCAAGCTCGCAGCCTCGCATCAGGAAGCCCACGCGAAGGCCCGCGCGGATGCCGCCTATGCCTGGGACGCCAGCCCCATCAGCACCGCCCGCTTGTGCGCGGAGCTGTGGGCTCAAATCAAGAATGAGGATTGGTCGTTTGTATCCACCAGCGCTTTCGTGAGCGGCTGGCCCGACCGGCTGTGGGACTTCAATAAACACTACCATCACATCGGCGGACAAGGCGGCTATGGCATCGGATATGGCGCGCCAGCCGCGGTGGGCGCCGCTCTCGCGAATCGCAAGCATGGCCGGCTCACCGTCAACATTCAGTGCGATGGCGACATGATGTACGCGCCGGGAATCCTATGGACGGCCGCGCACCATCGCATCCCGCTGCTTAACATCATGCACAACAATCGCGGCTATCATCAGGAAGTGATGCAGGTGCAGATCATGGCGAACCAGCACAACCGCGGCGTGGATCGCGCTCAGATCGGCACCACCATTGACGATCCGCCGGTCGATTATGCCAAGCTAGCCCAAAGCATGGGCATGTATGGCGAAGGCCCCATCAGCGATCCGAAAGATCTTGCGGCGGCCCTTCACCGCGGCATCGAGGTAGTGAAGCGCGGCGAGCCGGCCATGATCGACGTTGTCACTCAACCGCGTTAGGAGGAGCCAATGCGCAAGCTGATCCTGTTACTGGCCGCCGGCCTTCTGCATGCGCAGGACGCGGCAAATGGCAAGAAGCTTTTCTCGTCCGTCGGTTGCTACGAATGCCACGGACGCGTAGGCCAAGGCGGAAGCGCTGGACCGCGACTTGCTCCGCGTCCGGTTCCATTACCGGCACTGATCGCGTACGTCCGCCATCCCTCCGGCGCGATGCCGCCCTATACCGCGAAGCTGGTAACCGATGCCCAACTAGCCGACATCCACGCGTACCTGGCGTCCATCCCGCCGGCGGCGAAAGATATCCCGCTGTTGAACCAACAATAGCGATCTGGACCACTTCAGCACAGTTGCACGGAGTTGCAGTACGCTGAAAGGGGAACGCAATGGCGCGCGAACAGCTTCACATATTGATTGATCGGATTCCTGAGGCTGAGATTTCTGCGGCGCAGCGTTTTCTGGAATACCTGGCCAGCACCGCTGCCTTCCGTGCTGCAATCTTAGCGTCACCTGATGACGAGCCCGTAACACAGGGTGACGCAGAAGCCATTGCTCGTGCGCGCGCTGACATCGAATCTGGAAGAATTGTTTCCCACGACGAGATTTTGCGTGAATTCGGCGGTTAATGAATTTCATATGGCCCGAGTCCGCTCGCGCGGAAATGCGCGGAATTGATCGCGAAACGGCCATGCGGATCCTTCTTGCACTGACCAAGTACGGTGATTCCGGCGAAGGCGATGTTAAGGCTCTTGTAGGTACGTGGCTAGGATATTTCCGGTTGCGGGTTGGCGACTATCGCGTGATCTTTTCGATTAGTCCAAGAGAGATCGCCATCGTGAGGGTGCGGCATCGATCTGATGTGTACAGTTAGCGCTGGCGAGTGCGGCGCGCACTCCTACTAATTCTTAGCGGTGATGAAATCACCCACATCCTTATGCAGCTTCTCCCGCGCCTTCTTGTCGATGTACATCATGTGCCCCGCTTCGTAATACGCGAACGCAATGTTCTTCCGGATGGGCGGCTCCAGATTCATGTGCGACACGGTCTGTTCAATACCGTTGAACGGCGTGGCCAGGTCATAGTAGCCGCAGGCCACTAGCACCCGCAGCGAGCCCTGCTGCGTCATGGCTGAGCGTAACGATTCGGCAACTTGGCCGGGCTGCCCCTGGTCCCATGGCCGGACGTTGGCGGTGATGGTGTAAAACATGTCGCTATTCCATTGCAGCTCGCGCCGCAGATAATCCTGAAACATCGCCGAATAAGCGCCTTCATAGGAAGCCTCGCTGGAATCGTATTCATTGCGCTCGCCGGCCGCGTCCACGTCCATGCCTGTGAATCGTGAATCCAGGCGCCCCACCGTCAGCCGCTTGTCGCGCAGCAGTTCCTTGAACCAGCGCTGCGGACTGATCCGGAGGTTGGTCTCTTCGATGTACTTCGATGAGAGCCCGGTGTAGCGGGCCAGATCGTGAACCACCTTCTGATACTCCGACCCCGGCAACTGGTCGCCCTTCTCCAGCGCAGCCGCATATTCTCCGTGCGCGAACTGTCGCGCCGCCTGCGCTACCGATTCGACATTTTCTTTCTGAAGCTCCGGCGGCAGCAGGTGGTGATACCAAGCCGACACCGTGAAGGTTGGCAGGAAAAACTTAAAGCGGTCATCGGCGCCCCAATTGGCAAAGGCCACGGAGGAAACCAGGACAATCCCATTCAGATAGACCTGATGACGCTGCTGCAGGATACTGGACATCTGGGCCGAGCGCGTGGTGCCGTAACTTTCGCCGATCAGAAATTTCGGCGAAGCCCAACGTTCGTTGCGCGTCAGATACTGATAAACGAAATCGGAAAACCAGGTGGCATCCTGCACGGTGCCGTAGAATTGCGACGGATTCTCGCCCGGCGCCGGGCGGCTGAATCCGGTAGAGATGGCATCGACGAACACCATATCGGTGGCATCCAAAAACGAGCTTTCGTTATCGACGATCGAGTACGGCGCCGGCATCCCGTGTCCATCGTCGGTCAGCGCGATTCGTTTCGGGCCCAGTCCCATGTGAGTAAACAACGACGCTGAACCCGGGCCCCCGTTGTAGACGATGGACAGCGGGCGTTTGGAAATATCCGCGACGCCGTCCTTGGTGTAAGCGACGTAGAAGAAACTGGCCTTCGGCGTCCCATCGTCGGCTTTGATCACATACGTTCCCGCCGTCGCGGTGTAATTGATTTGTTGGCCGCCCACGTGGGCACTGTGCTGCGTCACCGAACTTTTTTCCACCGGAGGCGGCCCGTGGTGCGCGGGTTGCGCCGGCCCTTGTTCCGGCTGCTCCTGCGGTGGAGGCTGTTGCTCCCGATTGCGGCGCTGCTGCTCAACTTGCCCTGAGGCGATAATCGCCGTAAACAATGTAACCAGAGTAATCCGATTCATTCCCAACCCTCCCTACTTGGATACCCGAAGCATCACCACGCCGTGTGGATACACTTCGGCTTCGAACAGATCCTTGATCTTTCCGCGATCGGCGTGAGCCCAGAGATCGCGCACCGTATGTTTGCCGCTGAGGCCCAGATCGAACCACTTGGCGAGCATCAGTTCTGCCCTATCTCCGCGGTTGAAAAGTGCAACGGCCATGTCGCCACCCTCCAGCGGCTTGGCCCACACCTCGGTACGGCCGTCTTTCGAAACGCGAAAACCCTGCTTGCCGAGCTTGTCCTGATCAATCGCGATCACCTCGCGGTTCGTCAGAATTTGCTTGATCTCATCCGGCATACTGCGCAGATCGTTGCCTGCCAGCAGCGGCGCGGCCAGCATGGCCCACAGGCTCATGTGGGTCTTGTATTCCACTTCATCCATGTGCTCATTGCCGATTTCGAGCATGTCCGGATCGTTCCAATGCCCCGGTCCCGCGTACTGCTCCAGACTCGTCTGCTTATCGAAACCAATCGTCGACATGCTTTTCCAGGTGTCTTCGATATCGCCGGTGGTGCGCCACAAATTTCCGCCGGAAGCCGCGCCCCACTCCCAAACTTTGCGAAGCCCGTATTGGCACAAACTGAAAACGATCGGACGTCCAGTGGCCTTCAGTGCGTCGCCCATTTTCTTGTAGACGGCCGGCATCTCTTCTTCCTTGTAGACCGTCTTCGCGCTGCACCAATCGTACTTAAGATAATCGATGCCCCAGCCGGCCCAGGTGCGCGCGTCCTGTTCTTCGTGCTGATAGCTGCCTTCGTAGCCCGCGCAGGTCTGCGGCCCAGGCGAGGAGTAAATGCCGATCTTTAATCCCTTGGAATGGACGTAGTCGGCCAGCCCTTTCATGTCCGGGAATTTCTCGTTGGGCTGCAGCACTCCCTGGGCATCCCGCTTTCCCTGCCAGGTGTCGTCGATGTTGACATACACATAACCGGCATCCTTCATCCCGCTGGATAGCATGGCGTCCGCGATTTCCTTGATCACCTGGGCGCTAACATTTTTTTCGAACTTGTTCCAGCTATTCCAACCCATGGGCGGCGTCAAGGCCAACTGCTGGGCGAAACACGCAGACGCGAAAATCAAGCCGCTAATGGGTTTCCAGATCATAGCTTCTATGAAACCACTTTTCGGGCCGGGTGTGGCGCAGCATGTCAGTCAAAAGCACCGGTCGCTTACGCTCGCGGTTCGGTAACGATCGTTGGTAGCCGAACCGCGACCGTAAGGGAGCTGGTGCTTTTGGCCCGCTATACTAAAGACGTATGGCAACCCTGGTGAGCCTCGGCGCATCCAAACTCGACGCCGCGTCGCTAGCCCAAAAACAGGAAAAACTGTTCGCGATCCTCGATCAAATGGGCCGCGTGATGGTGGCCTATTCAGGCGGTACCGATTCCGCCTACCTCGCCTGGGCCGCCCACCGCGTGCTCGCGGACAATGCCATCGCAATCACGGCCGATTCCGCATCCATCCCTCAATCGCACAAGCGCGATGCCGAGGCCTTTGCCCGCGAGTGCGGATTCCGTCACGAATACATTGAGACTCACGAATTCGACAATCCCGACTATGTCAAGAACGATCCGAATCGCTGCTTTCACTGCAAGGACGAGCTGTTCACGCAACTGGATGTCTTGGGCCACGAGCGAGGAATTCAGCACATAGTCTACGGCGTGAACGTCGACGATCTGGGCGATTACCGCCCCGGACAGCGCGCCGCCAAACTTCATGAGGTGGAAGCGCCGCTCGTCGATGCCGGATTAACCAAAGCCGAAATCCGCGAGCTGTCGCGATTGGCCAATCTCTCTACTTGGGACCGTCCTGCGTCCGCGTGCCTGAGTTCGCGTATCCCCTATGGAACAGCCGTGACTGTTGAGAACGTGAAGACCGTGGAAGTAGGCGAGGAACGAATCAAGGCGCTCGGCTTCCGCCAGTTCCGCGTGCGATTCCACGGCGAATTGGTCCGGCTCGAAATCGCCCCCGACGAACTCGCCCGCGCGCTGACTCCCGAGATGGCGCGCGCCTTCGTCGAAATCTTCAAGCCTCTAGGATTTCACTACGTAACAATCGATCTGGAAGGCTACCGCCAAGGGTCGCTGAATTCGGTCCTGAAATAAATCAAATTACAGCAGATTTAATTTCTGGTACCAATAGTTTCCGTCCGCCCTGCCAGCGGTTTTACCGCGGATCCTCCACAAACCCCCACGCCCGTATTCAGCAGCGCATTCAGCAGATTGTGCAGCACCGCGTACACCATCTGTTCGTTCACCGGCTGTTTTCCCGGAAGTCGAAACGAAGCGGGCAGCTCCTTAGCGATTTGTAGCCGGATGGAATGCGGTAGCGTGCGGCCGGAGCGATCCTTCTGGTTAGCCACGGAAATGGGCGTTTGCAGCACGGAGCCGGATTGTCCGTCTACATAAAACTGGCAGCGTGAAAACCATCCCAGATTGCCAGGGTCCGCGGCATCAAACAGCAACAGTGGCGCTTGACGGTCGGCCGCCAGCAGGTCCAGGCACAGCGATCGCTTGGTGTCTTCGATTTTGTATTCAAAACCAGCCTGCTTGGCGATATTGGCAACGAAGTCGGGATCCAGCTCGAGTAACAGGAATTTGTGATCGCCGGCCAGCAGCACTTGCATGAGTTTCTATTTTATCCAATTCGCGAGCGAGTGCGCTGCCGCACGCTGATAAAGCTGATAAAAACCAGCATCGAATAATACCAGCAAAACTTCGCGCACGTGCGCACCGGGCCCCTCCAAGTGAGCGCCCACCGTCTCGAGCGCAATGCCGGCGGCTTCCTGCGCCGGATAACCATATGCCCCGGTGCTGATGGCAGGAAAGCTAATAGTGCGCACGTTGCGTTCCTCCGCCAGCTCCATGCACTTGCGATAGCACGCCGCCAGTTGATCCGGTTCACCGTGCCGCCCATCGCGATAGATTGGTCCCACCGCGTGAAACACATACTGCGCCGGCAGTGCGCCGGCTGTGGTAACCACAGCACTTCCTGTGGGACATCCTCCGGCCGTATTTCTTACTTCAGCCAGCTCACGCATGATGGCCGGGCCCCCGGCGCGATGAATTGCGCCATCCACGCCACCGCCGCCGGCCAAGCTGGAATTCGCGGCGTTGACGATGGCATCCACGCGAATCTTGGTAATGTCACCGATCACCAAACGAAGTTTCCTTCCGTTCGGGAGATCGATATCCATGCCGTTGATTGTACCCCGACTGAAAAAGCACCGGTCGCTTACGCTCGCGGTTCGGTAACGGAGCTGAACCCCGACCGTGAGGGAGTGGGTGCCTTATAGTAAAAGGTTGGAACCAGTGGACGCACTCGTGCTTTTCGACATCGACGGTACGCTCATCCGCCGCGCCGGCGCACATCATCGCGAAGCTCTGGTGGAAGCCATCCGACGCACGGTGGGGGTGGAAACCACAACTGATGGCGTCCCTGTATCGGGCATGTTGGATCGCGATATTCTCAGCATCATGATGACTCGCGCCGGGATGAAAACAGCGGCTATCCGCAAAGCCATGCCGGCCGTTGTGGAGCGTGCCCAGCAAGTCTATGTTCGTACCGTGCCGTCTCTCGAACGCAAAGTATGCCCTGGTGTCAGACGCGTGCTTGGATGCCTCGAGCGGCGTGGCGTTGTGATCGGCCTGGTCACCGGAAACCTTTCGCGGATCGGATGGCGCAAGATGGAACGCGCCGGCCTGAAGCCGTATTTCCGCTTCGGAGCTTTCGCCGAGCTGGCCAAGGATCGCGCCGGATTGGTCCGCCTGGCCATCCGGCGCGCGCGCAAAGAAAATTGGATCAGCCGCGCAGGTCACATCTCATTGATCGGCGACCATCCCAACGACGTGCGCGCCGCAAGAGCCAATGGAATTCGCGCCATCGCAGTCGCAACCGGTCTGGTACCGATCGAAGAGCTGCGAACCCACTCGCCGGACGTCCTGCTGCCGGATCTACGCTCCCTGGCGTTGGAGATGCTGTTTTGATAGAAGCTCAATCGTTGGCGGTGAAGCGCGCGGAAGTGGAGTTTCACAATTTCGCGTCTCTCGGGCAACCGGAGCGCGCCATCGCGCATTACGCCGAACAAAATGTGCGCCGCGGCGCCGTCATCCGCAACCATCTCAACTTCATCGGCGAGATGACGCCATTCCTTGAGATCGGTTCCAACGTCGGACACACCAGCTACATGCTGGCCAACGAATTCGGGGCGAGCGGGTTTGCCTTGGATATTTCAGCCGATTCGTTACGCCATGGCACCGCCCTGCAGGACCGCTGGCAGCTTTCGCGCGCGCCCATCCGCGTGGCCGGCGATGCCGTGAATTTGCCTTTTGCCGATGGATCGCTGCGCTTCGTGATGGCGTTTCAGATGCTCAGCCAGTTCATGAATATGGAAAGCGTCTTTCTGGAAGTGAAGCGCGTGCTCGCGCCCGGAGGCACCTTCCTTTTCGCCGAAGAGCCGCTGAAACGCAAGTTGACGCTACGCCTGTACCGCTGCCCTTACTACGACACGATGAAACCCTGGGAGCGCCGTTTGTCAGATTGGGGCCTGCTCGGGTATCTGGTCCGCGATGTCATCGGGGCCCACCAGGAGGAAAGCTTCGGTATCCGGCAGAATCACAGCATGGGTATCAAGGAGTGGCACCAGTTGATTCGTGCGCATTTTGTGGACGCCGAGTACGAAATGTTTGTGCCGGAGCGCGGGTGGGGTGAGCGGATTGTCAAGAACAGCGCGATGTCCCAGTGGCGTGCCGCGCGATTGCTAGGCGGAACTTTAGCCGCGGTTTGCCGCAAGGCCGGCGACCCCGAGCGCGTCCCCTTTAACGAATCCGAATTTCAGTTGCAGCTTCGATGCCCGGATTGCCACTCCCCCATGCATCGCGATTCCAGCGACACTCTGCGATGTTCCCAATGCAGCTATCAGGCGGCGAACGAAGGGGCCGTGTACAATCTCTTGCCTACTTCAGAACGCGCCGAGCTTTATCCGGGCGATCGCGAAGATGTGATCGACTTTTGCCTAGCTAGCCATAATGAGCGCCTGCTGGAAGGCTGGTACGATCTCGAAGGCGTTTTCGGGAACAAATATCGCTGGATCGGTGCGCACGCCGCGGCCCACCTGGTGCGTATGAAGCCGGGTCCACAACGGCTGCGGATTCGAGGCCACGCGAGCGAAGGGCATCCCGTGGAATTGCACGCTCGCGCCAATGGGCGCGAAGTGGGGCGCTGGAAACTGGATCGCCCCGGCCTATTCATCGTTGAAGCCGACCTCCCGGAGAGCCCGGAATATCACATCGAAATCAACGCCGGTCCAACATGGAACGTCCCCACCGACGACCGCGTTTTCACGGTGAACCTAAGTATGATCCGCTTAGTTCCCCCGCTGTAGCGCACACTCTCAGGCCTCTTGTGGGGTAGGGCCATGCCCTGCCAGGTTCTATAGGGCAAACAAAGCGACGCGGCAGGGCACGGCCCTGCCCCACTACGGCAAAGCCAACTTCCGCACCAGCTCCCGAAACCGGGCTTCCCCATGCAGCCCCTCAAACGCCGGTTCAGATTTCAAAAGCGGCAGCATGCTGCTCCTGTCCGCGTAGGCGCGCTCGATCGCATCCAATGCCTTCCCGTTCTGTCCCAGGAATATATATTGCGTAGCCATGCCAAATGAGTCCCGCGATCCGGACTTCTCCTCATCCTGCAGCCTCTGCCCGTACATGCGCTTCAAAGCTTCCTCTGGATTTCCCGCCGGCAAGTGCAGGGTGTTCGCAATTTCGCCATGCTTCTTCTGATAAAAAAGACTGCGCAGGATGCACGCATCGGCTTCGCGAAGACCCGGCTCCAGCTGCTGCGCACGCCTCGCCTGCCGGATCGCGTCATCAAAACGATGCGCCTGCAAAAACAGCCATCCGGCATCCATGTTCACTCGCGCCGATAGCGGATCCAAGGCAATCGCGCGCCCTAACGACTGGATGCCTGGCTCCGTGCGCCCCATAGCGACCAGAAAAAATGCGTAATCGTGATGCGCCACGGGGAGGCTTGGATTAATTGCGATCGCGTGCGTGAAGTGCTCTTCCGCGAGCGGCCAATTCCATTCGCGCCAAAACAGCACGTTGGCCAACGCATTGTGCGCTTCGGCGTTTAGCGCGTTGATGCTCAGCGCTTTCTCAGCCGCTTCGCGCGCGCGCATCCAAGTCTCGGGCGACGACGCCGCGCGGGACCGCGCCAACCCCACGCGAGCTTCCGCTTCGGACGCGTAAGCTGGGTCGAATTGGGGATCGAGCCGAGCTGCTTCCTCAAAATAATCGATGCTACGCTCCAGATCCGCGCGGGTTTCCTTGTGTTCCAGGTAGAGTCCGTTCAAATAGGACTGGTACGCTTCCTGATTCCGGGCATGCGACACCGTTCGTGATGCCCCCACGCTGCCCGCCAGCTTTCCCGATACAGCGTTCGCAATGTGAGCGGCCGACTCTTCTTCGATCCGGAACATTTCCGCTTCCCCGCGTTCCACGGTGTCTGTCCAAACCTGCGCCTGGTCCGCGACCTTGATCAGCCGCGCTGCGATTCGAATCCGTCCATCGCTGCGGCGGACCGTGCCTTCCATAACATAATCGACGTGCAAATCGCGCCCCACCTGATCGATTCCGTGCGGGGCACTCTTGTAGCGCATCACGGACGTTCGGCCGATCACTCCCACTCGCTCCGGATTGAGGGTGCCGAGCTGGCTGATCAGCTCTTCCGTCAGCCCGTCCGTGAACAGATCTTCTTTAGGATCGCCTGTGAGATTTTCGAATGGCAAAGCGGCGAGCATGGTGCGCACCGGTGCCTTGGATCGGGGCCACTTCGCATACACAACCCAAATCAGGACGCCCACCCCGACTGCAGCCGCGAACCACAACCAATTGATGCGTACCCACGGCCGCGCGGGCGCCGCAACCGCCTGCACCGGTAGCTCGGCTGGCACCCGCTCCACCGGAGCAATGAACTTATAGCCGCGCTTCGGAACCGTTTGTATGAACCGCGGCGCGTCCGAATCGTCATTCAGCGTGGCGCGAATTTGAGCCACGCACACGTTGAGATTTCGGTCGAAATCCACAAACGTATCGGTGCCCCAGACCTCGCGCTGGATGTCCTCCCGGCTGAGCAGTTGCCCGGCGTTCTCCGCCAGCAGACGCAGCACCTGAAACTGTTGCGGCGATAACTTAAGTAGCACGCCAGCGCGGCGCAGTTCATTATTTTGCAAATCCAGCTCGAATGCTCCGAACCGGAAGATCACCGCGGCTGTGCCGGTTGCCTGCACGGTTTCAGTATACGGCGGCCTCGCCGCGCGACCGGTTGCCAGCACCCGTCCAGAGGCGTCACGCCGTTAATAGCCAGCTGCAAGCCCTTGCGTGGTCTCGACTTCTCCACAAACAATAAATTTATACTGAATGTCTTGCCGGCTCGGTTGCGATAGTAGAAAGTCGGTGCATGACCAACCGACGTGAGGTTCTTTTAGCAGCCGGCGCGGCCAGCATGCTCGCGGGCGGTAGCCCAGCCGAAACCAAGACCAATCCAGCGGATTCCGAAAAATTCCGCCAGGCCGTCGAAACTGGCGATCTTCCAATCGTCACTTCGATGCTGGACCATGATCCGGCGCTCCGCTACTCCCGGGACTCCGCCGGCGTATCCGTCTACACTCTCGCCTGCCTTAAAGGCCAGCCGAAGATTGCCGAAGAAATTGCCGGCCGCGGCCTGATAAAGGATGTCTTTGAGGCCGCCGTGAGCGGCGACAGCAAGCGCGCCAACGAGATCGCTAAAGATGACCCGGGACTGGCCCACCACCGCCTGCCCGATGGACGGACCCCGCTGCATCTCGCCGCTGAAGCGGGAAAGCCCGCCCTGGTGATTTTCTTCGCGATGAAGGGCGCGGATCTGAGTGCCGGGCCCGAGAGCCCGCTATTGGCTGCCGTGGACTATCCAGATCCGGGCCTAGCCACCGAAATGTCGATGTTCCTATTGATGAACGCCTCCGATCCAAATGCCCGGCGACGCGATGGCAAAACTGCTCTCGCACTCGCCTCGGCACGCGGTTACGGCGATTTGGCCCGAATGCTGACTCACCGCGGAGCCGACGCTTCCCTCCTGCCCAGCGCCCCGCCGGTCGAGCGCGCGTATTACGGCCGCCGTTACACGCAGGATCTCAAAGGCAATCCAGTAACCCGCGAGGATACTTATGGAATACCGCAGGATTGGATCAATCAATTCGTAACGGTCGCGCACTTTGATTTCGAAAAAGTTAAGCATCTTCAAAAGCTGTGCCCCACGCTGATAATGACTCGCGCCACTTGGGATGAACTCGCCATCGAAGCCGCGGCCCACATGGGTCTGACGCCGATGGCCCAATTCCTGGCCGACTTGGGCGCCCCCGTGTCCACGTGCACCGCAACACTAGTGGGTGACCAAGCCTTGGTGAAGCGCTTGATCGCCGAGGATACTGGATGCATCCGGGAACGCGGCGCCCACGATATCGCGCTGCTGGCATACACAACCCTAGGCAACCAGCATGTGGAAATCGCAGAGCTCTTACTAGGCGCAGGCGCCGATGTTCACGCCCGATCCCTCGGACAAACCTCGCTCCACATTGCAGCAGGCAAGGGTTATGTGGAACTGGCCCAGCTCTTCTTAGATCACGGCGCAGATGTCAACGCAGCAGCCAACATCCGCGGCGCATCGCTGACACCGCTAGCTCTAGCCGAGCAATCCAAGCAGGAAAAAATGGCCACGCTGCTAAAACAGCGCGGCGGCCGCCATTCCTGACCGCGCGGTCGTGAGAATTCGTGGAAAAAATCAAAAGCACCGGTCGCTTACGCTCGCGGTTCGGTAGCGGAGCCGAACCGCGACCGTGAGGGAGTCGGTGCTTGCCGCGATCAATCAAACTCCCGCAAGGCTTGCTCCGCCCCCACACGCCCTGCTGCAATGTCAGCTTTGAAATAATTCTCGCCCCTGATCGGCGCGCCCGCCAGCCGGCGCAGCATCGTCAACTGACCCACGTGCGTAAGCGCATCGGCGATCGGTCCCTGGAACAGGCTCTCCGCGGGAACATGCAGCGGATGATCGGAAGCAAGGTACGCATCGAAAGCTTCGAGCGTCGCGTGAAAACGCTGGACACCAGCATCCCAATCGCCCGGCGGAGAGTCGTGCCACTCCCGCTTTCCCCGAGCCATCGAGAGCGCCCAATCTAACAAATCGCCGATGTGGCTCACCAGTTGGCCAGGCGAGCGCGTCTTCTCCGACGCATGAAAATCCGCGAAGTGCGCGGGCGCCCCCCGCATGGCTTTAGCACCACGATAAGCCAACGTCGCCACCGTATGCCGCAGCATCTGCCGTTGTTCACTTATTTGTTCACTCATATCGCAAAGCCTGAATCGGATCCACTCGCGATGCCCGCCGCGCCGGCACCACGCTGGCCACAAACGCGATCCCTCCGAACAGCACCACCACCGCGCTGAACGTCACGGGATCGGTTCCACTCACGCCCGCGAGGGCTCTCCCGGTGATCCCGCCCGCTGCAAAAGCAATGCCCACGCCCGTTACCAGACCTGCCATTACCCATAGCAAAGATCGCTGCAGCACCAGCCGCATGACCTGGGGACGCGGCGCGCCCAGGGCAATTCGGATTCCGATCTCGCGCGTCCTCCGCGCCACCGTGAAGTGCAGCACGCCATAAATTCCCACCGCCGCCAGCGCTAGGGCCATAATCGCGAAAGTTCCGATGAGCGATGCACCCATATCGTACACCGATGTGATGCGGTTCAAAAATTGCGGCATGCTGCGGACGCCGAACGCCGGCACCGTCGGATCCAGCGCGCTCAGTTGCTGACGTAAAGCCGGCATCAATGTTTCCGCACTCTGCTTCGAACGAACCAGAACCGTCACGCGGCCCTGATAATTCTGGGCCAGCGGCGTGAAATAGTAAGAAGTCGCGCTTTCCCCGAATGTCACATAGGTGCCATTCTTAGCCACTCCGGCCACTTCCACCAGGGGTTTGTCGCGTCCCGGAGCGAACTTGTGTCCGATGGCCCGCTCGGGCGTTTGCCAGTAGCGGCGCGCCATCGTCTCGTTTATCACCGCCACTGGTGGCGAGGATTCCGTATCGTGCTCGTTGATGGCCCTTCCGGCCACTATCCGCGTTCCCATTGTCTCGAAATAATGCGGTCCCACCACGCTCAGCATCGCGAGGTTCTGTTCGTTGTCCCCGCGCGGCACGTAGCCTTCGGGCAGCACGGCGCTCGAATAATCGTAAGCATCCAGCGGGAGAGGAAAAGCCATACTGACCGCGTCCACGCCGGAGACCGTGTGCAATCGATCCATCAGATTGCGCTGGAACGCTTGGCCACGCGCCGCATCATAATGCCGCAGATCCAAGTTGACTGAGAACAGAGTGATGCCATTGCGGTAGAAGCCCGGATCGGTATTGTTGGCGAATTGCATGCTCCGCAGAAACAGGCCGCCGCAAATCAGCAGAACGCAGGAAAGCGCCACTTGCAGCATCACCAACAGATTTCCGCGTCCGATGCGGAGCCGCCCCACTCGCACCGTCGTGGGCTGCCCCTTCATCGCCGAAACCTGATCTATTTTACTCGCACGCAGGGCGGGGAAGAGCCCAAAAAACGCCGCTGTCGCCAAGGAAATCAGAAACGTGAACGGCAGCAGCCTAAGATCGAACTTCGTATCGTAATCCAGGTCCGACGTCTGGAAATCCAAGGTGGGATAAAACCGTCTCGCCTGATCGTTAAACCACAAAGCGAAGAGCAGTCCCAACACACCGGCAGCAAGCGAAAGCAGCACGCTTTCGGTGAGCAATTGCCGCACCAGCCGGAAGCGGCTGGCCCCCACCGCCACTCGAATCGCCATCTCTCGCGCCCGGCTTCCTGCGCGCGCCAACATCAGGTTCGCGACATTTGCGCACGCTACCAACAATACCCCTAACACCACCACCGCCAGGATCCCGGTAGTCACTGAAATCATTCCTTTCGCAACCATATACGGTTGTGTTCGCGTACCGCCAGCGATAAGATGTGCCTTCAAATCCTTATCTTCTTTCGGATATTGGCGCGCCAGCTGCTGGGCCACCACATTCAACGCCGCCTCCGCCTGCTTCATCGACACACCCGGCTTCAGCCGCGCGCGGGTATTGATCCAACGATTGTCCCGCCCCTCCAGAAAATTCCCCTCCGCCGGCGCGATGCTCTGCTGCATCATCGCCGGGACCCAAACATCCGGCACGAATTGAAACAAGGTAGTGCCGATGAATCCGTGCGGAGCCACTCCCACCACCGTCAGCGGATGATCGTTGATCTTGATCGTTCTTCCCACTACCTTCGGATCGCCTTGGAACCGCCGCTGCCAAAAACTATAGTTCAAAACACACACCGGCTTCTGCCCCGGCGCGCGATCCTCCTCCGGCAGAAATCCCCGCCCCACTACCGCATGCACGCCCAAGCCGGAGAAATAGTTTCCCGTCACAATCTCGCCCCAGATCAACTCGGACTCCGTTCCATCCGTCATGCTCAGCGGGATCCCCGTGGAGCCCATGATGTCCGCGAGCCCAGTGTCCTGCTTCCGGTAATCCAACAAGTCGGGATACGACAGCCAGCCCAGTTCGCTTCCCAACCGAGGCGCTGTAAAATACAAAGCCACCAAGCGGTCCGGATTATCCACCGGCATCGGGCGCAGCAGATAGGCGTTGACGATGGAGAAAATGGCCGTGTTCGCGCCGATACCGAGGGCGAGCGAAAGCACTACCACTAGCGTGAATCCCGGCGATTTCAAAAGCACGCGGGTCGCGTAGCGAAGATCCTGCCAAATCGTGGACATAGCGTTCCCAATGCACCTCGTGGTCCCAACATAACTGATAGCAGCCACATGAGATGCGTGCTTCGGGATGTCCACTTCTGGGAAGCTGTGTCTCGATTCCGGTGCGATATACTGTGTGGGAAGCCTACTCAAGAAATGAAAACTTACTTGTATTGCCTTGCTCTCCCCACGCTCCTGCTCTGCTCTACCGAAGCTTATGCCCAGCAGCTACACAAGCTGCACATCGATGACAGCGGAAAAGTATTGAAGCAGCACAGCGAGATCCATGTGAAAGAGGGCCACAAAGTGACATGGGTGCGCCACAGCGGCGCCGCGAAGTCCTGGTATGCGAAGTTCGATGACAGCCCCTGCGCCGAAGGCAAAGAGTTCGGGTCGGATCGCACCAAGACCTGCACCGTTAAGGTGGCTTGCCACGCCAAAGGCGATGCGGGATGCCGAGCCTACTCCTACAACAGCGCCACTGGCGCCACAGCATCCATGCAAGATCCGCACGTCGTGGTAGACCCGTAATTTTTAAAATCACCGGTCGCTTACGCTCGCGGTTAGGAAAGAGCGTTACAGAACCGCGGCCGTGAGGGAGCCGGTGCCTCGGGACTTTTCCCCGGACCTGAACATGGTTGGTCGGACCGTTTCGCATTTCGAAATTCTAGAAAAGCTCGGCGAGGGCGGCATGGGCGTGGTTTACTGCGCCCGCGATCTGCGCCTCGATCGTTTAGTCGCCCTCAAAATCCTCCCGCCCGACCAGATGGCCAATCCTCACCGCCGTGGACGCTTCGAGCGCGAAGCCAAGACTGCCTCCGCCCTGAATCATCCAAACATCGTCACCATCCACGAAATCGAAACTATCGACGGCCTCGACTACATCGCCATGGAGTGGGTGCGCGGCAGCACGCTGCGCGAGTTGATCCCTCCCGGCGGCATGACCCTCGCCGATGTCCTCCATTACGCCAATCAGATCGCCGCCGGATTAGCCGCCGCCCACGGCGCCGGTATCGTGCATCGCGACATCAAGCCCGCCAATATCATGGTCACCAAATCCGGCTTAGTAAAACTTCTGGATTTCGGGTTGGCTCAAGTGGCCGACGCCCAGTTCAGCGAATCCGCGGCTACTGGAACCGTCGGCCCCGCATTTCTCACCAAGCCGGGAACCATTCTGGGAACAGCAGCCTATATGTCCCCGGAACAGGCGCAAGCTAAGGACATCGATCAGCGCTCGGACATTTTTTCGTTCGGCATCGTGCTGTATCAAATGCTGACCGGCACGTTGCCTTTCCAATCGAATTCCGAAGTGGGCCTGATGTACGAAATCGTTCACAGCCCCACTCCGTCAGTTTCCCGAGTGCGCCACGATTTGCCGCCCGCGCTCGACCGCATCCTCTCCACGGCATTGCAAAAGGACCCAAAACTACGCTATCCCAGCATGGATAGCCTGATCGCGGATCTGCTGTACGTCAGCCGTGAAATGCAAGTTGAAGCTCCGCTCACCGCCCCTTTACCCGTGCAAGCACCCAAGCGAAGCTGGCGACGCCCGTTGGAAATAGCCGCCTTCGTGATTTCGCTTCTGCTGCTGATTGCAGTTTTGACTTGGAAACTGGCTCCGCGCTTCATCGCCAGCGTGCCTTCCGAAAAGAAAATCGCCGTGCTGCCGTTCCGCAACGTTGGAAATAATCGCGACACCGAAGCCTTTCGCGACGGCCTGATGGAAGCGCTCACCACCGAGCTCACCGAACTTTCGCAATTCCACAATACGCTCTGGGTTGTGCCCGCCACCGAAGTCCGGCGCGAAGCGCTGGCGAGCGCCAAGGATGCTCAGCGTCAGTTGGGTGTGAACCTGGTTATCACCGGCAGCGTAGAGCGGGATGCCGATCACATCCACCTCACGGCCAATCTTGTGGACGCGAAAACCCTCCGGCAACTGCGTGCGCGCGAGATTACGCGGCCCGTCGGAGAAGTAGCCGACATGCAGGAAGCCGTAGTACGTGAAGTGGCCGACATGCTGCAATTGGAATTAGGTGCGAAGGACCGTCAGGCCCTGGCCGCCGGCGCCACCACGACATCTAGCGCCTACGATTTTTACTTGCAGGCCCGCGGACATCTGCAGCGCCGCAATCGCGCCGAAGTGGAGCAAGCCGTAGATCTGTTTAAGCAGGCCACCCGCCAGGATCCCCGCTACGCACTCGCTTTCGCCGGATTAGCCGAAGCCTATTGGTGGAACTACCGTTTCACCGGCGATACCGAATGGGTGACCCTGGCGCAGGAAAATAGCAAAAAAGCGCTGGAGCTCAATGACAAGCTCGCGCCCGTCTATGTCACGCGAGGGATAATCGAAGCCGGTACCGGCCATAATGAAGAAGCCGTGCAGGCGCTCCAGCAAGCCTTAGATCTCGAACCCATCAATCCCAGCGCCGGGCGCGAGCTGGCCGCTGTGTACGAAGCCATGGGGAAACTCGACGATGCCGAATCCACCCTCAAAAAAGGATTCGCCCTGCGCCCCAGTGATTGGACCAGCCTCTACGATCTGGGCATGTTTTACTACCGCCAAAACCGCTATCCGGAAGCCGTCTCCCTATTGCAGCGTGTAACCGATCTCGCGCCCGACAACAACTCCGGCTATACCGGCTTGGGCGCTGTCTACTGGATGCAAGGCCAATACGAACTGGCCGCCGCCAGCTTGAGAAGATCGCTGGATCTGCATCCAACCGCGTCCGCCTACACTAGTTTGGGCACGATTTATTTCTTCACGAATCGGTGCTCAGATGCTGTCAGCCAGATGGAGGAGGCCGTGAAGCTTCTTCCCAAGCGGGATCAATTCTGGGGCAACTTAGGCGACGCGTACACGTGCGTACCAGGAAAAAAGACGGACGCAGTTAAAGCCTACAAGCGCGCCATCGATCTGGCGCAGGCCAGCTCAGTGGTCAATCCTAAGGACGCCGACGTTTTGAGCCGCGTGGCTCTTTATCAGGCCCGGCTCGGCAACAAAACGGAAGCCGAGGTTCACATCCGGAAAGCCCGCCAGCTTACGCCCTCGAATCGCGACGTCCTCTGGAACGCCGCCCTGGTATATGAGCTAGCCGGTCAGCGCGACCACGCACTCGAAGCCCTGAAAGCCGCCATCCAAGCCGGCCAGCCATTAGAAGAAGTCCGCCACGAACCAGCGCTGGCAAATCTGCGTAAAGATCCTCGTTATCCCCGTCTACTAAAATGACCTCGCTCGACGCGCTCCTAGGAAAGCTAATCGACTATGCCGGCCTCTATCCGCCCGCCAGTCTTCCCCTACCCGCTGTCATTCAGAACTACAACCAATATCTAGCGTCCAAAGACAACTGGATTCTAAACCGCCTGGTTCTCGCCGAGTCGAAACTAAACGAAGTCCAACTCGGGCCAAACTGGCATATCACGCTGCTAACCGATCAAGATCCAGGCCGGCTGCCCCGCCAGATCGAGACATTGGAAACCAAGGGCAGCGAGCGTCTCTCGCTCCCCACCTATTGCGAAGCCCAGCTTGATCGCATCACGGACGCATTCGCCAAGATCCGCACCGGCGGCCTCACTGAGGACGCCACCCCATCTGCTCCCGATCTCGCTGACTTCCTCCACCAAGCCGCCGCCCGCCGCATTCCCTTCAAGGCAACTGCCGGATTGCATCACGCCATCCGCGCCCACATGCACGGCTTTGTCAACGTCTTCGTGGCAGCGGCGTTCGCCTGGCATGGCATGGATCGGGAGTCCATTATCCTGGTCCTCGAAGAATCCCACGCGCCCGCATTCGAATTTAGCGAGCACCAACTGGCGTGGCGCGGCTTGCGGCTTTCCACCGGACAAATCTACACGGCGCGCCGTGACTTCGCCCACAGCTTCGGCTCCTGCTCCTTCGAAGAACCGCTCGAAGACTTGAAAGAGCTGGGTTGGCTCTAATGATCGACCATACGCACGATCCCGCGCTTCAAAGCTGGGTGGAATCCGCCAACCGCGAGGACACCGAATTCCCTATCCAGAACCTTCCCTACGCCACTTTCCGCAAGCGCGGTGACGAGCAAACACGCCTGGGCATCGCAATCGGCGACATGCTGCTGGACGCCGCCGAAGCTTTCGAGCTCCCGTCCATGCAGCACGCGATGTCCTTGTCCCGCGCCGCGCGCACCGGTATCCGGCACGCCGCGAGCAGCCACCTGACGCGCTATTCCACCGGAGCAGAGCGTCATCTGCACCCCATATCCGAAGTGGACCTGCTGCTTGCATGTGACATACCCGATTACACCGATTTCTACGCGTCCTTCGACCACGCCACTAACGTCGGCCGCATGTTCCGCCCCGACAATCCGCTGTTGCCGAACTACAAATGGGTGCCCATCGCCTATCACGGCCGCGCCTCATCGGTAGTCGTAAGCGGCGCAGCGGTTCGCCGTCCCTGGGGACAAATCAAGCCGAATCCCGAAGCGCCACCGGTCTACGCGCCCTGCCGTTTGCTCGATTACGAAGTGGAGCTCGGCGCCTTCCTCGGCCCCGGAAATCCAATCGGTGAACCCATTCCAATAGCGAGCGCGGAAGATCATCTCTTCGGAGTCTGCCTGCTCAACGATTGGTCGGCCCGCGATATCCAAAGCTGGGAGTACCAACCGCTGGGCCCCTTTCTCGGCAAGAATTTCGCGACATCCATTTCACCGTGGATTGTCAGCGTCGATGCGCTGGAACCATTCCGCTGCCCAACACCAGTGCGCCCGGAAGGTGATCCATCCCCGTTGCCCTATCTTTCCTCCAGCAGCGGGACTTTCCGCATCACGCTCGAAGTCTGGCTGCGCTCCGCCAAGATGCAGGACCCGGTGCGAATCAGTAACGGCGATTTCTCCTCCATGTATTGGACGCTCGCCCAGATGATCGCCCATCACACTTCGAACGGCTGCCCCCTCCGGCCCGGCGACCTCATTGGGAGCGGAACCGTCTCCGGTCCCGAGAAACAGAATCGCGGATGCCTGCTAGAAATCGCCGAATCGATTGAACTACCCACCGGCGAGCGCCGCCGATTCCTGGAAGATGGCGACGAAGTCATCCTGCGGGGCTATTGCGAAGCTCCAGGTTTCCGCCGCATCGGCCTAGGCGAATGCCGCGGAACAATTCTCTCTGCTCACTAACAAAACACTCCACTTTTCCCGATCCCGATTCTTCCGAACCGCGACCGGAAGGAAGCGCCACCACGACATCCCTTCGCGTTCCAAAGTCGCCACTGGCAATATATTGCCGCGCAGCTTTCCCCCGCACCATTGACCCGCCGTAACTTCTCCACTGGGCCCCGACGTGCTCTCTTATCCGCCGGAGCTCACCTTGGCCGCACCAGCTTTAGCTAAACCAATCCGCGCCGAAGTTCCTCCGCAACAGATCACTTTGCCCAGCCTGGATTTCTTCCTATTAGCCGGGATCACGATCGCATTAGCCGCCACCATCTGCGGCCTGCACGCTGCCGGCCTGAGCCTGAATTATTTCGTTCAGCCGGTCGCCGCCATGATCGTGCTGGGTGGCACGCTCGGCGTCATGCTGGTCACTACGCCCCAACACGCGTTGATCCACTCGCTGCGCCGTGTGCTGGGATTGCTCGCGGCCGAAGAAAGCAACCGCGCAGCCTTGATTGACGAAATCGTGGAGTATGCCCGGCAAGCCCGCCGCGGCGGAACCTTCTCTATCGAGCCGACGATACCTCAGGCCAGTCATCCTATCCTGCGGCACGCGCTCGAACTCACCATGGACATCGGCAATCGCACGGAGCTCCGGTCCGTGCTCGAAACTGAGCTTCAGATGGCGGAGCGGCAGGGCGAAGCGGATGCCAAAACGCTGGAGGTGGCGGGCGGGTTCGCGCCTACGCTCGGTATCATCGGCACCGTGATCGGGTTGATTCAAGTGCTACGGCAATTCTCGAATCTTCCGACCGTTGGCTACGGAATCGGTACCGCGTTCGTCTCCACCATTTATGGACTGGTCCTGGCAAATCTGCTTATGCTGCCACTTGCGCACCGCATTCGCGCCCGCGTTGCCGAGAATTTTGAAACGCAGGAACTCATTATGGAAGGCGTCCTTGCCATGGCCGACTCGACTCACCCTGCAGTGATTCGCATGCGCCTGGTTTCCTTCCTGCGTAAGCCCGCCCCAGGGAGTGATGCGTCGAAAGCCTAATTATCTCCGGTCCGAAAGCGGCGTAGTTCGCGACCGCTGGCTCATCAGCTACACCGACATGGTGACCATCCTCTTGATCCTTTTCGTCTCCATCGCAGCGCAGGGAATGAAGGCTCGCATTCCGGAGCCGCCGAAGCCGGCTCTGCCTCCGCATGTTGATCCGCATGTTGATCTGCATGTTGATCTGCATGTTGATCCACGCCACACTCTCGTCGAAGCGGAGCGCAAACTAAAGCCGCAAGGTTTGGACGTGCGGCTGGAACCACGCGGCCTCGTCATCAGCCTGCTGCAATCTGTCCTGTTCGCATCCGGCCAGGACCAGGTGAGCCGCGAGGCGCTCCCGGCTCTTTCTCAGATCGCCGCCGTGCTTCGCGAATCCAAAAACAAAGTAGCGCTGGTGGGTCATGCCGATACCATTCCCATTCACAATCGCCGCTTCAGCAGCAACTGGGAGCTCTCCACCGCGCGAAGCTTGAATCTTCTGGCGCTATTGACCAACGAGTACGGCATCCCGGAATCGCGTCTTTCCATTCAAAGCTACGGCTCCAATCGTCCGCTCGATTCGAACGATACCGAAGCCGGCCGTGCAGCCAACCGCCGCGTAGAAATCCTGATTCTGGACGACCCTATCCCTTAGCTGCGCGCATTCGCGCGATTGCAGAAAAGAGTATAATAAGCACAGAAACTGAGAATATACGAACATGGCGAGAATTCAACCCGTCCTGACGCCAACCGAACTTGCTCTGGTCGACCAGATGGCCGGCTTGACGGGCTCAAAACGAACCGAGGTCATCAAGAGCGCATTGGCAGTCTATCATTGGTTCGTGCGCCAGGCGCTCACTGGTAGTCGGGTCGTGGCCCGCAAGCCCACTGGGGAAGAAGTCGCCATTGAGACCGCGGAACTGGCACTTTTAGAAGGCAAGGGAAATCGCCTTAGCCCAGAGGAATTGGGCCTGTTGGCGAAGAGCCTTGCGAAAGCTTCTAATCCGATTGAGGCGGCTCGCATCAAAGAGCGTCTCACTCGAGGATTCTACGGCATCTAGTCTTAGGAAACCAAGGCTCTCGCCATGCCGAAGATCCGCCGTCAGAACGTTCCACCCGCCTTGTTTCAGCACCTACTGGACCGCGTCCAGAGCAGGAAAATTCCCGCTTCTCAGTTAGTCCTGCTGGCGAAATGGCTAGACGGCGAGCCCGAGGTCCTTGAAGTAATGTGGTACAAGCGATTCCCTGGCATGGTGGTGTGCGGCGAGGGTGAATTGGTGAAGACTTTTCTGCTCCCTGGTCAACCTCCGAAGGGCCAGCGTGTTTCTTGACGCCATACGCTAGGTTGCTAACCCACGTCTCGGGCCATGGAGAAGCCATCCGGCGTGACTGTCGGACGGCGCTAGGCAGTTCGTGGGAGGGTTAGCCCGCGAAAAATCATTTGGGATCTCGGAGGATGCCTGGAGTATGCAGCCGTCACCCTGACGGCGGTCGAAACACAACAATTTCCAATAGAATCCCTGGTGCTGGAGCAGAGGGTCGTTCTTGCAGGAGTCCAACTAGGTCCTCGGGTTACCGATTCCGGGTTTCCATCGCAACCATAAATCCCATGGTTCCCAAGGCTGCTTGCCCAACATCGCCCGATGGCAGTCTTCGGGGCAGAGGGAGTGCCGCACTTAAGGCAGCTAGGCGCGTTAGGAAGGTGTTGGCCTCGATTAGCTGTTGGTACATTCGGTCTCCTATCCGTGTTGCTGTGATTTCGTAATCGGCATCTACCCGTTCTTTCTTCATTCGAAATCCCGTTGCCGCTAGCCTCTTACAATCCCTGTCGGTATTGCCCTGGTAAAGCAGCCAAAGTTTTGCGTGAGACTTCTGGTCCGCATAACCGTTTGCGACCGCTCGTGCCGAGGCGAGATGGTAGACGGAGTAGTAAGCCCTGCTGATAGAACTCCGATGAGAGCCTTCATCGGCATTCCCCGACAGGTCATTGGCAAGCCTGAGATACTCTGACCAGTTGAAGGCGGTTGCAGCCATTAAGCGAGTTCGTAGGTGAAGGTTAGAGCTAAGACCCGAGTCGGCTGGTCAAGCCACCAGTTCTCATCAAAATTTTCGAGAGCGGCAACAGCGTCCTCGACCATACCTCGCCAAACTGCCACAGCATAGAGAATCTGCTGTTCATCATCTTCCTTGATTACCTGAAGTTTGAAGACAACGTCGCGACCAAAAAACCTTTTTAGTTGGGAAAGCGCATTGATGAGGATGTACGTGGCACCCGTGTGGCTTGACAAGAACGCCTCGACAGATCTGTCGTCTTGAAAACGGTACATCGTTTTCAGTCGATCAAGTTCGCTCGCTGAATGTTGACGGCTTGCCGAAAATAGATCACGAGCCTGGGTCAGCAAACCTGCCGCCACGCTTTCTGATCCTGGTGGCTTTCGGAACCGTTCCCCAGATTGGGGGAAATTCGATTGCCGGCTGGGTGTAGCTAGGTCTCCGGCTTGGGTGTAGCGGACGGAATGTCTGGGCGCAGTCCCGGGGCAAGCCATGTTCCCTGGAAAAGAGAGCAACTCACCAATTAGGGGCGCGTTGGTCTGCTGGCCTCGGTGCCAAAGTGAGGGGTCGGAGATCTCTTGAAGGGCGTAGGCGCTCATGATGCTACCTCTTCGACATCCAAAAGCTTAAATAGCGTAAGTTCGCCATTCGAAACTGCCGCCCTAATCTGATCGAATGAACTGGTCGATTCAAATTCACGCTCAGATTGAATGTATAGTCCGTTGGCTATTGCCGCCGATCCATCAAGGGTTATTCGGCGCCCACTCCATCGGGCTACGATCGCCATCGCCTCGAGCGGGTTGCCTTCCAATTTTGCAATCGGCTCAGCAAGAAATGGCCGAAGTATCTCTCTGAAGGAGAGGGTCTTTGGCTGGAGGTGTAACGACAGGATTGCGATCTTCTTCCCAAACGCGACGTGACCAAGCCCTGCCAATGCAGTAAGAGCGGTTTCGACTATTCGAATTATTTCGTCGGCTTCTGGCCACGTCGCCCCGTCCTTCGTGAACCTGCATCCCGTGGGGCCAAAAAAGAAAGATGCATTCTTGGCTGCAACCTTGAGCTTCACACCTTGTTCCGAAGGTTTGCCAACATTAATAACTTCTATGTCGTCGAAATTCGGGTTCCATGGAGCTAGCGCGTCGAAGATGCCCTGAACAATTTGGCCCCGGTCCGCCCACAGTTTTCACGTCAGGCCTTACGTAGTTAACGATGAGCTCGAAACCTGAAATCGGAATTGTGACTTGCTCGGGCATCCCTTGACGATTCTACCTCTATTATCCGCTGAGGGACGGTGGAGCGGGCAAACAGTGCCACTTCCCTTGATGACTAACTTTCTCGTTTCATTCGACGCTTCGATTGGCTTCGGCAAGCGCATCGGTTTTATTGGTGCTGGAGGAGAGGGTCGAACTCTCATGACCAGTGAAGGCCGCGGGATTTTGAGTCCCGTGCGTCTGCCAGTTCCGCCACTCCAGCGCGTGCGTTTCAGGGTGTGACGATTTCGAGTATACCAGCCTCAGCTCAGCTCGCGCACCAGCTCGCAGGCGCGCTCATACAGCATCCCCGTGTCGTTGCTGCAGCCGAGGAATCGCATTCCGCGCTCGCGCCAGAACTTGGCCTGCGGGACCGAGCGAGTCTGCGTCCCTGGCGTCACGCCGTGCGCGATGCAACTGTCGCGGATCTTCTCCATCGCTTCCACCATCAGCGGATGCTGGAACTCGCCACCCACGCCGAGTGAAACGGATAGGTCCGCCGGCCCCACCATCACGGCATCGATTCCCGGCACCGACAGCAACTCATCGCGAGCCTCTACCGCGCGCTTGGTCTCGATTTGCAGAACAACCATGGTGTTTGCATTCATGTGCTCGATGATCTGCGGGATGGTCACTTTCTCGTGATCTACCTGCAGCGCGGTCAATCCGAATCCTCGGATGCCGATCGGCGGGTACTTGATCCAGGTGATGGCCTTGGCCAGCAGCTCCGGCGATTCCACGCGTGGAAAGATGATCCCTTGCGCCCCCGCATCGAGAGACCTGGTAACCAGCGAATACTGAAGCTCGGCCACGCGCACGATGGGGCTCAGCCCTACCAGCACTGAGATGCGGCAGATATCCTGCACTGTTTCGAGATCGAACCCGCCGTGTTCGGTGTCGATGAACGCCCAGTGAAATCCCGCGTCCGCCAGAATGCGTGCGACATCCTGCGAGCGAAGCTGGCCGAATCCGCAGCCCAATTGCAGCTTGCCATCGGCCAGCGCCTTCTTTACGTTATTGATTCTCATGAGTTGAATTTCGAGGGTAGCACGCCGGACGAAGCTTCAGCTCAGCACCAGCACCTTATGATCCGGGCAATCGAGATTGACGTTCGCATATAGCGTATCCATCAAGCCTAAACCGTGCTGCGCGACAAATGGCAGGATCGAATAGAAGCGCTCTTGTAGGTGTTTTTCGGGGAAAACCAAACCCGCCATATAGCGTGCGTCCTCTTCGGCGCGCCGATCGCGATTCAGCGTTTCGCGCGCGGTTTTGCCTTTCAGTTTTGAAAGCTGGTAGAGGATCTTAGCGCGGCTTTTTTCGGCTGAGGTGGTGAGAGTGGGGTCGAAAGAATGCAGCACGGCGCCCAGTTCATCCAGCGAGCGGGCAGTGGCCGTCTGAATCCTTTCGAACTCTTGAGCCACAGCCGGCGGAACCAGACGGTGGGCTATTAATTCGCGGGCGGCTTCCTCGCCATGGAAGAGATTCGGGAGCGTGAGCCCGTACTTGCCCAGCAGCTTAGCGGTTCGCGCATCCAGCAGAGTGAATCCGCTGCGCGCCAACATCACCGGCATGCGGTGCAGCAAATCCTCATAGAGCGTCTGCGATTGCGCCATGTAGGCCAGTTCCGCTGGTCCGCCCACATAGGCCACGGTCGGCAAAACGTAATCCTGAACCACCGGACGCAGCAACGCGTTGGGCGAAAGATGCTCCGCCAGGTCCATCAATTCCGCTGTGGAATAGCGGCGATCTTTGGACGCATAGTCGCCGTTCTGCCGCCGCAGCGTGATGCGCCGTTCCCCTTCCAATAGGAACACGAGCGAAGTTTTCGCCTCCACGTGAACCTGGGCGTGATACCCCGCCGCCTCCAGTTCCCGGTTTCGTTCCAGAAGTTTGGCGTGCAGCTTCCCACCGTCTTCGAGCGCTTCTCGCAACAAGGGCGCAGCCATCCTTCGTACGCCCTGATCCAACGGATCGATAAACAACAATCCTCGTTTCGCTAACAGGCGTTCCAGCAGCGCTTGGAACGCCGCGCCGAACGATCCGCCCGGTTTATAGGACTCGGCTACTAATTTGGAAACTTCGTCACCGAATGGAAAAGGCGCCAGCGTTTCTCTAAGCAGATCCAGCGGTGGCGCGGCGACCGGAATGGTTCCGACCGGACGTTCCGTACCGTTCTCGCCATCCACACGCAGCGCGACGGGCCGATGATCCGGGCCAAATATGTAGCTGTGATTCACTTCAGCGAAATCGTGGTCTTCGGTAGCCAGCCAGAAGATCGGAACAGCGGGAGTTCCCTGGGCGTTCAGCTGCTCGGCCAAACGGACCGCCGTCAGGGCCTTGTAAATGCTGTACGCGGGACCCGAAAACAGGCCCACTTGCTGGCCCGTCACCACCGCAACGGTGTCGGGACGCGCCAGTAAATCGAGCGATGTGCTGTCACCGTTACGCGCGCGCAGGACAGAAACCAGCTCCGCGCGACGCTCCGCCGGATATGACAATTCCTTCGCCGCCTGAAGAAACGCAGCAGGATCGCCAGGAGGGTAAGCGTAAAAGCGCGAAACCCGATCAAAATGGTACTGGAAATCAGAGAACAGCTTGGAGGTGTGGGGGATCTCGGTATGGCGTAAACAGGCTGCTTCCATGATCAGTGCCGGTCCAAGATTAGCAGATGCACCGGCCGCCTCCAAAGTCGCTAAATCCTTCATAACCAGTCATCCACGGTCACGATTTCCGCTTTTCGGCTAGAATTGAGGTTCGGACCTCCCTCTATGTACGACCAGGAGTTCAAAAAGCTAGCAGACGAATCGCTCGGCTCGCTCTATAAAAAGCTGGCTGCCGCCTGCGACGACGCCGATTTCGAAGTAGATTTCAACTCGGGCGCCCTCGCCATTGAATTCGAGACACCTCCTGGGAAGTTTGTCGTCAGCCCTAACGCGCCGGTGCGGCAAATTTGGGTTTCGGCGCACTCCAAGAGCTACAAATTGGATTGGGATAGCGTCGAAAACGCGTTTGTGCTCTCGGCTACCGGTCAGTCGCTCACAGAGTTGATCCAGGAAGCCATCGCCAAACAATTGGGAGAAGAAGTTTCTCTGTAGATGCCCGGCGTTTACATCTCCTATCCCTTTTGCGCTCAAAAGTGCACTTATTGTAACTTTGCTTCCGGTGTGTTCCCAGCGGAGCTGGAGCGGGATTACCTGGCCGCGCTGTGCTCGGAAATCGCGACCGAGGATTGGCCGTGGCAGCCTGAAACTGTTTACCTCGGAGGCGGCACGCCCAGCCGCATGCAGCTTGCCGACTTGGATCGAATCTTGACCGCAATTCCAGGCCGGCCCTGGCGGGAGGCGACCATCGAGGTTGCGCCTGGCGGTCTTACTCGAGAGTGGGCGGACGCCTGGGTTCAAGCAGGTTTGAATCGTGTGAGCCTGGGAGTCCAATCCTTCATTCCGCGCGAGCTGGCGCGAACCGGCCGCAAGCACACAGCGGAAATCGTAGCCGCCGAAATTTCGATGCTGCGCGCTGCCGGCCTCACCAATATCAATATCGATCTCATCGCCGGACTGCCTGGCCAGACCACGGCGAGTTGGCGCGAATCCTTGAACTGGATCGAAAAGCTCGCAACCCCGCACGTTTCCATCTACATGCTCGAGGTGGACGAAGACAGCCGCTTGGGCAACGAAGTTCTGCTCAACGGCAAGCGCTACGGCGCGCCGGATGTTCCCCCCGGCGATTTGATGGCGGAACTTTACGAAATCGCCGTCGCCGAGTTAGAACGCCTGGGAATCCATCGCTACGAGATCTCAAACTTCGCCCGGCCGGGATTTGAATCGCTGCACAATTTGAAGTATTGGCGCCTGGAGCCTTACATCGGCTTCGGCGCCGATGCGCATTCTTTCGATGGCTCGCTGCGTTCACAAAACATCGAGTCCGCGAGCGAATACGTGCGGGCGAAATCTCCGAGGCTCGGCTCGACACCGGCCAACCGCGCGGAAGAGCGCTTTTTCGTGGGCCTTCGCCTCACGGACGGTATTCGGCCGGATGCGGATGAATGGACGCGTTTTCGAGCGCCCATCCAACATTTCATTTCAGCAGGCTTGCTCGCGAGCGATGGCGAGAAACTTCGGCTTACAGATCGCGGCGTCCTGCTCTCGAACGAAGTCTTCGCGGAATTCATCACGACATGAACATTGACTTACGCAGCGACACCGTAACTCGCCCCACCCCCGCTATGCAACGCGCCATGGCCGAAGCCGAGGTAGGCGACGATGTGTACGGCGAAGATCCGACGGTCAATCGGCTGGAGCAACGCGCGGCCGAGATTCTCGGTAAGGAAGCCGGTCTCTTCGTGCCCACCGGCACCATGGGCAATGTCATCGCCATTAAGATCCACACCGAACATGGCCAGGAAGTAGTTTGCGAATCGCGCGCTCATATTCTGGATTGGGAACTTTCCATGACCGCCTGGTTCGCCGGTTGCCTGATCCGCCCCGTACGTGTCGAGAACGGCATCCTGACATGGAATAATATCCGCGACGTGTTGCGATTCAAGAGCCCGCATAGCGCGCCCACCGGCCTCATCGAAATTGAGAATACGCACAACATGGCCGGCGGTACTGTTTATCCCATGGATGCGCTTCAGGAAATTTGTGACAATGCGCACGACCATGGCATTCCCGTTCACATGGACGGAGCGCGGATCTTCAATGCAGCTTGTCATCTGAACCGCCCGGTGCGCGAACTCGCGGCCCCTGCCGATACGGTGATGTTCTGTCTATCGAAAGGACTGGGAGCGCCGGTTGGTTCCATGCTGGTCGGCCGCTCCGAAGCTATCGAGCGCGGCCGGCTTTATCGCAAGCGTTTGGGGGGCGCCATGCGGCAGGTGGGCGTGCTGGCTGCGGCCGGATTGATTGCGCTGGAAGAAATGCCCAACCGCTTGGGCGAGGATCACGCCAATGCGCGTTTTTTGGCTGGGGAGTTAGCCAAATTAGACCGATTGAAAGTGCATCCGGAGCGCGTCCAGACCAATATCGTAGTGTTCGATGTCAGCGCCACTGGTCTCAATGCCGGTGAATTCACCGGGCGGCTTAAATCCCACGGGGTTTTGATGAACGAAGCGTCCACGCCGCGCGAAGTCCGCGCCGTCACGCACTATGACGTCACGCGCCAGGATTGTGCGCAGGCTGCGGCAGCTGTCGCCGAGTTTCTTGCAAACACAGGCGAAAGCGCCTGCGCCACCCAACTTGGGAGCTAAGTGGGGCAGGCGCTTCCGTCTGCCAACTCCTAAGCGAATTTCGGAACCACAAATGGCTTCCGATACTCGCGCGTGAACATGGCGTTCGCTTCCGCATCGCCTTTACAAGTGTAAGAGGCCGCATCGAAATTTAAAGTGCGGCCCACCCGGTACGAAATGTTCGCCAAGTGGATCAGCGTGGTGGAAATCGCGCCTACTTCGATTTCAGCATTCAGGTCCGCCTGCTTCCGGCTACGCACGGCGTTGATGAAATTCTCGAAGTGATGCTCATCCGAAGTGCGTGTCGGCCCGGGCTCCTGTTCCCGGCCAAGCCAAGTCCTGTAGGTGCCATAACCGTCGATCGCGAGATAACCTTTAGAACCATAGAACAAATTGCCGATCGTATTCGGATCGAATTTTCCGCTCTTCGATCGCGCTTCACCGATGCCGCCTTCGTGATTGCTCATCCAATGACGGACTTCGAATTCCATCATCTTCTTCTTGCCGCCATCGTTGAATTCGTAGAGGGCCGAAATGGTGTTGGGCGTTTCCTGATCGTCGTCGAACATGAAATGGCCGCCCATCGCGGTTACCTTGGTTGGATAAGTCACTCCCAGGCCCCAGCGCGCGATGTCCAGTTCGTGGATGCCCTGGTTTCCCAGATCGCCATTGCCGTAGTCCCAGAACCAGTGCCAGTTGTAGTGAAACCGATTCTTGCTGAACGCATGCTGCGGCGCCGGGCCCAGCCATAGATCGTAATCCACGCCCGGTGGTACCGGCTCGACCGGCGTATGGCCAATGGTATTGCGCCATTTGTAGCACAAACCGCGCGCCATGTAGACGTCACCCAACAGGCCGTCGCGCATGCTCTGCACGGCTTCTTGCAGCGCCGCCGAGGACCGGCTCTGGCTGCCCTGTTGCACCAGGCGGTTGTACTTCCGAGCGGCGGCCACAATTTGCTTGGCTTCATACATGTTGTGGGCGCAAGGCTTCTCGACATATACGTCTTTGCCCGCCTGACAGCTCCAGATGGTCTGCAGCGTATGGGAGTGATTTGGCGTGGCGATGGAAACCACGTCGATGGATTTGTCTTCCAGAAGTTTGCGCACATCCGAATAAGTGGCCGGACGCTTCGTCATCTTGCCGGCCGCTTCGTTCAGTACATTTTCATCGATATCGCACAGCGCGGCGATTTCGACATTGGCGATGCGTCCGTATTCCTTCAGGTGGTCTTTACCGCGCCCTCGCAGCCCGACACAGGCCACGCGGACGGTATCGTTGGGGCTGGGCGTGGCGTGCCTGGCAGCCGCCAGTACGCCCGCGGAACTCATAAGAAAGTGTCTGCGGTTCATAGTCGATTCCTGATGGCCAGTATAGCGCCAAAGAATCGGGGAATGAGTATACTGTCACCGGATTTTGTGCATACTGGTGCGAGATGCCGAAATGTCCCGGATGCGCTACTGAGATCGCTGAGAGCAGCCGTTTCTGCTTGAGCTGCGGCGCCCCTACGCTCACTTCGGCTTCCGGTATAGCAGGCCCCGATTTTGACGAGGGCCGCTTCGTCCCAGGCACTTTGCTCGCGGAACGATACCGGATTCTGGGGCGTCTCGGCAAGGGCGGAATGGGCGAAGTCTACCGCGCCAACGATCTGCGCCTGGGCCAAACTGTCGCACTCAAGTTTCTTCCGGAGACCACCGCGCGGGACCCCGGCATGCTGGCACGCTTCTACAATGAGGTTCGAGTGGCGCGCCAGGTCACTCATCCGAACGTGTGCCGCGTCTTCGACATTGGCGACGTGGATGGCCAGCCATTCATCTCCATGCAATTCGTGGACGGCGAGAACCTCGGATCCCTGCTGATGCGCATCGGACGGCTTCCAGCGGACAAAGCTGTTGAAATGTCGCGGCGTCTTTGTGCGGGACTTGCGGCGGCTCACTCCCAAGGCGTACTGCATCGCGATCTGAAGCCGGCCAACATCATGATCGATGGACGCGGCCAGGTGTTGATCACAGATTTTGGCTTGGCTGGTATCGAGGAAGAGATCCGCGGCGCCGATATCAACAGCGGCACTCCTGCCTACATGGCTCCCGAGCAACTGGCCGGCAAGGAAGTGAGCATCAAGAGCGACATTTATGCGTTAGGCCTGGTGATGTATGAGATGTTCACGGGCAAGCGCGCTTTTGAAGCTGACACGCTCGCGGAGCTGATTCGCATGCGTGGCGAGACCCGGCCTACCGAGATATCAAGCACTGTGCGGGATGTCGACCCGGCGGTGGAGCGGATCATTCTCAAATGCCTGGATCCCGATCCTCTGAAACGGCCCGCTGGCGCGCTCGCTGTTTCAGCCGCGCTGCCTGGAGCCGATCCATTGGCGGCCGCGCTCGCGGCAGGGGAAACGCCATCGCCCGAAATGGTGGCGGCGGCCGGCGCTCAGGAGGGTTTGAAGCCTGCGCTGGCGATCGCGTGCCTGGCTGCGATCCTGATCGCACTGGGCGCCAACGTGATTCTTGAGTCGCAGCAAAACCTGGCGGCGAAGGTCAACTTCGAGCTACCTCCCGAGGCTTTAGCGGTGCAGGCGCGCAAGACAATTCAGCAATTCGGGTATCCCGGTCCGGTTGCCGACAGGGCCTTCACCTTTGACTACGCCGGCGACTATCTTATTTATCTTCGGGAGCACTCGAACCACGCTTTGGATTGGAATGCGATCGGCGCCGGACAGCCTCCGCCGATTTACTTCTCGTATCGCGAGAGTCCGCAGCCGCTGGAGACGCACAACTTCGATAACTTGGCCCGCGTCACGGCGAACGATCCACTTCCGGACATATCCGGCATGGCGCAGATCAGCTTGGACCTGACTGGGCGGTTGCTCAGATTTTCGGCCGTCCCTCCGCAGGTGGATTCGTCGCCTCCCGCAGCTCACGAACCCGACCCCGCGCCACTTTTCGCCGCCGCCGGCCTGGATCTGAAGTCGTTTCAGCCAGCGTCGCCGCAATGGACGCCGCTTGCGGCCACGGATTTCCGCGCTGCCTGGACCGGTGCTTTCCCAAATAGCCCATCCAATGCCATCCGCGTCGAAGCGGCTTGGTGGAAGGGGAAACCAGTCTACTTTCAAATAATCGGGCCATGGACATTCCCCAGCCGGATGCCGTCCCAGAAAAGCGGAAGGCGCCAGGACTACACCTGGACGATTCTCGTAATCGCCGGAGTCGGGGGCGGGGCGCTGATGGCCTGGCGCAATTTGCGGTTGGGACGCGGCGATCGGCAGGGCGCGCTGCGTCTGGCCGGGTTCGCCGTTGCGGTAAGTCTGACGGAGTTTCTGCTCCGCGCTCATTTTGTCGCTACCGTTTGGAGTTTCTCTCTTTTCATCGAGGCAGTGGGCCAAGCACTTTGGATTGGGGCGCTTCTCTGGCTCGCATACATCGCGCTGGAGCCGGTGGTCCGCCGCCTGTGGCCTCGCAGCCTGATTACCTGGACGCGTCTTCTTTCCGGGCGTTGGCAGGACGCGTTAGTCGCCCGCGATGTGCTGATCGGTCTTCTGGTTGGATTGGGGTACGATCTGGTCTTCGCGGCTACTGACGCCGTCAAGATGCGCATGGGCGCGACGCCCCCCGCGGCCGCAAGGCTGGATGCATTGCTGGGCTTTTCACGGGCGTTCTATACGGTTCTCGACCGGATTCTCGACGGACTAACGGCATCCTTACTCTTTTTCCTACTGTTCTTCCTGTTCCGGCTAATCCTGCGGAAGGAGTGGCTGGCGGGGATTGGTTTCGTCGCGCTCTTTGTCGGGTTGCGGGGCATTTCCACTGCGTACCCAATCGCGGACATTCCGGCCGTGATCATCGTTTATGCTGTGATCGTTTTCATGCTGCTGCGGTGCGGGCTGCTTGCACTGGTGGTCACCATCTTCATCACGGATCTGTTAGCGGAACTTGTCTTTACGACAAATTTCTCGGCATGGTACGGCGCCGGATCATTATTTCTGATTATCGTGGTGAGCGGGCTGGCGATCTTTGCGTTTCGCAAATCGCTGGGCGGCCATCGGATTTCGGCGGCTTTGCTGGATCAATAGGAGTGGCAGCGCATGGCGCTACCCCACGCTCCAGGCCGGCGCGTCGCTGGCTGGGAACGATTCCTCCGACGCTTCCCTAACGGTATCCAAGGCTGACGCTCCGGATTCGAGCAAACCAGTGCTAGCGATTACGGCTGCTCCGGCCACACCCAAAGCTATTACTCCGGCCCATGGAGGAAACCGTTTTCGGAATCCCAGGCCAAACAGAGCGGTCCCACCCAACAGTAAAAGAAGACGTTCCTGGAAAACGGAAATTTGCATTGGCAAAAAAATCCCCCCGCCTTTCTACCTGCAGGCGGTGTGCCATGGCAAATCAAAGAAAAGAAAGCGTCGATGGCGCTGATGCCCGGCAGAAAATACAAGCGGAAGGCACTATTCGACGCGTAGTGACCGCATGGGGTCCAGCCGGACGGCTCTGCGCGCGGGTACGTAGCTGGCAGCCAGCGCGATGGCCACAAGCAGCGCCGATACCGCCGAAAACGTTATCGGATCGGTGGGACTTACGCCGAAGATGAGGCTCACCATCCAACGCGTCAGCGCAAACGCCGCGGCGCCGCCGAACACCACGCCGGCCAACGCCAGCATCAATCCCTGACGCAACACCAGGCCGGCAACGTTACGCGCGGATGCGCCCAACGCAATGCGAATTCCGATCTCGCGCATTCTCTGCGTGACCGTGTACGCCAGGACGCCGTAGATTCCCACGCTCGCAAGCAACAGCGCGAGCCCGGCGAATATCCCGAACAGCAGCATGTTGAAACGCCGCTGCGCCAACCCATCCGCCATTCGCTGCTCCATGCTGTAGACGTCCGCCGCTGGCTGATTTGAATCAATAGCCCAGACCTGGCTTTGGACCGCATTCGAAAGCCGCAGCGGATCGTCCGCGGTCCTGACTACCAGTGCGATGGAATTCAGAGTGCGCGTTGGCAGAAAAAGTTCCGGCCGTACTTCTGTGTCGAGGCCCATCTGGTGGGTGTCCGCCTTGATACCCACAACGGTGTAGTGCGATGGATTTGTCCCGCCGCCCAGCAACAGAACCTTTCCAATGGCATCGCCGCGCGGCGAGATGCGCCTGGCCAGCGTTTCATTTACGACGATCACGGATGACTTTTGTTGCTCCGCATCCAGGCGGGTAAAGGAACGCCCTCGAAGAATGGGCATCCCGAGCGTCTCGAAATATCCGTCGCCCACGGGTGTATTGTCGGCTATCGTCCCTGTTCCGTCGGCTGGCGGTGGTTCCCCTTCCACGCGGAAAGGAGTGGCGGCAATCCGGTCCAGCATAGGAAATCCTGATCCAATTGCCGCCGACTTGACGCCGGGAACCCGCGCAACGCGATCCAGCAGCTCGTTGCAGAACGCTTTCACCAGCTTCTCGTCCTGATATTTCGGCGCATTGAGATTGACGTGCATGGTCAGCAGATGATCGGTGCGGAATCCAGGCGAGATGGAGAGCAGGGAAGCCATGCTGCGGATCATCAGCCCCGCGCCCGCAAGAAGCACCAGCGCCAGCGCGACTTCAGAGATCACCAGAACGTTGCGCAGACGCCCGGAAACCCCGCTCCCGCCTCCGCGGCCGCCCTTACTGAGCGATTCATTCACGTTTTGCCGTGCCGTCTGAATGGCTGGAGCCAAGCCGAAAATCAGGCCGGTAAGCAGAGCGGCTCCCAGAGTAAACAGCAGCACTTTGGCGTCCAGCGTCAGTTGATGCAAGTGGTAATTGTCTTCGGGTGCGAATTTTCGAATGGCTTGCATTCCCGCGAAGGCTAGGCCGACACCCGCCGCTCCGGCAAATACGCTGAGAAGCAGACTTTCGGCCAGCATCTGCCGCGCGAGACGCCAGCGGCCCGCTCCTAGCGCGACGCGAATCGCAATCTCTTTTTCGCGCCCCGCGGCTCGAGCCAGCAAAAGATTCGCCACGTTGGCGCACGCGATCAGCAGCACGAATGCCACTGCAAACTGCAGCACCACAATAGTGCGCCGCATCACCGCGCCCACGTCTTCCACGAACAGCGGGAATACATTGACTCCAAAGGTAGTATTTAGCTTCGGATAGAGCTGGATCAAGCGCTGATCGATGGATGCCATTTCGGCCCGGAACTGTTCCAACGTTACGTTGTCCTTTAACCGCGCGAAAACGAAATTTTGCCGGCCGGAGAGCTCGTCGTCACTCATTCCCGCCGCGCTCATGGTCAGCCAGACGTCCGGCTTCTTTTGATCGAAGCCTTCCCACATCGCGGGAAGATGAAACTCGGGAGGCAATACGCCGATGATGGTGTAAGGCGCCTCGTCCACCTGAATGGTTTTACCGATGGCGCCCGGGTCCTTCGCGAATTTCCGTTCGTACATCGCATAGCTGATCAGCGCCACCGATCCGCGTTTCCCCGGCGAATCAGAAGCGGTGAATCCACGCCCCAGCATAGTTTGTACGCCCAGCAGGTCCAGAAAATTGGTGGACGCCGTCACGCTCTCCACCTGTTCTGGTTTGTCCTGGCCGGTAAGGTTGACTTGCGTCACCTGAAGATAGCCGAGATCGTCCAGCAGCCGGCTCTGCCGCTTCCATTCGAGTGCGTCCTTGAGGCAGGCGGGCAAGCGCTGGGCGAGAAATCCGCCGACCAGTGGGTTCGATTCCCAAATCATGACCAGCCGCGCCGGGTCCCGATAGGGAAGCTGACGCAGGAGCACGGCGTCCAAGGCGCTAAACATCGCAGTGTTGGCCCCAATTCCCAGCGCTAGCGCAAGGACAGCCACCACCACAAAGCCCGGAGTCTTTAAATAGGATCGAAACGCAAAGCGAAGGTCTTGGAGCATGTAAAGTGTACGGATGCGAAGGGCTGGTGGTTCCAAGACAGGTGTTTAAGGGCAGCTGGGGAGATACACTGACTCGTTGCTCGTTCCGTTGACGCATCCGGACATTCGTGTGTTTCGAACGGCATTATACGCATGGTGCTGATTTATAAAGATGTAAGAGTGGAAAGTTCAACAGGCCGACACCCATGATGCCGGCCAAGCCATCGAAAGCTGCCGTCAAAATGCACAGTACCCCGGAATTTTGACGTGGGATTCCAATTACCAGTCCACCTCGATGGCGTAGGTGGAGGGACCGGCTTCTGAGTCGCCGACTTCGAATACCAAGCGGTAATTGTTTTTTTCTGAGGGATATTCGGTAATTTCAACGCGGCCCCGGCCGCTGAGTTTTTTGACCGTTGGCTTGAGATCGGAGCGCGAGGGAAGAGGGCGCAGGAAATCCGCGCGTTCGCCCGTGATGGGCGCGCCTTGGATTGTTTCCGAAATGGAAGAGCTGCCCTTGACGGTGACTCGCGCGCGGCCCTCCACAACGGCTGACCAGAGCAGGCCACGCGTGGCTTCTTCCACCGGCAGCGGCTCTTTGCCGGAGGTTCGCTTCCAGGCCAAAGTAAAGGAGTATTCGCCGGAGCCGTTTTGCGGGTCGCGAATGGATACCCGAGCCGTGTAGTTATTGCGCTCGCGTGGCTGTTCCACCAATCGGATGTCGCCGCGGCCTGCGTGGTCATCGAGCGTCACCTCGACATCGCGATGAGGCAGGGGCCGGGAAAACTTGAAGCGCTCTTCGGCTACAGGCGCGCCGCGGTCTGCCTTGGACGTGCAGGTTTTGTCTTGGCAACTAATGATGGCCTGTTCGTCCACCCGGCCGCTCCAGACCAATTTGTCCGTCTTGTTGCCGCGCTCGAAGGCTTGGTTGGACGCATCCCAATAAAGGGCAATGGAATAGAATGAGCTGCCGGGCTGGCGGTCCTCAACGGAAACGGCGAGCGTGTACTGATTCTCGATCCTCGGCTGGTCGATGATGTGGACGAATCCGCGGCCTTCCCGCACTTCTAGCCGGGTGTCCTGGCGGGATTCTGGAAGCCGGTCATAAAAATGATATTGCTGGCGGGCGACGGGTGCGCCCTCCTTGACTTGAACGTTTAGTCGATCGGCGTGTAGATAGAGGACGTCGACGCCGTCCACTTCGCCTTGCCAGGTGAATTGCGCGTGGTCCTGCGCAGGGAGAAGCGTGGCAAGAAACAGGAGGGTGAGGGTTCGCACGGAAATCCTATTGTACCTGTGGAGCTGGTTGCCAACCCGCTGCAGGATGCCATCCCAATGTTTTGCCTGGTGGGGCAGGGCCATGCCCTGCCGAGATCTCGAGGAAGTGACTTTCCGGCTTCGTCCACCGTTTGCGACAACCGGCTCATGACCCCACTTGGCAGGGCATGGCCCTGCCCCACCGCCGATCCTACACAGGGAAAACTAAGTGGCATTGGGATGCCATCCTGCCCCACGCTGCTACAATGTGCGCTATGCGATTCGCGATCTATCTCGCGCTTCTGGGTACGTCTCTCGCGGCTGCGCCTGATTTTGAAGTACGGTTCCCATCTTCCGCCAGGCCCTCCTCGGTGGACGGCCGGCTGCTAGTCGCCATATCCAAGAACCTGGAAGGCGAGCCGCGGCTTCAGATCGGCTTCGGCCTGAGTACTCAGCAGGTCTTCGGCATGGACGTGAATGATTGGAAGCCTGGAGAACCGGTGCATCTGGACCACGATGTCTTAGGCAGCCCGTTGCGAAGCCTGCGCGATCTTCCGCCTGGAACATATAACATCCAGGCGGTGCTAAACGTTTATGAAACATTCCACCGAGCTGACGGACACCTGGTGAAGCTGCATATGGATCAAGGCGAGGGCCAGCGGTGGAACATCTCGCCGGGCAATCTTTACAGCAAGCCGCAGCGCGTCGAGATTGGTGCGGACACCCAGGCCGCCATCAGCTTGACGGAAGTAATTCCGCCGATCACGCCGCCGAAGGATACGAAGTATGTCCGGCGGGTCAACATAGAGAGCAAGCTACTCACGAAGTTCTGGGGCCGGCCCATGCACGTGAGTGCGCTGATTCTGGTTCCGGAAGGATTTGACGAGCATCCCCGGCAGCGCTATCCAGTAGCTTTCATGCAAGGCCATTTCGGGGGCGACTTTTTCAGATTCCGCGAGACCCCACCCACGCCCGACCTGAAAGGCGGCGCGCGGCATTCGGCGGAAATTGCGTATCAGTTCTACCAGGATTGGACCTCCGGCCGGTTGCCGCGAATGCTGATCGTGGTGACGCAGCACCCGACGCCATACTATGACGACTCCTACGGCGTGAATACGGCCAACATGGGTCCGTACGGAGACGCTTTGACCGAGGAGCTGTACCCAGTGGTGGAGCGGGAGTTTCGGGCGATCGGGGAGCCGTGGGCGCGCGTTGTATTCGGCGGATCCACAGGCGGCTGGATGACGCTGGCGCAACAGATCTTCTATCCCGACTACTTCGGGGGAGCGTGGGGGTTCTGCCCGGACCCGGTGGATTTCCATGCATTCCAGTTAGTGAACGTATATAGCGACAAGAATGCCTATTATGATGAGGGCCCGTTCGCTCGCATACCGAAGCCCCTGGGCCGGTTGCCGAACGATCACGTTCTGGCGACGATGGAAGAGTTCAGTTTCGAAGAAGCCGCGCTAGGCACGCGAGGCCGATCCGGAGGACAGATGGATGCGTTTCACGCCACCTTCGGTCCGGCAGGCCAGGATGGCTATCCCGCCAAGCTGTGGGATGCCGAAACGGGCGTTATCGATCCTGAAACTGCGAAATACTGGGAGGAGCACTTCGATCTGACGGCCCTGTTACAAAGGGATTGGGAGCGCCTGGGACCCAAGTTGATCGGCAAGCTGCACGTGACGATGGGAACCAAGGATACGTTCTATCTGGACGCCGCGTCGCATCGATTGGAAACTTTCTTGGAAAGCACCAAGCTTCCAGGCAAGGGCCCCTACTACGGCGGTTCCTTCGAATTCGGCAACAACGAACCGCATTGTTATGCCGGAAAGGTCCCGGAAGGGGTCAACCTGTTTGCGTATTACCTGCCGATCTTCGCCGCACACATGCGAGCTATGGCGCCGAAGGGCGCCGATGTTGATAGCTGGAAGAACTAAGGATTGATCAGAACAACTAGGAAGAATACCTGGGCAGGATGCCATCCTAGGTCACTTATTTTGGCCGGAACCGAGATTGAGGCCGGGTGGGCAGGGCCATGCCCTGCCGAGATATCGAGGAAGTGACTTTCCGGCACGCGGTAAACCATTGGTTCGTCCACCGTTTGCGACAACCGGCTCATGACCCACCTGGCAGGGCATGGCCCTGCCCCACCACGGTCCCGATCCTAACAACAGAAAACTAAGTGGCATTGGGATGACATCCTGCAGCGGGTTGTCAATCCGCTCGAACCGGCGCCGGTTGGCAATCGGCGGCAGGTTACCGACCTGGCCACGCCGCAATGCGGTAAAATATGAGGGACGAACTGTAGCAGTCTTATCGGATTCAACGTCCTACGTTCGTTGGGCTGCTTCCATGACATTAACAGGTTCTCCCGCTTTTCTGCTGGCATCATCAACGAATCAGTTCGTACATTCGTTTTTTGATGATACTTTCGCAGGCGTGCATCGTCTGGAGTTTTTCGACTGGGCGCTGCTGGTTCCATATTTTCTGCTGCTGGTTATTCTTTCCGTGTATGGCTGCCACCGCTACGAGATGATCCGCCGTTACATGAAGCACAAGAAGAACATCCTGGCGGCGCCGCCATTCGACTTTGATCAGCTTCCCAAGGTAACGGTTCAGCTCCCGATCTATAACGAACGCTACGTGGTGGAGAGGTTGCTGGAAGAAGTGAGCAAGATGGAGTATCCGAAAGACCTGTTGCAGATTCAGGTGCTGGACGATTCTAACGACGACACGCATGCTTTCACCGAAGACCTGGTTCGCGAATATCAAGCGGCTGGCGTGCCAATAGAATACTTGCATCGCACCAACCGTCACGGCTTCAAGGCAGGGGCGCTGCAGGAGGGGATGCGCTCGGCGACGGGCGAGCTGATCGCGGTTTTTGACGCCGATTTTATTCCGCCACGCGATTTTCTGACGCGCACAGTGCATTACTTCGCCGATCCGGGTGTGGGAGTGGTGCAGACGCGCTGGAGTTATCTGAACCGGTATTACAGCTTGCTGACTGAAGTAGAAGCCATGCTTTTGGACGGTCACTTTGTGATTGAACATGGCGCGCGCTGCGGCGGCGGGCTGTTTTTCAATTTCAACGGGACGGCCGGGATCTTGCGCGCCACGATGATTGAAGACGCGGGCGGCTGGCAGCACGACACGTTGACGGAAGATTCCGATTTGAGCTACCGGGCGCAACTCAAGGGCTGGCGCTTCGTGTATGTTCCGAGCATTGACTGTCCCTCCGAGCTGCCGGTGGACACATATGGATTCCAGGTACAGCAATCCCGCTGGGCCAAAGGGCTCACGCAGGTTGCTATCAAGTTGCTGCCTCAGATTTTTCGCGCGAAGGTTCCGTTACGTGTGAAACTGGAAGCATTTTTTCACCTGACCCCCAATATCTCTTATCCTCTGATGCTGATTGTGTCAGGGCTGATGCTGCCGGTTATGATCGTACGGTTTTACATGGGGTGGTTCCAGATGTTGACCATCGATATGCCGCTGATCATAGCGTCTTTCTGGTCGATTTCAGCATTCTATCTGGTAGCCCAGCAACAGCTCTATCCCAGAACCTGGATGCGGTCGCTGTTGTTGATGCCGGCCTTGATGGCGGCCGGGATTGCATTGACGGTGATCAACACCAAGGCGGTTCTGGAGGCCATCTTCGGAATAAAGAGCGATTTCGCGCGCACTCCCAAATACGCGCTGGGCGACAGCAAGGTGAAGATCGAGCACGCGCGCTATCGCCGCCGCAGCGGATGGCTCCCGTACGCAGAACTGGCGGTGGGCAGCTACTTTGTGTATATGGTGGCATTTGCGATCCAGACCTGGAACTTCGCGGCCGTACCGTTTCTGCTGCTTTTCGTGGTTGGGTATTATTGGGCTGGGTTCAGCACGCTCTACCAGGAGTGGCAAGGGCGGCTCCGGTGGCAGAGGGAACAGGCCGAGCTGGCGCTGGAAAAGACGGCCGCTTAGCACTTCGGATTTTTACAATACATCTCGCCGCTGCTTTGACATACTTGCGGTATGTCTGAGAACAACCAAACACGAAGTTCTGTGATTTGCGGGCTGCGTTATCGCAATGCGCCCACGGCTATTGAGTGGTTATGCAACGTCCTGGGCTTTGCGCGGCATGCCGTGTATCCTGGGGCGGATGGGAGCATTCAGCACGCCGAATTGACGCTGGGAGGCGGGATGATCATGCTGGGTTCGATCAGGAATAACGAGTCCACACGATATATGACGCAACCCGACGAGATCGGAGGGATGGAGACTCGGAGCGAATACTTGGTGGTGGCTGACGCGGATGTGGTGTACAAGCGCGTGAAGGAGTCGGGTGCCGAGATCGTTCTGGAAATCCGAGATCAAGGCTACGGTGGGCGGGATTTTACTTGCCGCGATCCGGAGGGACATGTTTGGAGCGTGGGCACGTATGATCCGTGGAAGGCGAAATAGCACCGGCTCCGTTGAAGACGCCTCGTGGCGCACGCACTTTTGCGTGCAGCATCGACACTCGTGTCGATGTCCGCCTGACGCCGAGATGAGCAACGGACGGTCCCTGTGGGGAACGTCTCTAGCGGCAGAAACTTCGGCGCAGCCGCCCCTGTGTTTCCAAGGGCTTGCGCCGAGGTTTCTGGAGAGTCTCGGCGCAGCACGCAAGAGTGCGTGCGCCA